>PLZP01000071.1 GCA_003152215.1 Acidimicrobiaceae bacterium | reverse complement strand
CTAAGTGCGAAGCCCGTTTCAAGATAAAATCACTCACTGGGTTAACCAGGTAAGGCCCGTGGCCAGACGACCACGTTGATAGGCCGGAAGTGTAAGTGCGGTAACGCATTCAGCTGACCGGTACTAATCGGCCGAGGGCTTGGAGTTTGATGTTCGTGCTCGTTCTAGGACGCTCAAGGGTCGGCTGACGCCGGCTCTGATCTCGAAAGAGGTCGAGCGCACAGTTTCCGGTGGTTATGGCGGTGGAGATATACCTGTTCCCATTCCGAACACAGCAGTCAAGCCCACCAGCGCCGATGGTACTTGGGGGTCCCCCCCTGGGAGAGTAGGTCGCCGCCGGGATTTCTTGAAGAACCCCCACCATTTGGTGGGGGTTCTTCGCGTTCCACGGCAGAACTCAGTGGGTCAGGGGTCATCACCAAGAATCTCACTCGAGGCGGCGAGTATTCGCTGTAGGCCAACGACGCCCAGAAGTGATAGCAGGAGGGTGCCCAAGGCCATGCAGATCGTCTCGACCGAACCAGCCCACTCCTGAAGCACGGCCCCCGAATAAGTGTTCTGGAGGATCGACGCGAGAATCAGGAGGACCACCGACGCGATGGTGACGACAAATGCGGCCAGATTCCACTTTGCGATCGTCCGCAAACGTGCGACGTGCACGTCAATGACTTCTTGTGGGAGTTCGGAATTCTGCTTGGCACTCCAGTAGCCGTACTGCCACCAGATCAGGGCGGCGCCAAGCAACAGCATGGTTGAAGTTGAAGGATCGATCCATCGAAGCGCCGAAGAAACGAGAACCCATCCGAGGCCAGACGGGAATCCTGTCTGGCCCACAAATGAAATCCCGGTGGCTACTCCACTACCAACAACAAGTAGTCCAACGCTGACGATGATGAGGACCGGAGCAAGTTCTGGAAGTTCCCAGCTCGAATCGTGGGAGTACGCACCTTTGTGAGATGGTTCATTACGGGCCACTTCCGCGTTGGAGATCATTTGTGAAACCTAACCGAGCGAGGACTTCGGGTACCGGAGTTCGTTGGTGCCGGAGGGCCGACTTCAACAATCTCCGCCTGGCGGACCGAGCCGTGGAGCACGATTCACGTCCGCTGAACGCCGCGAAATTACTCGGTGCGAGTTGCTCCCGTGATCGATTCTCCGCACTCGCCGCAGAACGAGACGCCCGCCGGCACCTCGTGCCCCGAGCTGCACCTCGAGATGCCCGATGCTGAGGTGGGTGCCGACGGTGCCGTGAATGCCGGAGCCGCGGGCGCCTGTGGTACTGACGTCACCGGTGTCGCTGGCCGAGCGGCCAGCCGGTGGGCGTGCCAGTGCTCGCGCATCTGGGACGCGATATAGAGCGGGTACCCAATGCCAAGGAACATCTGCAGCAGCAGCGCGACAATGGGCGAGATCGTTGACGTGGCGCCTTCGTCGAGTTGCATCTGGCGTATGCGAGCCGCAGTGCTGTAGCCGCTCACGAGATTGCAGATCGGGACAAACATCGCTACGACCGCCCATCCGGGCGTCACTCTGATCGTGGGGTCGTGCTTTCGAATTTCGTCATTGATCTTGTAGTACCAGACTAAATAGTAAATCCCCAGGGTGATAATCGATAAACCAAGGACGCTCGCGGGGCTGCGATCCTTGCCCAGCCCGTCGTCCAGTTTTGGTGCGAGATTGGTCATGCGCTTCCCTTCGTCGAGTTCAGTGGAGTGTAGTTCGGCAAGCCGATGGGCGCTTTGATAGGCGAACAGCGTATTTTCGAACGAGTTGGGGCGTNNAATTGCAATCAACTGAGTGTCGCAGATTGTTGGTGTCGGAGGGTCGAGCTACACAATGTCGGACTGGCGGCGACTCAATTGCACGCAGCGAATCTCCAATTCCGTGAAGTGACCCCTAGCGAACGCGGGCGTCAGAGCGTCGCTGAAGAATCTCCTCGACCGATTGCTCGGGCGTCTGATCCGAGGTATCGATCCATAGCCCTACGTGGGGCGTCTCATTGGCGAAGTCGACGCAGAACTGTTCGACGTTCCATTCCCCGTAACCGGACTTGTCACGTTGCGTCTCTCGAGCGGCCACGACGTCAGGTCGAGGGGAGAGGACAATGACGTAGAGCGGCGTGATCTCAAGTCGTCCAATGACATTGGACAGCGCCGGCCCGGCGTAGATGTCCTGGAGCACTACGGTGAAGTCGTCGCGCCAGTAGTCGTTCGCGGCGCTCGCGGCTAATCGTTGGCGAAGGTCGAGTTGGCGCATCGCCTCGTCACCCAAAGTCGGCGCAATCGGATCACGACCGGTCACGATCATCTTCCGATAGACGTCACCTCGTAGATGAACGCCGCGCTCGAACTGTTGCGCCAGTAGTTCGGCGACGGTTGATTTGCCGGCCGCCATGACGCCGGTAATGACGAAACCCACGGCCGGCTCGTACAGTTCGCCCTGGGTCGCCGAGGCCTCAACCTTGGTGGCGCGCGACGCGACGAACGACATTCAAGCCTTCAACTGTTCGTCGAGCTGGCCGAGCACGCGGTAACAGTCGAGGACCGAGTGCACTGAACCGTTCGGTTCGCGACCCGCCGCGATGGCGGAAAGGAACTCGCGATCTTGGAGTTCGATGCCGTCCATGGAGACCGCAACCTTCGAGACATCGATCACCTCGTCGCGTCCATTGATGAGATCGTCGTAGCGCGCAATGTAGGTGCCGTTCTGGCAAATGTAACGGAAGAATGTCCCGAGCGGTCCCTCGTTGTTGAAACTGAGCGACAGCGTGCAGATCTTCCCCGACGAACTCCTTAGTTGGATCGACATATCCATTGGAATGCCGAGCTCCTCGTTGATGGGGCCCGCCAACGCATGCGCCACGACGACCGGCTCGCCACTCTGGTACGCGAAGAGGTCCACCGTGTGCGCCGCGTGGTGCCACAGGAGATTGTCGGTCCAACTGCGCGGTTGGCCGAGCGCATTCATGTTGGTCCGCCGAAAGAAGTATGTCTGGACGTCCATCTGTAGCACCGAGTCGTCGCCGGCCATAATGCGCTGGTGTAGCCACTGGTGTGACGGATTGAACCGGCGCGTGTGCCCGACCATGCAGACGAGTCCCGTTTCGCTCTGTACCTCGGCAACGTGTTGCGCGTCAGCCCAACTGTCGGCCAAGGGAATCTCGACCTGCACGTGTTTGCCGGCGCGCATCGTGGCAACGGACTGCTCGGCGTGCAGTTGCGTTGGTGTCGCGAGGATGACCGCGTCGACGTCGGCGCGCTCGAGTACGTCGTGGAGGTCGGTGGTCGCCAGCGTGGCACCGTAGTGTTGTGCGACCTCGCGGGCCTGGTCGAGACGTCGACTGACGACGGCGACGATCTCGACGTCGTCGATTCGTTGGAGGGCATCGAGATGTTTGATGCCAAAGGCTCCGGCTCCGGCGACGGCGACGCGCATGGTTCCCTTTCGGCTCTCGCTACTTGCCGGGCTTCAACACGAGGTGACCCACCGCGGTGTTGGACGCCGGCACATGGTAGAAGCGATAGAGCTCCTTCACCTTCTTGCCGAGCGCACCGCGCATAATGAGCCACATGATCATCTCGATGCCTTCAGAGCCGGACTCTCGCAGGTACTCGAGGTGTGGAACCTTCTTCAACGTGTCGGGATCGTTGACGAGCTGGTCGAAGAACTCGTGGTCGAACGCAGAATTGATGAACCCGGCCCTCGGACCCTGGAGTTGGTGGCTCATGCCGCCGGTTCCCCAGATCTGCACGTTCAGGTCTTCGGGGTAGCTGCGAATCGCTCGACGAATGGCCTTGCCCAGTTCGAAGCACCGGTTGCCGGTTGGCTGGGGGTACTCCACGACGTTGACCGCGAGCGGCACAACCTTTACCGGCCACGCATCCGGTTGTCCGTACATCAAGGAGAGTGGCACGGTGAGGCCGTGATCGACGGCCATCTCGTTGATGATGGTCATATCGAACTCGTCCAGGATGAGCGATTCCGCAATGTGACAGGCGAGGTCGGGGTGGCCAATGACCTCGGGCACCGGGCGCGGCCCGAAGCCCTCATCGGCAATGGCGTAGCTCTCGGCGCAGCCAATCGCGAACGTCGGCAGTACCGCAAGTGAGAACGCTGACGCGTGGTCGTTATAGACGAGAAAGATGACGTCGGGTTTCTCGTTGGCGATCCACTGCTTTGACCAGTCGTAGCCATCGAAGAGCGGCTTCCAGTAGTCGTTGTCGGACTTGCCGAGGTCGAGGGCGGCGCCGATGGCGGGGACGTGACTCGTGGCGACGCCGGCCGTGATCCGGGCCACGTCAGTAACCCTCTCGAATGGAGCGCTGTCCCTCGGGGGAGCGGCCGCCGGCGAGCATCATGGCGGCGTACTCGTCGGTCGTCATTCCCGTCATCGATGCCGCGGCCTCTTGAAAGCTCTTGCCGTCCGTCGCAAAGATCTTGGCGAGAAAGTAGATGTTGCCGCCCTCGGCGATGGCGGCGTTGTAGTCGCGCGCCAGCACGGCCAGCTTCTGGGCTTCTGTCATGGGCCATTCGTCGAGGTACCCGCGCTCGTTTGCCCTGAATCGTTCGCGATTCTCCGCCTTCATCAGGCTCATGCAGAACTGATTGAGATGGAACCCTTGGCGCGAACGTTGCGTCGTGAAGACGGTCGTGCCGGGAATGTCGTCGAACTCTTCGTGTTCATTCATGTTTCATCTCCCCAATACAGCCGCATCGGATTATCGACCAGAAGTTTACGTTGGAGTTCTTCGTTCTCAGCAATTCGGACGATGAAGTCAACGGACTTGCCGTCGTCGGGCATGAAGCCGCGAAGATTCGGGTGCGGCCAGTCAGTTCCCCAGAGCACTCGGTCGGGAAAGCGTGTGATGACACGCTGCGCGAAGGGGACCACGTCGTTAAACGCCGGCGGACCGGTGACGCTGATGCGCTCGGGGCAAGTGACCTTGCACCAGATATTCTCGTGTTCGTCCATCAATCGCAGAAACTGCTCGAACTCCGGACCGTCGACCGACTTGGTGACGTCGGGACGTCCCATGTGGTCGACCACCACGACGGCGTCGAGCGACGTAAAAAAGTTCCAGCGTTCGGCCAGGTCGGCGGCCTCGAAGTAGATGACCACGTGCCAGTCGAAGGGGGCGATCTTGTTGACGATCTCGCGGTAGTACGCGTCGGGCTCGGGATCGACCAGACGTCGCACGTAGTTGAAACGCACGCCGCGCACGCCGAGTTCGTGCATCGTGGCCAGTTCTTCGTAGCTGACGTCGTTCGTCACGGTGGCGACGCCGCGGGCACGGTCCTTGGACGAGGTGAGGACGTCGAGCATCGCGCGATTGTCTGCGCCGTGGCAGGTTGCCTGCACCACGACATTGCGATCGAAACCGAGGTGGTCGCGTAGGGCGAAGAGTTGATCCTTGCCCGCGTCGCACGGCGTGTACTTTCGCTCGGGTGCGTACGGGAATTCATCGCCCGGGCCAAAGACGTGGCAGTGGGCATCGACGGCGCCGGCGGGAAGTGTGAACGTGGGACGCGACGGGTGTGGATCGAACGCGAGCCAGTCGGCGTCGACGGTGAAGGTCGTCACGACGCCGCGCCTCGAGCGGTGAGTTGCGCGTCGAGTCGCGGGTAGACGCGTCGGGCATTACCTTCGTAAACCTGCGTTCGGTTCTCGGGGGAGAGATCCAGTGCGTCGACGTAGATCTTGGTGTCGTCAAAGTGGTGACCCGTCTCGGGGTCGATGCCGCGAACTGCGCCGAGCATTTCCGATCCGAAGAGAATGTTTTTGGGCTCGATGACCTCAAAGAGCAGATTGATGCCTGGCTGGTGGTACACGCAGGTGTCGAAAAAGACATTGTTCATCAAATGGGTGGCGAGAGGTGGCGTGCCGAGCATGTCGGCCAGTCCGCGGTAGCGGCCCCAGTGATAGGGCACGGCTCCGCCACCGTGGGGGATAACGAAGCGCAGTGTGGGGAAGTCGGCGAAGAGGTCGCCCTGGATGAGTTGCATAAACGCGGTGGTGTCGGCATTGATGTAGTGCGCACCGGTTGCGTGGAAGTTCGGATTGCAGCTGCTCGAGACGTGAATCATCGCCGGCACATCGAGCTCCACCATTGTCTCGTAGATCGGGTACCAGTAGCGATCCGTCAACGGGGGACCGGACCAGCGTCCGCCGCTCGGATCGGGGCTCAGGTTGCACCCCACGAAGCCGAGCTCGAGCACGGAGCGTTTGAGTTCAGCGATGCAGTCATCGACGTCAACGCCCGGTGACTGGGGGAGCTGTCCCACACCGATGAAGGAGGTGGGGTAGAGATCGACGACCCGTTTGATGAGGTCATTACAGACACGCGACCACGCCTGAGAGACCGGCGCGTCGCCCACGTGGTGTTCCATGGCTGACGCGCGAGGCGAGAAGATGGTCATGTCCGCACCGCGCTCGTGCAGTATTCGAAGCTGATTGCTCTCAATGCTTTCGACGATCTCGTCATCGGAAATCGTCGGGTAGCTGGGCACGGACGTTGCCGCCTCGTACGCGGCGACCTGCGCCTTTCGCCAAAGATTGTGCGCCTCGGGGGCCGTCGTGTAGTGACCGTGACAGTCGATGATCATCGGTCGGGCCACACCGCCGACGGCACGAAGACGTCGCCGCGCATCAAAAGACGTGCCGTGCGCACCAGCGCCGCGTGTTCCACGGCCACCGCATCGCCGTCGTAGCGTACGTCGAGCGTGACCGAGAAGTAACCCGAAGGGTGCTCGATGTCGAGGACGGCGTGCTCACTGAATGCAATGCCAGCAATGTCGGAGGCCACCGACCCCGGCAGGAGACAGGCCGTGGCGACCGACAGCGCGCCGAACACGCCGATAGAGTCGTGCACTCGTTTGGGGATAAAGGTTCGCGTCGAGATTGCCCCTCCGTGCTGGGACTTGGCCAAGAGACACATCTTGGGCACCGTGGCACTCGTCACGTCACCGAGGTTCATCATGGGCCCGGCCGCGAGGCGAATCCGCTCGACGAGCTCGCACACGCTCTGATTGCTCTCGATAGTCGGGGGGTCCTCGTAGCCGCTCAGTCCGACTTCCTCGGCCGCCATGCAGACGACGGGCATGCCATTGTCGATGCAGGTGACGCGAATGCCATCAATGACGTCCACGACGTTGCCGGTGGGCAGGAGTGACCCACAGGTGGAGCCCGCGACGTCGAGGAACTCGATATTGATTGGCGCATGGGTCCCGGGCACGCCGTCGATGTGCGCGTCACCCTCGTAGAGGACACGACCGAGCGGTGTCTGCACTGTCGCGACGGCGAGGCTCCGGGTGTTCTCCATCCAGATTCGTACGTTGGTTGTCGCGCCGGTCGACGATATGAGACCTTCTTCGATGGCGAAAGGACCGACAGCCGCGAGGAGGTTGCCGCAGTTCTGATTGTCCGATACTTCGGCGCGGTCTGGCCAGACCTGCAAGAAGAGATAGTCAACGTCAGCGTCCTCACGCTCGGACGTTCGCACCATTGCGACTTTCGACGTCAAAGGGTGGCCGCCACCCATGCCGTCAATCTCGCGAACGTCCGGTGACCCCATGGCAGCGAGGAGCACGGCGTCGCGCGTCTCTTTGTCGCTGGGCAGATCGCCGAAGTGAAAGTAGAGACCCTTGGAGGTGCCGCCTCGAAAGACCGAGCACCGGATCGCTAACTGGCTCGTCACGATGGCGGCTCTTCAACGTAGGTGAGACCTCGTTGTTGGAGTTTTTCGCGCATGGAATAGAGATCCAGCCCAAGTTCGCCGCTCGCCAATCGTTCGCGCTTTTGCTCTTCGTTGGCTTCACGATCCTTCGATGCGACGAGGACCGTTGCGGCATCTTCACGTCGCACGACGACGACGCCATCGTCGTCCGCAATGATGACGTCACCCGGGCGGACGTACGCGCCGGCGCACACGATGGGTGTCTGGACGTTGGCGGGTGTCTCCTTCACGGTGCCGCGCGCGCTAACCGTCTTGGACCAGACGGGGAAGTGCATCCGCGTCAACTCCGCGATGTCGCGCACGCCGGCGTCGATGACGAGGCCCCGAACTCCGTGTGCCACGAGACTGGTGGCCAACAGTTCACCGAAGTAGCCATCGTCACAGGGGCTGGTGGGGGTGACGACGAGGATGTCGCCGGGTTTGGCCATCTCGACCGCCACGTGGATCGACCAGTTATCGCCGGGAGCGACTTCGCACGTCAGTGCATTGCCCGCAACACGTACCGGTCGATAGATCGGGCGAAGATGTGATGCGAAGAGACCGGTGCGACCTTGCGCTTCATGAATGGTGGCGACGCCGAACGCGGACAACGCGTCGACGAGATGCAGGTCGGTGCGTTGCGTGTTGCTCACTACTACCGCCATCGTTCCTCCGGCATCATTCATCGATCACGTCACTATCGATCACCGCGTCACAGTGATGTGTCGTTCTTGGTCCAGACTAAACGCCGTGCACTTGAGTGTCGAGTAGCCTCCGAATCATCGATAGATTCAACGTCACGGCGGGAGGAATGTTGGGCGCAGAGCGAACACAGGTAGTGATTGTCGGAGCGGGCCCCGCTGGGCTGCTCCTGGGACATCTCTTACACCTCGAAGGAATCGACACGATTATCGTCGAACGACGCTCCCAGGAGTACGTCGAAGAGCGCGTGCGCGCGGGCGTCATCGAATGGGGGATTGCCAATTTCCTTGAGTCGTCGGGCGTGGGTACGAGAATGCGTGCCGAGGGCTTGGTCCATCACGGCATCGAGCTTCGCTTCGAGGGCGTGTCGCACCGCATTGCCCTGAGCGAGCTCTACGAGGGCCGCGCCATTACCGTCTACGGCCAACAGGAGGTCGTGAAAGACCTAATCGCGCTACGTCAGGGCTACGGCGCTCCGCTTCACTTCGACGCCGAAGTCACGTCCATTGAGGGCCACACGACCGACCATCCAACCGTACGTCTGACCAGCGACGACGGAGAGACGTCGATCACCGCGGACTACGTGGTGGGCTGTGACGGCAGTCACGGCGCGGCGGTCGGATCCGTACCGCCGGGCTATCTACGCCGCTACGAGCGCGTCTATCCCTTCTCGTGGTTGGGCATCCTCGCCGAAGCGCCCCCAACCACCGAGGAACTGATCTACTGTCGCCACGCCCGTGGTTTCGCGCTCTATTCGATGCGCTCACCGACGCGCAGTCGTCTCTACCTGGGCGTTCGTCCCGACGAGACGCTCGACGCGTGGCCCGATGATCGCATTTGGGAAGAGCTCGTCACTCGTTTGGCGACCGATCACACGGCCGACATTGGCCAGGGTCCGATCATCGAACGCGGTATCACGCCAATGCGCAGCGTGGTCATTGCGCCCATGCGCTACGGACGACTGCTCCTCGCTGGTGACGCCGCGCACATCGTGCCACCGACCGGTGCCAAGGGCATGAACCTTGCGGTGGCGGATGTTCGTCTACTTGCTCCGGCGCTCGCGGCGGCTCTCGGTGATCACGACGAGCGACTTTTGAAGGAGTACTCCGACCAGAGTCTTCGACGAGTGTGGCGCGCCGAGGAGTTCTCCACCTACATGACCCAGATGTTGCATCCGCATCCCAGTGATGACTTCGAGAACGGCGTGCAGATGGCGCGACTACGTCAAGTCATCGAGTCGGAGTCGACGGCGCGCTCGCTCGCGCGAAACTACGTCAACCTGTCGAGCGTGTAGCGCTAGAACGGATAGAAGGCGAGATCGGCCTGCGCCGTGACCCATTGGGTCTCGGTGTAGGCGTCGAGGTTGGCCATGCCGCCCATTCGCGATCCGTTGCCGCTGTCGCCAGTGCCACCAAAGGGAATCGTCGCTTCGTCGGCCGGTGTCGCGTCATTGATGTGGATCGCCCCCGTCGGGATACGACTCGCCAATTCGAGTGCCCGCAAGCCGTCGCCTGAGAGGATGCTCAGCGACAGTCCGTACGGCGACGACGAGGCCATCGCCACGGCTTCGTCGAGTGAAGAGTACGAAACAATGGGTGCGACCGGTCCAAAGATCTCATGAATGTACGCCGGCGCCGTCGTCGGTACGTTGGTGAGGACCGTTGGACGATAGAAGAGCTCTTCGAAGGTCCCTCCGGCGCTGAGCGTCGCGCCCGCTGCGATCGTGTCGGTCACCATGGCGTGCACGCGGTCACGCTGTGTCGCGTCAATAAGCGGGCCAAGGGCCACCTGACCACTTTTGGGGTCGCCCACGGGCAGATGGTTCGCCCGCTCACTCAAGAGCTTGGCGTAGTCGTCGGCGATACGTGCGTCGACAATGTGGCGACCGGTCGTCATGCAGATCTGTCCTTGGTGCATGAACGAGCCGAAGGCGCCGACTATTGATGCCTTCTCCAGGTCGACGTCCGCCATGACGATCATCGCGGAGTTGCCGCCGAGCTCAAGGTGCACCCGCTTCAGGTGTTGCGCGGCGGTGGCGCCAACTGCTCGACCGGCCACGGTTGAACCAGTGAAGGCAATGATGCGAACCAGCGGGTCCTTCACGAGCGCCTCCCCGACGTCCGCCCCACCGGGAAGAACGCTGAAGACGCCCGCCGGTACACCGGCCTCTTCGAAGATCTTCGCGAGGACCACGCCGCCGCAGACCGCGGTGCGTGGATCGGGCTTCAAGATCACCGCGTTGCCGAGCGACAGGGCCGGAGCGACCGAGCGAATCGAGAGGATCAGCGGAAAGTTGAAGGGGGCGATGACGCCAACGATGCCGGCGGGGACGCGACGCGAGAAACTCAGTCGTGGCATCTCGCTGCGCAGGATTTCGCCGGTTGGGTGCGACGCGATTGCCGCCGCCTCGTAGCACTCTTCGGCGGCCGTGTGCACTTCGAGGCCGGCCTTGGGACCAATGCCACCGGATTCGCGAACGATCCAGTCGGAGATCTCCTCGGCATGCAGATTGAAGAGGTCGCCGGCTTTGCGAAGCACGGCGGCACGTGCGCTGTAGGGGAGCGATGCCCATTCACGTTGCGCAACGGCCCCACGCGACGAAGCCGCGGCGACGTCATCGACGGACGCCCGACCGGTTCGACCGAGTTCTTCGCCGGTGGCCGGTTCGACAACGGATGCGTCACCTGCACCACCCTTGATCCACTCGCCAAGAAATATCTTCGAATGCCAATTGCTGTCGTCCAACAGTGCCATTGCGGTCCCCTCGATTAGGTTGCTAAGTGTTGACGTCTTATCACACCGGCATTAGCCTTCGCGAAGTCGGCAGTTGCGTCGGCCCGAAACCATTGCGCGCCTTGTCGTGGCGCGAATCCAGGAGGAACATGTTTCTTCATCAGCACTGGTACGTCGCAGCGCTCTCTTCGGAGCTCTCCGAACGACCGATTGCGCGAACAATTCTCGGTGAGCCGGTGGCGCTGTATCGCAATCGAAGTGGCCGCGTCGTTGCGCTCGCTGATCAGTGCCCGCACCGCGGATACCCGTTGTCCCTCGGCACCGTGGTCGATGACGTACTCGTCTGCGGATACCACGGCTTCACCTACGACTGCGAAGGTCTGTGCGTCGCCGTTCCGGGCCAGGATCGAATCCCCACCAAGCTGGCGGTGCGCACGTACGCCGTCGTGGAAAAAGGCTGTTGGATCTGGATTTGGATGGGTCACGTTGAGCCCGATCACGCCACGCTTCCCGATACTTCCTGGTTAGAGCCATCAAATGACTGGTCGGTGGTATCGGGCATCGCCAAAATCGAAGCGTCGTTTTCGCTCCTGGTCGATAATCTTCTCGACCTTTCGCACGAGACGTTCCTGCACAACAGCTCAATTGGCACACCCGAAGTTGCCTCGACGCCGATCGAGGTTGAGGTCGATGAGGAGACGCACGTGGTGAATGTCTATCGACACATGGCCGACGTCGATTGTCCGCCGTTCTACGCAACGACCACTGGGCTATCGGGCACGATCGACCGCTGGCAGGACATCGAGTACTTTCCCCCGGGCTTTTACAAATTGAACTCCAGGATTGCGCCAACGGCCCAGCCGCCGCTACCCGACGGCACCGACGATCACGCATTCCACTTGAAGATTTTTTACGGGCTCACGCCCTCGACCGAAAATTCGGTCTACGACTTCTGGGCGCTCTCGCGTGATTTCTGCGTCGGTGATTCGGCGATTGACGCGGCGCTGGAGAAAATGCAGATCGCTGTCGTGCAAGAAGACGTCGACGCCCTCAACATCATCCAACGACGCGTTGACGCCGGACGAGAGATGACCGAAGTNNGCAGTTGAATGTTTTTGGGAGAAGGGCGGTCGTATTGTGATACAAACACCAAAGCAAGATCTAGGGGGCACTAAATGGGGAATGAAGAATCGGTTAGTAGTGGTTCGCGCGAGCAGACCATTCCAGGTTGGGGAAGCGTCGAGTTCGGACGTCGACTCGGTCTAAAGGCGCTCGGCGCGACCGCGTTGGTTGGAGGTGTCGCCGCGCTCGCGGAAGCATCGTCGGCCGCGGCCGCCACGAAGTCGGGCACGATCAAGATTGGCTACGTGACGCCGTCAACGGGTGCGTTGGCTGACTTCGCGGGCCCGGACAAGTTCGTGCTCAGTCTCATACGCGCGTCGAGCCAGTACGCCAAGGGCATCACGATCGGCAAGACGAAGTACAAGATTGAGATCATCGTGAAGAACAGCCAGTCCGACCCGTCAATTGCGGGCCAGGTCGCGACCGAACTGATCCAGTCGAGCGGCGTTGACTTGATAGTCACGAGCTCAGCACCGGAGACCACCATTCCCGTGAGCGCAGTGTGCGAGGGCGCCGGCGTTCCGTGCCTTTCCACGGTCTGCCCCTGGGAAGCGTGGTGGGGCGGTTTCACCGGAAACTCAATTGGTGCCGCGGGTAATGCCGTGGGCACACCACCGGAGTTCTGCAGCATGTTCTTCTTTGGAGTTCCCGAGTTCGTGGAGTGCTTCTTGCCAATGTGGAACAGGGTGCTCGCTAAGACCAACGCGAATCAGGTGTACGCCGGCATGTTCCCGAACGACTCGGACGGCAACGCGTTCCGTGCCGCGTGGCCCCCGACGCAAAACGCAATCGTCGGCGCCGAGAAGGGGACGCCGTGGACGTTCGTCGATGGTGGCGCCTACACCGACCTCACGAGTGACTACACCAACATGATCTCGACGTTCAAGACTGGATCCGGTGGGAAGTCGTGCGACTTCTTCATCAACTGCCCGCTGCCTCCGGACTTCAACACGTTCTGGAAGCAGGCGTCCCAGCAGGACTGGAATCCGAAGTTGGCGACGGTCGCGAAGGTCATGCTGTTCCCGACCGACGTCTACGCCCTCGGTGACCTGTCCAACAACGTGGCGACCGACGCGTGGTTCACGCCGAATTCGCCCTACAAGTCATCACTGACCGGTATGACGGCGAACACGTTTGCCGCCAACTACCAGAAGGTCACGAAGCAGCAGTGGGTGCAGTCCATGGGATCGACCTATTCACTCTTCGAGATCGTCATTCAGGCGCTCAAGAAGGTGCACAATCCTCACGATCGCAAGGCTGTTGCGGCTGCCTTCAAACAGGTGAACTACGACGGCATGTGCGGACCGTTGAACTTCTCGGCGGCGACCAATCCCGCCAAGGGCATCGGCATCATCAAGCCCGTCGGGATTCAGTGGAAGCCCGGATCAACGGAACTCGTGGGACACAAGAAGTTCTCGTGGTCGCCGTGGGTCGTTGACAACACGCTCAACAAGCACATTCCTATACAGGCGGCGCTTGAGCCCACCAACGCTTAGGACAAACTAGCTACATGCCGCTTCTTCAGCTGGAAGGTGTGTCCAAACGATTCGGTCAGGTTGTTGTTGCTGATGGGATCACCTTCCAGTTGGAAGAAGGGGCGTCGGTGGGCGTTGTCGGGCCCAACGGCGCCGGCAAGACATCGATGTTCGGGCTCATCTCGGGTGACATCAAGCCCGATAGCGGCTCAATCTCATTTGAGGGTCGCGACCTGCACCGAGTGGCAACGCCCACGCGCTGTCGCATGGGCATCGGTCGCACGTACCAGATACCACAACCCTTCGAGCACATGACTGTCTTTGAGAACACGCTGGTCGCCGCGCAACAAGGCGCGCGCACCCGTGGCGTCGCCAGCTACGAGAAGGCGTATCAGTCATTAGAACGTGTGGGCATGGCAGCGCTCGCCAATCGACCGGCTGGCTCGTTGGCGTTGCTGCACCGAAAACGACTCGAGCTCGCGCGCGCCCTTTCGTCCAATCCTCGGATCCTCCTCCTCGACGAAATCGCGGGCGGACTGACCGACGCCGAGGTCGTGGACCTTTCGGCCGTCATTCGCGGACTTCAGGGTGAGGGCATCGCGATTCTCTGGATCGAGCACGTCGTGCGCGCTCTGCTCTCGACCGTTGACCGTTTGCTCTGTCTCGCCAACGGCGCGCTCGTGGCCGACGGAGAACCGAGAGAGGTGCTCGCATCCGACGCGGTGCGCACCGTCTACCTCGGTGGGCGCATCATCAACGAAAGCGGCGTGTCGTGAGCGAGCAGGTCGGCGGCGAGTATCCACGCACGCCGCTGCTCGAGGTCGCTGAGCTCACGGTGCACCACGGACAACTCTGTGCGGTCGACCAGGTCAGTCTGAGCGTCAGGGCCGGTGAGGTCCTGGCAGTGATTGGCGCCAACGGCGCGGGTAAGTCAACGTTGCTGCGCACCATCGCGGGACTGCATCGTCCGACAGCCGGGTCGATCAGCTTCGAAGGTGACAACATCTCTAAGTTGGCGACCCATCGACGGGTGCGCCGAGGGATCTCGCTGGTACCCGAAGGTCGACGGCTTTTCGTGTCACTTACGGTGGAGGAGAACATAAAAGTTGGTGCGCAGAGCGCCGGGCCCGGTCCGTTCAATTTGAAGGCGATGTACGAGCTGTTCCCCTGGATGCCCGAGCGCCGTCACCAGAAAGTGGGCCAACTCTCGGGCGGCGAGCAACAGGCCGTCGCCATTGCTCGTGCCCTCGTCGCCAATCCGAAAGTCCTCTTAATTGACGAAGTGTCGCTCGGCCTCGCCCCGATCGTGATCGAACGAATCTATGAGTTCATTCCGCGAATCGTCGACCAGGGCGTCGGCGTGCTGCTCGTGGAGCAGGACGTCACTCAGGCGTTGGCCGTCGCCACTCGCGTGCACTGCCTCTTGGAGGGAAAGACCTCGCTCGTGGGGGTGCCGACCGAACTCACTCCGGCCGCCATCGAGGCGGCCTATTTCGGCTCCGATGTGGCGCACGGCGCCGCCGAGGGGCCGACGTCGTGATTTGGGTCAACACCGTCATTGAAGGTGTACTGGTCGGGAGCTTCTACGCGCTCTTCGCGTGCGGACTTTCCCTCATGTTCGGTGTGATGAAGATCATCAACCTCGCCCACGGCGACATGGCGGTCGTGGCGGGCTACACCGCCATATTCCTCGTGCCCAAGTTTCACTTGGCACCGGTCTGGTCCTTCGTCGTCGTCGTGCCAATCTTCGCGCTCTTCGGTTACGTCTTGCAACGAACACTGCTCCAAAAGGCCATCGACCGCGACCCCTTCACGACGTTGTTGGTCACGTTCGGTCTATCGGTCATCATCGAGAACCTGCTTCTCGAGATCTACACCGCCAACGGACAGTCGATCGACATCGGAGTCTTGATCTCGAAGTCGTGGCAGGTGAGCAGCACGTTGACCATTTCCTACTTCTCCCTCGTCGTCATGGCCGTCGCCGTCGCGGTGCTGCTTTCCTTGCAACTCTTCCTCTCGCGCACGGGGACGGGACGACAGATTCGCGCCGTCTCAGACGACCGCGAAGCGGCGCAACTCTGCGGCACGAACTACCGGCACATCTTTGGGATCGCGTCGGCGATTGCCTTCGCCACGGTGGCGCTCGCCGGCATCGCGTACGGCATCTCCACCGAGTTCTTTCCGTCATCGGGCGGCGCCAATCTCCTCTTCGCCTTTGAGGCCGTGGTCATCGGGGGAATTGGTTCGCTGTGGGGAACTCTGCTCGGTGGCGTGCTGCTCGGAGTATCCCAACAGCTCGGCGCCCATTTCAGTCCGGCCTACCAGGTGCTCGGTGGCAACATCCTCTTCTTGGCGGTGCTCGCCGTGCGCCCCCAGGGACTCTTCGGCAAACGAACGGAGATGTAGTGAAGAAGGTCCGCAACCTCGATCACGGCGCCGACTCGCTCGTGACGGTGCGACGCAGTCGGATCAATCCGCTCTACACCTTGATTGGCGCGGTCGTGCTGAGCGGGCTCCTCACCTGGGCGCCGTGGTTTTTGCCCGCGGCCGACGTCTCGATCCTTCAGAACTTCTTCATCCTCGTAATCATGGCCACGATGTGGAATCTCCTCGCGGGCTACGCGGGGATGGTCTCGATCGGACAACAGGGCTTCATTGGCCTCGGCGCCTACGCGGTCTTGTACTTCGCGATCAAGGGCGTCAACCCCTTCGTGGCGATTCCGCTCGCGATCATCGTGTGCGCGATCATCGCGCTCCCGGTGACGTATCTCCTCCTGCGTCTTCGCGGTGGCTATTTCTCCGTTGCCACCTGGGTCGTCGCGAATACCGCGATGTTGCTGATCCTCTCGTTCACTTTGCTCGGCGGGGGCACGGGCGCGGCGCTGCCCGGTCTCGTCAATCTGTCGCCCGACCAACTGAACCACGACCGCTACCTCTCCACGTGGTTCGTGGCGCTCGTCGTGGTCGTCGCGACGTACTTATTGCTACGGAGTCGACTCGGTCTGGTGCTCTCTTCAGTCCGCGACAACGAAGTGGCGTCGCGCAGCTCGGGCACCAAGGTCACCTCGACCAGGCGATTGATCTTTATCGTCGCCGCGGCGGGCTGCGGCGCAGCGGGCGCGGTGCTCGCCATCAGTCAGCCCTTCATTCAGCCGGGCAATGAGTTCAGTCTCTCCTGGACCGCCCAAATGCTCTTCGTCTCAATGATCGGTGGTCTCGGGACGATCGAGGGACCGATCCTTGGGAGCATCATCTTCTTCGCACTGCAGCAGTGGCTTCAGAACTGGGGTGCGTGGTATCTGATTATTTTCGGTGCCGTGGCCGTTTCCATCGCAATCTGGCAACCACGGGGTCTCTGGGGCATTGTGCGCGACAAATTTCACTTCGAACTGTTGCCCGTTGGCTATCGAGTCAATGACGCCACTCGGGAACCGGTTCCCCGGAAGAGCGATGGCCCTTCATGGCGGAGCCGTTTCGCACGAAAGAAAGATGGGCCCGAGAGCGTCGCGACATAGTTCGGATTCGCTTCCGGGCGCCCTTTAGTAGCATTGACAGGTGCCCGCTCGAAATCCCACGCCTCGTCGCGCCCCTGGTGGCGCTGGGCCGTCCTCTGGAGGGCGAAAAGGCGCACCGCGCACCTCGGGACCTGATCGCACCTATTCCCGGGACGGAGCAAATCGTCCTCCCCGGTCAAAGTCGGGGGAGGGCCCGTCGCGCGGCCGTGACGACACCCGAACGCCGCGTGACGGCGCTGAACGACGAATCGATCGTTCGACTACTGACCCGCGCCGTACGTCGCGCCCGCCTCGAGCGAATGGACGCGACGCGTCGAAGGACCGTGGTCTTGCCGGTGAGCGACCGGCTCGACGTTACGACCGCGATGACGTCGACGCCCGAGGACCGCGAAGCGACGCGCCGCGACGTCCACGCCCCACGAGCGCCGGCCGCGATGGCGGGTCGTCACGAACTGCGCGACCTGACAGTCGTTACGACCGCGACGCGCGCGGAGCGGGCACTGAGCGTCCAACTCGACCCGGTGCGCGCACGCCAGGTTCGCCGCGCCCGCCTCGCGAGGACGACCGCGACCGCGACGCGCGGCCACCTCGGACGGGCTCTTTCTCTTCGAACGGACGTTCACCTCGCCCCGAGCGTCGTGACGACCGCGACACTCGCGATCGCCGTCCGAGTCTCGCGCCTCGCGGTGCCAGGCCCGATTCGAGGAATGGACCGCGTGATGCGCGAACCCGTCGCGCGCCGAGTGGTCGGCCCGATCGACGTCCCCGCGAACTGACACCTGAGGAGATCGAGCGCGCGAAAGCCGACTCCTTTGGCAAGGCCAAAGGCTGGGGCGGCGTCGCACGCAAGGGCGGCGCGCACATCTCCTCGACCGGTCAGGCAATGGAAGTGACGCCGAGCACTGGTCGAAAGCCCGATCAGATGTCCACGTGGGTTGAGGACGTGCGACCTTCCGCGCCGGCGCCGAGCGCCAAAGTGAAACCGAAAGTCAAGTACGCGCTGCCCGGCGACATTGCCGCCGACGTGCGCAAGGCCTTCATCGGGACGTCCTATATGCGCGAGAAGATGGTCATCACGCTCACGCGTGCCGCCGAGGCGTACGACCGTAAACGTTACGAAGAGGCACTGCGACTCGGGCGAATCGTCGCCGACGCCGTGCCGGGTGTCGCGCCCGTTCGTGAACTGACCGGCCTCGCCGCGTATCGCGCCGAACGATGGAACATGGCAAAAATCCACCTTCGTGCACATTTCACCATTACCGGTGACGCCGAACACCTGCCGCTCGTCATGGACTGTGACCGCGCGAACCATCGCTACCGCGCCGTGGAGAAAACATTCGGCGAACTCGAAGAGAGCGAACCGACCGCCGAGGTGCTGGCCGAAGGCCGCATCGTGATGGCCTCGTCGCTCGCCGACCAGCGGATGTACGCAGAGGCGATTGAACTTTTAACCAAGGCGGGAGCAACGAAGCAGTTGCGCAACCCCTCGTATCGACACGTTCGTCTCTGGTACGCACTGGCTGACATCTTCGACCGCGCGGGCGACACCACGTCAGCCCGCGAACTCTTTGCACGAGTGGTTATTGCCGAGCCCGACGCCTACGACGCCAAGGCCCGACTCGGCGAGCTCGGATCAGTCGCGCCACGAAAGAACCGTAAGCGTCGTACCACGCCCGTCTCGAAGAAGAAGAGCGCCGACTAACTCAAAGCGGCCATGGCGGCCACCAGGGCAATGTCGGCGCCGCGGGTGTCGCCCACCAGTCCCACCTGCATCTTGTTCATCATGTAGGCGATCGTGAGGCCGACGTCCTGGTCCATGATGATGACCGATCCGCCGTACCCGCCCCAGTAGCAGCCGCGAGGTCCAAGGGGTACGTCGGGGCTCGCGAGTCCGTAGCCGAGACCGAAGTTGATGTTCATCCCGAGCACCATGTCCACGCCACCGACCTGGGGCGTGAAGACCATGTCGCCGGTCTTCTCCGAGAAGAAACGGTGACCGTTTGCGTGACCGTTGTTCGCGATGATCTGTTGGATGGTGGCGACCGAACGGGCGTTGCCGTGGCCGTTGGCGGCGGGAATCTCCGCGGCGCGCCACCATCGCTGCGAGGGCATCGTGGCGTCGACCGGGGGAGAGGTGAGCGTACGAACCGCGATGGAATCTGGTGCGGCGCCTCCGAAGTCCTCCGGCGGCGGGGGGATCACGATGCTGACGCGTCCCTCCTCGGATTCGGGAAGTCCGATAAAGAAGTCGGCGCCCAGCACGTCGGCGACTTCACTCTTGAAGAACTGTCCGATCGTCGTGCCGGTGATGCGGCGCACGACTTCGCCAATGAGGAATCCTTGACTCACTGCGTGATAGCCCGTTTTCGTACGGTCGTCCCACCACGGCTTCTGCGCGGCGAGCAGGCTCGTGGCGAGGTCCCAGTCGGCCAACTCCTCTGCCTTGATTGGCTCCTGCCAACCAGAGAGTCCGGCGCAGTGATTCATGAGGTGACGCACCTCAATGTCCTCTTTGCCGTTGGCGGCGAACTCCGGCCAATAGGCCGCCACCTTCGCGCTGAAGTCCAGCTCTCCGCGGTCGCACAACATGAGTGCGACGAGGAACGTCATGGTCTTGGTCGTCGACCACACGTTGACAATGGTGTCGCGCTCCCACGGCGTGGTTTTCGAGGCGTCGCGAAAGCCGCCCCAGAGGTCGGCGACCAGTTCGCCCTGATGAAAGATGGCGATCGAGGCACCGAGGTCGGCGCCACTCTCGAGACTCTTCTCCAGTACGTCAACGAGGCCCGCGAATTTATCCGTCGTCGTTCCCAGTACCTGCGCCATGCGTCCCCCCGAATGAAGTAGTTGTCGACGAGATTACTGCTAGGAGGTCATGCCCGTAAGTCCTACTAAGGCCCGGGCGTGCTCGATCTCACCCATGTGGCGTAGCGCGTGCTGGTAGACCCAACACTCCAGCGCGTCACTTCTCGAGATGCCGGTCTCGCCACCGACGCGCGCGGAGAAGGTCTGGGCGATGCCCGGTCCGTAGGGGTGGGCCACAATGATGTCGGCGAAGGTCGAGGGATCAATTGTCTCGATGTAGTGTTCGGTCGCCGCAAAGACCAGTCGCTGGAACTCGAGGAAAGCGTCGTAGTCGCCAATGCGCTGGTGCATCATCTCCTCGACGCTCTTCTCCTTGCCGTGGTCGTTGACGGCCAGCCCGAGGCGTTGCCCCAACTCCTCGTTGAAGAGTGGCAGTGGGCCGCCGGTGAACACCACGCTGCCGTCCTCGATAAGTACCTGGTGGACGAGGGAGAACGCAATGGGGAGGGCACGGTTGTCGGCCACCATGTTCACCTGATCGAGTGTCATGGTCGCGCACGCCTCGCCGTAGAGCGAGTGGACTGCGCGCACTCGTCGAAGCAGTGATGATCGGTAGTCGAATTCCATTGTGAAAGTCTGGCGCATGCAGGACGCCCGAATCGTTCGTTCACGTGCCCGAAACGTCGAAGGAGGTCGAGGGCGCATCTTGTAACCTTGGAGTATGGATATTGCCTCCCTTCTCGGTGACGAAGCCTCGTCACTGCTCGACCACACGGCCACCGCGTTCCCCAAGGAACTCCTGACCTTGCCCAGTCCGAACTACATCAATGACGTCTTTACGTTGAGCGACCGTTCACCGACCGTCCTGCGCAATCTCGGCACCCTCTACGGTCACGGCCGGCTGGGCGGCACCGGGTACGTCTCGATCCTCCCCGTCGACCAGGGAATCGAGCACTCCGCCGCCGCCTCGTTCTCGCCCAATCCCGAATACTTTGATCCGGCCCGGCTCTGCGACTTGGCCATCGAGGGGGGCTGCAATGCAATCGCCTCGACACTCGGCACGCTCGGCTCGATCTCGCGTCGTTACGTCCACCGGATTCCCTTCATCGTCAAGATCAACCACAACGACCTGCTGCGCTACCCGAACAGCTTTGACGAGCGCCTCTTCGCGTCAGCGCAACTGGCTTCGGACGTGGGTGCCGTCGGCGTTGGCGCCACGATCTACTTCGGTTCCGAGGGTTCGATCCGCCAGATCGAAGAGATCGGCAAGGCATTCGCCGAGGCGCATCGCCTCGGCATGTTCACGGTCCTCTGGACCTATCTGCGAAATGATGCTTTCGTCAAGGACGGCGTTGATTACCACCTGAGCGCCGACTTGACCGGCCAGGCCAACCATGTGGGCGTCACCATCGAAGCCGACATCATCAAGCAGAAGCAACCGATCAACAACGGCGGCTACAACGCCATCAAGTTCGGAAAGACCAGTCCGCTGGTCTATTCGACCTTGACCACGGACAACCCCATCGACCTCACGCGCTGGCAGGTCGTCAACTGTTACGCCGGTCGCATTGGTCTGATTAACTCCGGTGGCGAATCGCAGGGTGACAACGACCTCGCGGGCGCAGTGCGCACGGCGGTCATTAACAAGCGCGCCGGTGGCCAAGGACTCATCCTTGGACGCAAGGCCTTCCAGCGACCCATCGATGAAGGCGCGGCACTCATCAACGCCGTGCAGGACGTCTACCTGGACGAGTCCGTCACCATCGCGTAGTAATACGCTTCGGTGATGAGTGACGTGGCGTCGTACGACGCGGGGTGGAGAACGTGGCCAAATCTCGTCACCGTTGTTCGCCTGGCACTTCTCCCACTGTTTGTCTGGCTGCTCTTCGACACCAATCACCGCGCGATCGCCGCATGGCTCCTCGCGACACTCGGTGCGACCGACTGGCTTGATGGATTCCTCGCGCGACGAGTACACCAGGTATCGAATCTGGGCAAGATTCTCGATCCCGTCGCCGACCGGATACTCGTCATCACCGGACTCCTCTGTGTCGCCGCCGCGGCCGGCGTGCCGTGGTGGTTCGCGCTGATCACACTCGCACGCGAACTGATTGTTTCAATCCTCACGCTGGTACTCGCGGCGCTGGGCGCCGCCCGCATCGACGTGCTGTGGTGGGGCAAGGTCTCAACATTTGTCCTGATGGCGAGCTACCCGCTCTTTCTCTTGACCACGAATCCTCACCACGCAGCGCTGACATCGTGGCAACACCCCATTCGAGACTGCACGTGGGTCATCGCCATCCTCGGACTGACGCTTTCGTGGATTGTGCTCGCGGGTTACGTGCGACCGGCGTTGCGCGCACTCCGCACGGGACGCCAGGCCCGCCAAATCTTGTAAGTTTGCGCCATGTTGATTCCTTCTGAGCTCCGATACTCCAGCGACCACGAATGGGCGAAGGCGAACGGCGACATCATTCGCATCGGCATCACCGACTACGCCCAGGACGCGCTCGGTGACGTGGTCTTCGTCGACCTGCCCAAGGTCGGGACCGCCGTCGACGCGCACGCCGCGCTCGGTGAGGTCGAGTCGACGAAATCGGTGTCGGAAATCTATTCGCCGGTGAGTGGCACCGTTAGTGCCGTCAACGACACGTTGTCGACGTCGCCCGAGTTTGTGAACTCCGACCCGTACGGCGAAGGTTGGATCTGTGAAGTCACGACGACGAGTAGCGCCGAGTTTGACGCACTGCTCGACGCCGGGGGCTACCAAGCCCTCACGAACAACTGACCCTGACGCCCCTTCTCGAAGTTCACTAGTGTGAAGCCGATGGACTGCCGTCGATGTGGAGAAATCCTTAACGCCAACGCGAACTTCTGTTGGTCGTGTGGAGCTCCACAACACGATGCGAAGTCTCCCGAAACCGTCGCCGTACCCGTCGTGAGTGCGGCCGAGGCGTTGCATCCCGGTACGACTCGGGGACCAAACGGTGAACACGGTGACGAGTTGGTGATTGCCGCGGGACTCGAAGCAGGCAATCGCATTGAACTCAAAGGTGAGATCACGTCGGTCGGTCGTCACGAGAACAGTGACCTCCTCTTAGATGACGTGTCGGTCTCGCGTCATCACGCGATTTTCACGCGCACCGCGAGTGGGCGCATCACGCTTCGTGATCTCAACTCGCTCAATGGCACCTACGTGAACGGAACTCGGGTCGAAGAGACCACACTGCACTCGGCCGACGAGGTGCAGGTTGGAAAATTCAAGCTTGTCTTCTGGGAGGCGACGCGATGAATGGCAATCAGGGGATCATGCGTATTGGAGAGGTTCACACCCAACTTCGCAGGTACTTCCCTGATATCGAACTGTCGAAGATCCGCTACTACGAAGACAAGGGATTGGTCCAGCCGAGTCGAAGCCGCAAGGGTTATCGCCTGTACTCCGAGCGCGACGTCGAATGTTTGCGCGAAGCAATCCGCTTGGCGCAAGAGGAGTTTGTGCCACTTCGCGTCGTGCGACTTCGACTTATTGAACAGGGGCTGCTGAAGGACGTGCCGGTCGCGTCGAGTCCGCGCCACGCGGCGCGCGAAGCGGTCTCGAACGTGGTATCGATTCCCGCACCGACAACAACGCCCACGTCGGGTGTGCGGCCCACGTTGAGCGTCGTGCAGTCGTCCGAAGACGAGCCGACGAAGAGTGACGCAGCGCCAGCGACCACGTCGCACCATCTCTCGACGTCGGAGTTCGTCGGGCTGACCGGCCTGTCGTACTCGGCGCTGCACCAGTTGCACGCACTCGGCGTACTCGCACCTGTGAAGGTGGGTACTGAGATTGTCTTCACCGAGGGCGACGTTCGCGTGGCGACCGCCGTCATCGCCCTGCTCGAGCGCGGTCTCGACATTCGACTCCTCGGCTCGGTGCGCCGCGTTGCCGAACGTGAGATTGGGCTTATCGATGACCTCTCCGCGCCGTTGCGTACGAGGGGGAGCGGACTCACCAGCGATCAGGTGCAGGGTGTCGCGGTCGAACTCGCGGGCGAAGTGGCGGCGCTGCGAGCGCTGCTCTACGAGCGAGCATTGTCCGATTACCTCGGTCGCTAGACGTAAGAAAACTGCGGGTCGGGGTCTAGGCTGTCTGCATGGTTGAGGTCGTTCTACGAGCAGTTCGTGTCGATGTGGGATCGTCCACACCGCTTTTGCTGCTCGAAGAGGTTGCGGGCTCGAGAGTGTTGCCGATCTTCATTGGTGCACCTGAGGCGACAGCGATTGCGTACGCGCTCCAAGGCGTGAAGGCGCCGCGTCCAATGTCGCACGACCTGCTCGGCAATGTCATCATTGCGCTCGGTGCGCAGCTGTTCGCCGCTGAGATCACCGAACTTCGTGACAACACCTTTTACGCGAACCTTCGACTATTGCGCGACCACGAGGAAATCAATGTCAGTGCGCGTCCGAGCGACGCGGTGGCACTCGCGCTACGCGTGGGCGCGCCGATTCTNNGACGACGACGAGGACGAGGACGATGACGAGCCGGCGAATGAAGCGGATCTCGTGGCTGAACTTCGAGAGTTCCTCGACACGATTCGGCCCGAGGATTTTGGTCAGTGAGACGTGGGTTAATTTCCGTCGCGATCTTCTTTGCCTTCGTCGCGATCTTTACCTTGAGCCGCCACCACACACCGACGGTCACGACCACCACCACGGCCGCGCCGATCACGACGACAACAACGTCGTCGAGCGGTACCACGACCACGTCAACCCTCGCGGAGGCGGCCTGTCAGGGGAGTTCGTTCAATGGCGTCTACAACGAGGGCCAGGGTGCCGCGGGCACGGTCTACGCGAGCGTGATCCTTACGAAGACGTCGCCAGGTACGTGCGCGGAAACGGGATGGCCGATTGTGACGCTGCAGGACAAGGCCGGAGCGCTCCTGCCCGTCAACCTCGTGAAGGTGCCGTCAGCCGGCAACGAGTTGCAGTTCTCAGCCCCAAAGGCCAATCGGGCACCGACGCAGTTGCTTCTGCACCAGGGTTCGGCGACCAGCTTCTCCTTGGCGTACTCGTCAGTCGAGACGGCGAACACCGTGTGCGACAATGCGTTGACGCTCAACATCCAATTCGCAACCGGCGGCTCCGCCGTGCCGGTGACGGCACCATACGCCGTACAACCGTGCGACAACGGCAAGATCTGGGTCAGCCCCTTCTACTAGGTTGCGGTTCTGCGCAGGAGCGAATGTTGGTGTTCTCAACTCGCGTTTGGAAGCACGAGAATCCGACCGCGAGTCCTGCCACTTCGGATGTCCTCGAGGGCGCCGGGCAGTTGTTCGAGTTGCACTTCGCGGTCGACGAGCGGATCGAGGTCGAGTGAGGCAACTATTTCACCGAGCGACGACCACACGCGTTGGCGCGTTTCACCCGACGCCTCCACGCTGTCGATGCCGAGCAACGACACTGATCGCGTTATGAAGGGATAGACGGTCGTCGCCAGTTCCGCGTTCGCGACCAGTCCACTCGCGGCGACCGCTGCGCCGTAGCGCAGCGAGCGAAGTAGCTGGGCCAATGTCGAACCCCCGACACAGTCAATCGCACCATCCCAAAGCTCTGTGCCGAGAACACGACTGGTTTGGTCGCTCACTTCGTCGCGCCCAATGACACGAGTGGCGCCTTGTTCGCGGAGCCACTGCGCGTCCTTCGTCGAACCGGTTGACGCGACGGCATGGTAACCACGCGCCGCGAGGTAGGTAACGGCGTGTGAGCCGACGCCTCCGGTCGCCCCCGTGACGAGGACCTCGCCACCAACGTGGAGGCCGTGGTCCTCGAGCGCGAGGATGCTCTCCATCGCAGTGAACCCGGCCGTGCCAATGACCATCGCGTCGTGGGTCGAGATGGCGTCGGGCAGTGGCGAAAGATAACGCTCGGGGGCGTAGAGGAACTGCGCGAAGCCACCGTCACGCGCCACGCCGAGTTGTCCGCCGTGGGCCGCCACGCGAGTGCCCACGGGCAGGTGGGGGAGCGTTGACGCCACGACGGTGCCTGCAGCGTCGACGCCGCCGATAAGGGAGGCGACTCGTCGCACTCGACTCTTGGCCGAGGCGACCATTGCGTCTTTGAAGTTGATACCGCTGAAGTCGACGGCAATGAGGACGTCGCTGTCATCACGGGGGACCGCTTCGACGTCGTGCACACCTAACGAGAACTGGTCATCGACCTCACTGACCACGAACGCTCGCACCGCTCAACTGTACGGGCCATCGGACGAGCTGCGCGGCGCCTACCATAACGACCGTGACCGTCATCTCGTTGCAGGGCCACCCAACGTGGGCGCAACTGCCCAAACGCAAAGGTCGGACCCTCGTCTTGCTGCACGGGGGAATGAGCAGCAGCGCCAGTCTCCTTCGCACGCTCGGCCGTCCACTGGCGAAGGAGTTCCGCATCGCGGCGTTTGACCGGCGCGGACACGGCCGAACGGCCGATACCGACGCGCCGTTCTCCTACAGCGCAATGGCCGACGAGACGATTGCGTTTCTGGAGTACCTGGACCGCCGGGTCCATCTCGTTGGCCACAGTGACGGCGGGAACGTAGCGCTCCTCGTCGCGATGCGCCGTCCCGACTTGGTGCATCGCGTCGCCGCGATCGGGGCCAACTACCACTACGACGGCCTCATGCCAATGCCGCCCTTCGACACCGAAGGTGAAGAGTTCGCGCAGTGGACTGAGCGCTTCGGCGAACACTCACCCGACGGACCGAGTCACGCGGCGGTCGTCGAGGAAAAGACGCGGATCATGACCAACAGCGAGCCGAACCTGACTCCGGTTGACCTCGCGACGATTTGCGTCCCGGTACTGGTGATGGCTGGCGACGACGACGTCGCGACGCTCGCCCACACCTGTTCAATGTACGAGTCGATTCCCCAGGCCCAACTCTCGATCGTCCCGGGAACCTCGCACATGCTCTTGAAGGAGCGCACCAAGGAGAGCCTCCGAATCATTCGCCACTTCCTCACGTCGGAGCTTCCCCCCGTCACCTACATGCCGATTCGACGCCTCGACCTTGACGTCAACGACTAGGAAGTCTCGGGTCCAGCGAGGGGGGACCGGTAGAATTGCCCCAATGTTGACGCGGCTCGCAACTGCGCGCACTCGCTTTGATACGTGGTGGGGGGCGCTGAGTGGACTTCGCAGCGACGCGTACCTCTACGGACTCTCGTCGCTGTTCGCGCTCGGCCTCGGCATGACGTCGCGCGAGGGTGCGCAGTGGCAGTGGGGCTACCTCGCGACCGCCCCGTATGCACTCTGTGCGTGCATCGCGCTCGGGCTGGACCGAGTTCGCCTGCAGCGCACGTCAATGGTGCGCGTCGGACTCCTCGGTCTGGTCCTGCTCGGTTCGGTCGCGATTCCGCTCGGGCTCGAGGCCCGTTGGCGTGTGGCCCAACCCGAGATCGGTGTTATTCACCGCGCCGGGGACGATCTCAAGGATGGACGCACTCCGTACCCCACGTACTACAAGAACGGGAAACTCGTCGATCCGCTGCACGGGTTGCCGGCCTACGAGTCCTTCTTTCCCTACTTTCCGCTGATGGGCATCTTCGGACTGCCGTCGGCGGAGACGCACAAGAGCAAAGGTCTGACCGATCCGCGAATCGCGATGTCGTTGCTCACCTTGATCGCGGGCTGTCTCGCTCTTGGCCTCTTGCGCGCATCAGGTCAAAAGAAGATTCGCGTCGCGCAGGTTCTCTTGGCGTTGCCCACCGGCGCGCTCTTCCTCTCGACGGGGGGCGACGATATGCCGATCCTCGCTCTCTCGCTCCTTGGCGTCGTTGCGCTGCAACGAAGACAGAACAACCTCGCGGGGGTGAGTCTTGGTTTGGNNTCTTGGCGACCGTCGTGCCCTTTGCGGTGCGTGCGCCGTGGGCCTTCATGTCCAATGTCTTCGCGTTCCCGCTCGGTCTGACGGGCATCACCTCGCCGGCGGCGAGTGCCCTGCCGGGACACATCTTGACCACGTGGTGGTCGCCGCTCGGGCATATTTTGGCGCCCCTGACGTTCCTCATCGGGGGCTACTTCATGGCGAAGTACGTCAAGAAGCACTGGCCGTTGACGCTGTCCAAGGTCTTGGCGATCCTGGCCGTCGTCTTCCTCACGATGATGTGCGTTTCGCCGGCGACGAGGATTGGCTACGTCATCTATCCGCTTAACTTCGCGTTCTGGTCGTGGGCCTGCCAAGAACGACACGTGCCCGCACCGGTGCTGGTCTAGATCGTCTCAGAGTTCTGGTAGATCCTGAACGTCCAGTCGATCTGGTTGTGTGCACTCTTGGTCACGGTCACACCCACCACCCAGTAGAACCCGTCGTTGCCGGCCTTCTGAAAGAGAGTCTGCGGCGAACCGTTGCTGGCGCCGTGGGAAAAGACGTTCCACCCGCGTGCTTCGAGCTCTGAAGAGAAGAAGGCCAAGAGCGATCCGCTGTTCGTGGGGGACGTCAGGGGCTGATAGCAGTCGAAGTCGCCGGCACCAGCATTGGGAATGTTGCCGCCCGACGTGCTCGCGGTGCCCACCGGCACAATGAAGGCGTCCTTGATGTTGGCGGGTATCTCGGACTGATGCTTGCAGTAGTCGAGCGCCGATGACGACTTCGCAATGTTGAGACCTCCGACGACGACGGGGACCGTGGTCTTGGTCTTGGTAACTCCCTGATCGGAGGCCAAGTTGATCAGCATGAATACGAGCAGCATGGCGACCGCCAGGATGAGGACGCCGGCGGCCGGCCAGATGCTCGTCGTCGTCGTGAGTGGCGCCTTCGGTTCGTCGCTCATTCGTCCCATCCAAGGTGGTCAATCGGTCCATGCCCAGATCCCAGTTTCCAGTTCGCGGCACTCGTGAGTGCGGCGAGCACGAAGGACTTCGCGTCGCGCGTCGCGTCGGGCACCGTGCGACCGAACGCGAGTCCGGCGGCGATGGCGGCCGACAGTGAGCAGCCGGTGCCGTGGTCATTGCGCGTGTCAACGCGCGCCGCATCAAAGATGAAGACGTCTCCGGCGCCCACCAGGATATCGGGCGCTCGGGTTTCGGTGAGTGACGCTTGCGCGAAATGACCACCCTTCACCAGTGCGAAGGTCGGCCCGAAGGCGAGGATGGCCCGGGCGAGGGCGACCATGTCATCGTGACTCTTAATCTCGCGAACGTCGACGTCGCAGAGCAGTGACGCCTCACGTAGGTTGGGCGTCACGACTTCGGCGTAGGCGAGGAGTGCTTCGCGGTACGCCTCGACGCCACCGTCGGACATCAACGCGTGGCCACTTGACGACACGAGGACCGGATCGACGACGAGATGGGGAAGAAGTCCTTCACTCGCGAGACCCGCCACGCGTTCGATCGTCGCGGGGGTGGCGAGCATGCCGGTTTTCACCGCCGCGACGTCAAAGTCGGCGACGACGCTGAGCACCTGCGCGACGACCATGTCGGGCTCGATAGTCGCGACCGCGTCGACGCCAAGGGTGTTCTGTGCCGTGACTGCCGTGATTGCCGTGGTGGCGTGCAGTTCGAAGGCGCTAAAGGTTCGCAGGTCGGCCTGAATGCCCGCGCCGCCGCCGGAGTCCGAGCCGGCGATCGACAGCACAGTGAGGGGTTGCACTTGCACAACCCTACTAACGGCGGTGAACTGGTTAGTACGCTGGATGCGTGGGAGATCTCTTTACCGTTGGTTCACTGAGCTCGACGTCGAGGCTCGTCATCGGTACGGGCGGGTTTAGGTCGATGGAGGTGTTGGGTGCCTCGCTCGTGGCCTCGGAGGCCTCTATTGCGACGGTCGCGCTGCGTCGGGTCGACCCCAATGTCGATGGTTCCATTTACGATCTCCTCGGACGGCTCAACATTTCGTTACTGCCGAATACGGCAGGTTGTTTCAGTGCGGGCGAGGCGATCAAAGTGGCCGAACTGGCCCGTGAGGCGTTCGAGACCAACGCCGTGAAGCTCGAAGTCATCGGTGACGACGGCACACTGCTGCCCGACACGACCGAGACCCTGCGGGCGGCCGACGCGCTCGTGCGCGCCGGCTTCGAGGTGTGGGCGTATACCTCGGACGATCCCGTCGTCGCCCAGCGACTCGAGCAGGTTGGCTGTGTTGCGGTCATGCCCCTCGGCTCACCGATTGGGTCAGGACTCGGCGTCCGCAATCCGCACGCCATTTCAATGATCACCGAGCGGGTGCACGTCCCCGTCCTGCTCGACGCCGGTGTCGGCACCGCCTCAGACGCCGCCCTCGCGATGGAACTGGGGTGCGACGGCGTCCTCGCCGCGTCGGCGATCAACCGGGCTCTCGACCCGGTCATGATGGCCGAGGCCATTCGCGATGCGGTACGAGCTGGGTTCCTGGCCCGACGAGCGGGCCGGATTCCACCGCGTTTACACGCCGAGGCCTCGTCGCCCTCCCTCGGGCGCCCAGATTTATTTGTGGAATGAGGCGGGTCGAAACTACACTGTTGTAGTCCGTCGGGTTAGTCTGGACAGGCCTCGGTCGGGAGGAAACGACAATGACAGATTCCTTAAAAAATGGATTTAGTGGCCCGATGGTCTGTCGCCTTACCGGCGTGACATACCGTCAGTTGGACTACTGGGCGCGAACCGATCTCGTGACGCCGTCCATTACTGCGGCCAAGGGCAGTGGTTCCAAGCGCACGTACGCCTACTCCGACGTCTTGGAAGTGAAGGTCATCAAGTCGCTGTTGACCTCAGGCGTCTCGCTCAATCGCGCCCGTCAGGCCGTTGAGTGTCTTCGCAACTCTCTCGGCGCCGATCTCGCCTCGAGCAGCTTGGTGCTCAGTGACGCCGGATCGGTGCTCGCGCGTGACGACGGCGACCTGGTGGACCTGCTTCGCGGGGGCCAGGGCGTCTTCAATATTGTTCCCATGGCGAACGTGGTCGCCGAACTTACGACCACCATTCGTGAGACGCAGCTCGCAATGTCGGAGAGGGAGTCCCGTACGGCGTGACCGGTCTATCGCCGATTGACGCCTCGCGTCGTCGGCACCCCTGCCTCGAACCTGCGCCGCAGGATCTGTTCGCCCATCCCAGCGAGCGGGCCTTCGCGCGCCTGCTCAACCTCTACAACTTCGCCTGGACGTACGAACCGGTCGAGTTTCCGTTGGCGTGGGACGAGCACGGCGTGCCGGTACGGGGCTTTCGCCCGGACTTTTTTCTGCCCGATCTCAAACTCTTCATTGAACTCACCGTGCTCGAACAACGGCTCGTGACGAAGAAGAATCAGAAGGTCCGTCTGTTCCGTGAGCTCTACCCCGAGGTGCAACTTCTCGTCGTCTATCAGCGTGACTTCGTTGCGTTGCTCGAACAACACGGTCTGGGAACTCTCGATACTTTCGCAGCGTAGAGTGGCTGACGTGACCGATCGACGCCCTTTTTTGTACGACGCACACGTCGCATTGGGGGCCAAAATCGTCCCGTTCGGTGGTTGGGAGATGCCGCTGCAGTACGCCACAGGCACCGTGGGCGAGCACCTCGCGTGTCGCAACGACGCCGTTGTCTTTGATGTCAGTCACCTCGGCACCGTTCGCTGCGACGGCCCGGGAATGTTCGATGTCCTCCAAGAGACGCTCACGAACGACCTACGCAAAGTCGAGCCTGGACGCGCACAGTACACGCACCTTTTGAACCACGATGGTTTCGTCGTCGATGACATCATCGTCTGGTGGGTGGGCGACAACGAGTTCGACGTCATGCCCAACGCGTCGAACACCTCGGGCGTCACGGAGGCGCTTCCCGGCGTTGACGTCACCGGCGAGCGATGCATTCTCGCGATTCAGGGTCCCAATGCTCGAGCGAAGGTTGCGGCCGTCGATCAGCGCTTCGCCGACGTCGGCCGTTTTCGCGTCACGCGATTTGACTACGAAGGCGTGGAAGTGCGAGTCGCCGGGACCGGCTACACCGGAGAAGAGGGCCTGGAGATTGCCGTGCCCAACGAGGCGGCCGAGGCGCTACTCGCGAAGCTCGTCGACGCCGACATTACGCCGGCCGGCTTGGGCGCTCGCGACACGCTCCGTCTGGAGGCGGCGCTGCCGCTCTACGGTCACGAACTCACGTTGTCCTCGACCACGCTCGAAGCGAAGCTCGGCTGGGTGCTCGGATGGGACAAGGAGACGTTCCGAGGTCGCAAAGCCGTGGAAGACGAGCGCGATCGCGGTCCGAGTCGACTGCTGACCGGTCTTATCGTCGAGGGCCGTCAACCTTTGCGTGATGGTGGTGACGTGCTGATTGACGGCACGAACGTCGGTACGTTGTCATCGGGCAACTTCTCGCCCGTCTTACAGTGCGGCATCGGCATGGGGCTGTTGCGCGGCGCGCCCGACGTCAATACGCCCGCGACGGTCGCGCTGCGTGGCCGCGAGATTTCGGCGACGATAACGCCGCTTCCGTTCGTTCGAAAGGCGAAGTGAGATGGCTGACTACCTGCCGCACACGCCCGCGGAAGTCGACGAAATGCTCGACTTCCTGGGCATGGAATCAATGGAACAGCTCTTTGCGCACATTCCTCCGGCGGTGCGACTGACCCAAGGGCTTGACCTGCCCGAAGGTATGAGTGAACCCGACGTCGCTGCGCTGTTCATGCAGTACACCTCAGCCAATCTCGCCAAGGCCACCGAGATGACGTGCTTCGCCGGCGCGGGCGTCTACGACCATGAAGTACCCGCGGTCGTCAAGATGCTCGCGGGACGTTCGGAGTTTGTCACGGCCTACACGCCGTACCAACCCGAAGTGGCCCAAGGTGTCCTGCAAGCAATTTTCGAATACCAGACATTGATCTCGAGGCTCAGCGGTCTTCCCATTCCGAACGCTTCGTTGTATGACGCCGCGACCGGACTCGTCGAGGGACTCAACATGGCGTCGGGCGCGACCGGTCGCCAAAAGATGGTCATCAGCGCAGGCGTGCATCCACACTGGCGTGAAGTCGCGGCAACGTTCGCACGGGGCACGGGGCACGAGCTTGTCATTGCAACGCTGGTGGACGGCATCACGGACTGGGGGAGCGTCGACGCCACCAACGCCGCCGCCATTGTCGCCGCCTACCCGAACTACCTCGGCGTGCTCGAGGATATGACCGAGGCGAAGTCCCTCGCCGTGTCGAACGACGCGCTGTTCATTCTTGGCGCTGATCCGGTGGCGGCGGGTGTTTTAAAGACTGCGGGCCAATGGGGCGCCGACATCTTCGTGGGTGAGGGTCAGCCCTTCGGCACGCCGCTCGCGTACGGCGGTCCCTTCCTCGGTCTCTTCGCCTGCACGGAAGCCCAGACACGACGACTCCCGGGGCGGATTGTCGGTGAGACCGTCGACTCCAATGATCGTCGCTCGTTCGTGACGACGCTTCGCGCCCGAGAGCAAGACATCCGCCGTGAGAAGGCGACGTCGAATGTCTGCACGAACCAGACACTGATGGCCGTCACCGCGGCGATCCAGCTCGGTTGGCTTGGCACGCAGGGACTGCGCGAGATTGCGACGCGATGCGCGCAGGGTGCCCACTACCTCTTCAACGAACTACTCAAGATCGATGGTGTGCACGCCCTCTCCTCACAACCGTTCTTTCGCGAATTCGCCGTTCGACTCAACCGTGACGCTTCGTCAGTGCTGCTCACGATGGCGAGTGACGGCGTCCTCGGTGGCGTGGCGGTCTCGGCATTGACCTCCGGCGATGATCCGTCAGTCGACGCAGACATTCAGAACGTCTTACTCGTCACGGTGACCGAGCGCCGTACGAAGGACGAGATCGATCATTACGTCGAGATACTTAGAAAGGCGGTCGGCGAATGAGCCGCGCACTCTCGGGCGGGAAGGCGTCGTCGGCCCCGCTCCTCGGTCACGCGACGGAGCCCACAATCTTTGAGATGTCGGTCCCTGGTCGTTCGGCCTACCAGCTGCGAACGACGGGTGTCCCGGCGACGGCGCTCAAGGAACTCGTGCCGGCGATGCACTTGAACCCCGATGTCGTCGACATCGCCGAAGTCTCAGAACGTGACCTCGTGGCCCACTTCACTCGCCTCTCGCACCGTCAGTTCTCGGTCGATCTCGGCATGTACCCACTCGGATCGTGCACGATGAAGTACAACCCGAAGTTCTGTGACGCGGTCGCCAATGATCCCGGACTGAACTCAGTGCACCCCGGCGCGCCAGCGGAGTTGGCCCAAGGTTGGCTCGAACTGCTCGCGACGCTCGAAGAGAAACTCTGCGCCGTGACCGGCATGGCTGCCGCGACGCTCCAGCCGGCGGCCGGCGCCGCGGGTGAACTGACCGGACTCTTGTTGATGCGCGCCTATCACAGTGCGAACGGTGACGCACGCCAACGCATTCTCATCCCCGACTCGGCGCACGGCACCAACCCCGCGTCCGTCACCCTTGGTGGCTACGCCGTCACGACGATTCCTTCCAATGAACGCGGACTCGTCGACTTGGAGAAGTTGAAGGCCGCGCTCGGCCCCGATGTGGCCGGCATCATGCTGACCAATCCCAACACGCTCGGACTCTTCGAAGAGGAGATCACCGAGATCGCCGCCGCGGTGCACGACGTCGGAGGACTTCTCTACTACGACGGCGCGAATCTGAACGCCATCCTCGGCGTGGTCCGTCCCGGCGATATGGGTTTTGACATCGTGCACATGAACCTGCACAAGACGTTCGCGACGCCCCACGGAGGGGGTGGCCCCGGCGCCGGTCCGGTCGCGGTTTCCCCACGACTCGTGGATTTCCTTCCCGGTCCGAAGGCCACCCGCAACGACGACGGCACTTACGTCTGGGTGAAGCCACCGAAGTCAATTGGTCGGGTGCACGGTTGGCACGGCAACGCGATGGTGTTGGCCCGTGCGCTGGCCTACATCGACGTACACGGTGGCGACGGACTCACGAGGGTCGCCCAACACGCCGTGTTGAATGCGAATTGGCTGCGCCACCGACTTCGCGAGACGCTCCCCGCCGCCTACGACCGGGTGTGCATGCATGAGTGTGTGCTCACGGCAACCTCACTCAAGAACAAATACGGCGTGCGTGGTCTCGACGTCGCCAAAGCCTTGCTCGAAGAGGGATTCCATTCCCCAACCGTGTACTTCCCCTTGATTGTCGAAGAGGCACTCATGTTCGAACCGACCGAGACGGAGAGTCTGCAGACCCTCGAGGCGCTGGCGGAGGCCGTCGAGCACATTGCGCAGCGGGCGATCGACGATCCGGCGGCACTGCACCTCGCCCCGCAGACCACGCCCGTTTCTCGCGTCGATGAGGCCCGTGCCGCACGCCACTTGATTCCCACGGAGGATGCGGCGCGACTTTCGACACGGTAGTGAAGAGAACATTGCGTCAAGAAGTGGTCCATCGATTCACCGTGCCGAGTCCATCCCCGTTCACTTTGTTCCAGCGAACAATCTGGCGAGTGCAGCGGTTGGTGCTCGGCGACACTCATCGACGGGCTCTTGATCGCGAGCGAAGGCGCCGAGGTGAGGGTGGCTGAGCGAGCACAGAGCAGGAAATCGTCGACGCGATGGATAGCGCTCGACGTGGCGCGGTGACGAGCTAGTTAGTGAGCGAAGAGACGCGCCATCGCTTGGCCCCATCACTCGTCTCATACAGGGTGTCATATTGCCCTGTACCGTTGCCATGGCCGAGCGCGAGGCCTTGTAGCGGATTGACGAACGTCAATTGCGTGATATTGAGACCTGGCGGTCTGCCGAGAGTTACTCGCCCGCTCGAAGACGTGGACACGAGCTGAATGTCGGGCGACTCTGCGCCATCCATGTAATTGATGAAGACTGCCGCGAACGTTGAAATCGGATCGAATGTCCCAAAACCGAACTGTGCGATTCCTCCGGGACCGTACGACCACGTTGCACCACCGTCGTGTGAGAAGACGA
>PLZP01000009.1 GCA_003152215.1 Acidimicrobiaceae bacterium | reverse complement strand
CTTATCCTGACCAGCCTTGCTGACGGTCCGAAACACGGCTACGCGCTGATCCAGGACATCAAGGGCTACTCCGGAGTGCAGCTTGGACCTGGAACGCTCTACGGAGCGCTCGATCGACTCGAGCGGCTCGGCCTGATTGCGGAACTGCCCACGGAGGATCGACGTCACCCCTACCGCGTAACCGTGGCTGGTGTCTCCGCGCTGCGTGTGCACCTCGATGCCCTGGAGCGCGTGAGCATGACCGGTCGGCTCCGTCTTGGACTCGGGACCGTCTAGTGCGACGATCTCAAGAGAGCCGAATCATTGCCACCGTGCTTCGTTGCTATTCCGCGCGATGGCGGTCTCGACATGGCGAGGAAGCGACGTTGCTCGCTTCGGCTCTTTTGGAAGTTGGAACTCCGTGGTGGGCTATCGCTGGGAGTTTTCTCGGTGGTGCAGCAAAGGAACGAGCATTTCAAAAGCCGAGTTTGCGGGTAGGTTCGGCATTGGCAGTAATCACCGTTGGCATTGCTGCGGTTCCCCTGGCACTGATTGGGTCGCTCACTACGGCGGGTGCGTCGAGCACCACTATCACCATCGTCATTTCGAAGCCCGTTGACGCTGCTCGACAACTTGAATCCGCCTTCGCATCCCACCACTTCAAGATTGAAGTCGCCAGAAGGCCAGTTTCAACGGACCTCGTCGGGTCAATCCTCTCGGTCAGCACCGTGAGTTCTTCAAGTGAAAGTGCTGGCTCGATCAAAGAAATTCAAGGTCCGTGCATCGGCGGCGCGTCTGGCTGTGTCGATGGACTCGTGCTGCCACTGCACTATTCGGGAAGCCTACGAGTAACGATCGGCGTGGCAACGGCGTCGACAGACATTCACCACCCCTACCTCGCAAGAGAGCCTTGTATTCATGAATCGCTCACCACTATGACTTGTCACGCAACTCTCGCTAGAGCGGGGACAAGCAGCAAGAAGCTCGGGTGATCATTCCGGAAAACATTGAGTTACGAGATGCTGAGCGGCCCGTCACGCACTCCCGACGCACACGGCGTCATTTATTCGAGTGGTTCGTCGTCCTTTTGATCGCCCTTCTTGCTTCGTTCGCAATCCGCTCCCATGTCTTCCAGGTATTTCGTGTGCCGACTGGATCAATGTTGCCCACACTTCAAATTAACGACCGCATCGTCGTTAATAAACTTCCTGGCCTTGCGCATTCGATTCATCGAGCAGACATCATCGTGTTTCACAAAGTTCGCGCTGATACAGAGAATTCGACGCCCATACTCGTAAAGCGAGTGATTGGCCTTCCCGGAGAAACGATCTCATCGAAGGGAGATACGATCTACATCGACGGGCACGCCATCGCCGAGCCGTGGCTACCCGCAATGAAGGGCGTCTGTTGGGAGTCGGCGTTCAATATTCCAAAGACGCATATTCCAGCCAATCACTATTTCGTAATGGGTGATTGCCGAGGTGACTCCTACGACAGCCGATACTGGGGAACGGTGCCCGTCAAGAACATCATCGGCCGCGTCTTTGTTGTGATTTGGCGTCACAATCACCCCTCGTTTCATTGGTTGTAGCCGCCCGGGATTCGTCCCGACGAATGTGATTTCGTCGGCTTTCCCAATCGCGTCGCGAATCAAATTTGGGGAGTGCTCAAACTCTCGCAACGTGGAATTCTGCACGCCATGGTTGAATGGAGGGTGTTGTAAGTAATAGATTCTTCGAGGTGCGATTCGCGACAAGTTTCTTCATAATCATGAAGTTTTATCCAAATATCCGAAAAGAAGTAGCTGTGGGCATGAATATATTCATAATCATGAAGTTTTTGCTAAATACTTGGCCTATGATGGCCGAAGAGAAAGAAAACTTCATAATCGTGAACGTCGCGGGAGGCACGAATGGAATCTCTTGGATCTCAAATTCGGTTGCGAAGGCGGGCGCTCAAGCTCACCCAACAAGAGTTGGCTGACCTAGCCGAAGTATCGTCACATTTCGTCTTGGACGTAGAGAACGGAAAAGAGTCGATTCGACTCGACAAATTGACGAAGGTTATAAAAGTGCTCGGTTTCAATTTGGAACTGAAACTGAGGTCTAAGTGAGTGATCTTGAACTCATGCGAACAATCCAGGTTGCAGATGTGTACAAAGCGGGACGCAAAGCTGCACAACTCAAACGAACCGTCTCAGGAACAGAATTCGTGTATCTACCGGAGTATCTCGATGACGGAATCCCCGTCGCGTGGACATTGCCGTTATTGAGTGCACCACGCGTCACAACCTCGGGATCCGTACCTCCATTCTTCGCTGGTCTCTTGCCCGAAGGTCGTCGGCTCTTGGGGTTGCGCAGATCAGTAAAGACTTCAGCTGATGACGAATTTTCACTCTTATTAGCGGTTGGTCAGGATCCGGTTGGTGACGTTCAGGTAGTTCCTGAGCATGAGCAGCCGCACGAACAGGAACCGCTGATCACCGTTCAAAAATCTTTTGAAGAAGTTCGGTTTCGCCAGGTTCTTGCTGACTCGGGAATAATTGACAAGGTTTCGATTCCTGGAGTTCAGGAGAAGGCTTCAGCGGGAATGATTTCTGTCCCCATCGCGCTGTCGGGCAATCGTTACATACTGAAGATTGACCCGCCCGAGTACCCCCATGTCGTCGAGAATGAGTTCTACTTCATCTCCTTTGCGAAAGGCATTGGTATTCCCACTGTGGATGCTCAACTCGTGCACGACCGCGACGGGACTAATGGGCTGCTTCTTCAACGCTTCGATCGCGTAAGTGGAGTTGATGGAGGAACCACTGCGCTCGCGTGCGAAGACGCGTGCCAACTTTTGGGTCGATGGCCGGGCGACAAATACAACGTAAGTTACGAAGATGTTGCTTACGCGGTCGCTTCTGTTTGTGCCGCTGAGATTGTAGCGTCGCGAGATGTTTTTCGTCAGATTTGCTTTGCGTGGCTCACCGGGAATGGTGATGTTCACGCGAAAAATATTTCGGTGGTCAAATCGCTTCTCGGAGAGTGGTCGGTTTCGCCCGCGTACGACCTTCCTTCGACAGTTCTCTACGACGACGTTTCAATGGCGCTGACTCTCGAAGGAAGAACTTCCGAACTGTCGCGACGGGCCGTGATCTCATTCGCGTCGACGATTGGACTAAGTGAAATTGCTGCCTCCAAGATTCTCGATGGCCTTCTCTCCGACACAGAGCCAATATTGGATGACCTAAAAGAAGGCGCTTTGCCCTTCGACGAGAACACGGTCGGTAGGGCTCTTAGAGTGCTCAGGCATCGCCGAAAGCTTCTGGAGGGTAAATGAGGTCAATTCGGCAAAGGTGCTTATGTCGTCGTTCAGCAGTGCGAACTTTGAATCGTTAACCCGCTCTTGATGAGCTCGCTCGTACCATGGGAGCATCTCGATGCACTGTCACCGCGCCTCGAAAAATTGGAGCGTGATTGGAGCAGAGAGGTAACGCTCCCGTGGGACATCCGCGAATTAGTTGCGACCAGGAGTTCTAAACGTTCGAAAGTTGCGTAGACGCCTATTTTTGGAACGAAAAATTTGTCATTTTGGAACGCTGATTTGGGTGGTGATAAATGACGTGATCTCCTAAGCGGATCGGCCGATGTCTCTTTATCTTTGTGAGGTTCACTTGCAGATCTTTGTGAAGCTGTTACGGACGGCTTTTGGAATCTTGCTTAGCGACTTGATCGGCCCACAGGACACACTCCATGGCCCGTAGGCGATGACCCACTTTCCATTCACCCAATGGGCGAAGCCTTCAGCCATGTCCTCTTGCGTAGTTCCATTGGAAGCGCGAACGGGAATTCCGGCGATGTAGTACACCCAAGCAGGGTTGATGGGCGAGGGTTTAATCGTTAGCCGATTGATCTTTTCCCCCTTGGCGACGTCGGCGTCAAGAACCTTCAAGAGTGCCGCCTTGTGGGCAATCGGGGAAAAGGTGGTGGTGGTGGTAGTCCCCGACGCTTCTGCGCAAGTCGGGATCGCCATGGCGAGGAGAAGAGTGACTGAGGCCGCGACCGCGATCAATCGGGGAACTCGGATACCGGTGAACATCCTCTCTCCTCTCATCAGGACAGACTTCGCACGCGATCTGCATTGCGTCGATGAATGGACCGTACGCTCCGGTTGGGTGCGGGGCTAGAGCCGAATGTCATACTGCTTACAGAACTTCGGCGACCAGTCCCACCTCATGGTTTGAGCAACTTGTTCTGGATATGCCTCGGACGGACATCGGTCCAGACTTCCCGTGCCGGCGCACGCGCAGCCGCCACGCTCACCCTCATCACAATTCGGGCAGGACGGTACGAGGCGCCAGATGGTGTTGGTCACGTTGAAGAATGAAGGAACTGTAGAAACGATTATCCCCGTCACGTGGCGCCAAGAGTCGCCGAATATGACTGAGAATGAACGCCGCGGCAAAGAGCTCGCGCTGTTGCCACTGCTGTCTGGCCCCAACCCTCACTGCTTGGTTGTAATCACCGTGACCTTGTTCAGCGAAGCGCTGGTCACCGTCTTCAACGTGGCGTGTATCTTGATCTTGCTCGACAAGTACTTAGAAGTGGCCGTGGCCCGACTCCTCGCGAGGACCACGTTGCCCTTCGCGTAGCCGGTCACGGTTACCGAGGCACCTGAGACCAACTTCTTGGAGAGAGCCAAGAGCACCCTCTTGGCTGCGGCGCTCAAGACGCTGCTCTTTGACGTGAAGGTCACGCTGACAGTTGCGGGTTTGGGCGCGGTGTAACTAAGAACACCCCCTTTGACCGACCAACCCGAAGGCAGGTTCTTCGGGGTTCCCGTCAATCCACCCGAGACGACTCCCGTGAGGGTGGCCCCAAAGAAGTTGGCCCCGTCGATGTCAGCGTTGGTCAGCGTGGCGTTGGTGAAGTTGGCGTTAGTGAAGTTGGCGCCGGTCAACAGTGACCCGGCGAGGTTCGCACCGTCCAGGTTCGCAACGGAGACGTCGGTGTTATTGAGGTTCGCTCCGATCAGGTCCGCGTCGGTGAGGTTGGCCCCGCCGAGTTGATTGAGGCTTGCTCCACTAAGGTTCGCGTCGGTGAGGTTGGCCCCGTCGAGCGTGGAGAAGCCAAAAAAGTTGAAATCCGCGAAGTTCGTGCCGATTGCGGTTGCGCCGCCAAAGTCAACATTCAAATTCTCCGGATTCTCACCAGCGAAGTCGCAGCCGGAGACGTTGCTGCCGTGCGTCGTGAAGTTTTCAAATCCGTAGGTTCCCCAGGTCGGGCAGGGGCCAGCGGGAGTGGTCGAGTACGTCCACGGCTTGATGGTGACGCTAGTAAGGGGAACAGACGAGTTGTGTATGAGTTGTGCACTTTGGATCGACCAGCCCGGTGGCAGGTTCTTCGGGTTCCCCGTCAACCCACCGGAGATGACTCCCTTGAGGGTGGCCCCAGAGAAGTTGGCCCCGTCGATATTGGCGTTGGTGAGCGTGGCGTCAGTCAGGACGGCGCCAGTGAAGTTGGCGCTGGTCATCTGTGTTCCCGTGAGGTTCGCACCGGTTAGGTCGGCTCCGGAAACATTGGAATTATTGAGGTTCGCCCCGCTGAGGTTCGCGTCGGTGAGGTTGGCTCCGGCGAGCCGACTGGGGTTTGCTCCAGTTAGGTTCGCGTCGGTGAGGTTGGCCCCGCCGAGCGTGGAGTTTCCAAAAAAGTTGAAACCCGCGAAGTTTGTGCCGATCGCCGTTGCGCCGCCAAAGTCGACGCTGTAATTCTGCGCATCATCACCCGCGAAGTCACAGCTGGAGACGTTGCTGCCGTGCGTTGTGAAGTTTTCAAATCCGTAGGTTCCCCAGGTCGGACATGTGATAGTGGCGGAATGGGCAGACACCGAGCCAGCCCTTGCAGGCGTTAGGACGACGAACGAAAGCGCTATCAATAGCGGCAGTAAGGATGCAGCCATGAACCCTTGTAATGCGAATGATCGGCGGCAAGAACTATTCGCTAGGGTGAAACCCGCCTGCTCCAGCCTTACGATGTCGTTGAGACTTGAGTTTCGGAGCGTGTCCATAAGCGCTTCCTTCCTGGTGTCGGTCACGAAATTGAAATGACGTTCAGAAACCGCACTCGAAATTGAAACTATGAATCGTGGGAGGCGAGCACCAGGGACGATAGTCACAAGCTTGGGCGTCAAGTTTAGTAGTCCCAAACGCTGTCATTCGGTGCATGCGCCGGCGTCGGTTTCCCACAATCCGACTCCAATCTGTTTGGGGAGTCCTCAATGTCTCGTAACGTGGAAACTTGCTCGTCATGGTTGAATGGTGGGGTGCAGTAAGTAATAGTCGTATGGCTTTCCATCGATGTTGTGCTGAGGTTGTGCGGGAACAAGCACTACCTTCGCAAGCGTCATGAAAAGCCAGTAATGCTCCCGTAGCTCAGGGGATAGAGCAATGGTTTCCTAAACCGTGTGCGCAGGTTCGAATCCTGCCGGGGGCACCCAGTATTTACAAGGACTTTCGGTGAAATAGGGAATGAAGGTTCACCGCTGGCGCGTGTATGGCGCAAGTGAGAGCAACGAGCAATCACTGTGAACAACTGTCATCAGGTACTTTCCAAATCTCGTCAATAGCGAGCGACTGTCTCAGGGGCAGCACACGGCACCAGTAGTTCTGTCGATCAAACCGATCGGCAGAAAGCGAGTCACGAAGATGGCACAGCAATGGGTCACTATTCAACAAGTGATGGAGGAGTTGGGCGTTGCGCGCTCGACCATTGATAAATGGCGTCGGGACGGAAAGTTCCCAAAGTTCCGTAAATACCCAAATGGTTCGTTGCGCGTTGAGCAAGCTGCGGTTGAGTCTTGGTGCGAAAGTTTGGAACTCGTATGAGCCGGCAACTGCCAAAGGTGAGAGTGCAGGCGTTGGCCGAGCGACCCGAGAAGGCCCAGCCGTACATCGTGCGCTGGAGTTTCGACGGAGTGCAAAGGTCCAAGGCATTCCCATACCAAACTCCCGCCGACCGCTGGCGCTCGAAGCTCGTCACGGCCGCATCCGAAGAGACTCGGTGGAACGCCAAGACTGGACTGCCAACGACCTGGGACGCTACCGACCAAATGGACGTGGCAGAGTGGAGCCGACGCTATGTGCTTGCCAAGTGGGCAAAGCGCGCGCCACAAACCCGCAGGTCCCTTGCCGAGGCGATTGCTTTGCTGGTGGAGCACTCGGCGCCCGCGCGCGCCAACATGACGAAGGTGCAGCGGCACGAATTGCGCGTCTGGTTGACGCCCATCCACGTCAAAGCTCAGCGGTGGGAACTATCCGGGGGAGCACCGGACTCTTTGGCACAGTGGCTTTCACGTTGGTCGCCTGTTCTGGTCACAATGGACAAGAACGACATGTACCGACTTGACGCCCGGTTACGTTTGCGTCAAGACGGCGTTACACCGCTTGCCCCCAGAACAGCAAAGCGCGTCGTTTCGACGGCGAAGGGTTGCATAGCCGAGGCCGTGCGTGCCGGACTACTTGAGGAGAGTCTGTGGCCCGAGCCGCCGAGCGACGGTGCCGACCTGAAGACTGAGCGTGAGCTTGAAGCGCCGACCGATTTCGTTGTACCGAGCCAAGAACGGTTTCGTCTACTCCTCGACGCCATGACATCGCACCAGCCGATGAGTTGGGGCTATCGCGCGATGACTGCTGTCAGCGGCTGGTCCGGACTCCGCCCAGGCGAAGTAATGGCGCTGACCGTAGAGGACTTAACTTTGCCAGACGAGGGATGGGGCTCTATCAGGGTCACGAAGTCTTACCACGGCACGCACGACCTGCATACCGAACCTGGTAACGCAATCGGACTCCCCAAGACCACGAGGTCGAGGCGCGACGTGCCCATTCCTCAGGTACTCGTCGCTGAACTCCGAAAATGGCTCGTGCGCGCCGACATCACTTGCGGAATGCTGTTTGTAACTCGCAGCGGTAGGTGCCCAAGTATCAGCAACTGGCGACGGACGCTCATACGCGGCTGCACCAAGGTAGGTATCGAAGACATGTCCCCTTATGACCTACGCCACGCGTGCGCGTCGTGGTTGAGTATGGCTGGTGTGGAAATTGCCGAAGCCGCACAGCGAATGGGCCACAGTCCTACTGTGATGCTCCGCTACTACACCCAACGGGTTGAGGGGGCAACGGAACGTGCCAACACGAGGTTGGCGGACCTGTATGGGGAGTAGCGAGGCGCAATCACGCAACCCCCTTTGGCCTATGGGACCGGTTGCCAAGCTTGATGGCGATCCCAATTGTTGGCAATACCCATTGCGCTCATTGACACCCCAGGCAAGTCCGGCAATGTCCGCAGATGATCTGCGAATCGTGAGGCCCAAGTGGATCGACTGTTGATGGTTTGGTCTAGGTACGCCAACACGAGTGCGACACCATACATACGGTGCCAAGTGTCGCCATTTTGTGAGGCTCGGGCGAAGAATTGGTCGGCACTCCGTTTTGGTTGATACAAAAGGTCTCGATTCCAGAGCCTCTCGTGATGCGCGCAAATGTTCCTGACTGAGCCGATCGCCATTAGCCAGCTACTGAAAATTGACGACTGCTGTACACCGAAGTGCAAACAAATGGGGTCGAGGTAAACACGGTCCAGCCCTTGAACAAAACGAGTCATCTCACCAAAGTCCCAGGTTTCGATGGCTATCCAGATTGGTAGCGGCGGATCGTAGTTGTTGAAGAAATGAATAGCGAACTTCCACTGCTTCGTCCGCTCGGTGATGTTCTTGCTGTGCTTGGTTTGCCACTTCTCGTATCTTGATTCTGAGTAGCCGGGTGAGGTCGTCGTGAATTGACTGCTGAAAAATCTCCGCTGAGTGTGAGCTATTGGGCTTATGCGGGCGAGCGAATGAGCAGTGACAACTTTTGCAGCCTGCTCGAACTGTTCAATCTTTTCAAGCATCAAGAGACGAAGTACGGAGTCAAAGTGGTACAGGTCCAGAACATCACTGAAGTGCAAGCCTTCCTCGAAATCATCAAGGCGTTCACGTGGGTGACCTGCTTGTGCCATCTTGCGCATCGGGTACCAGTAGCCACTTAGGTTGTAGTAACCGATGGAGTGAAGCGCTGAGCTTGCCTCAGAATGGTCATCAACCGTCATCCCGCGGGATTCAAGCAGCTTTATTTGATCCGGAATCGCAAGGAATGGCTTCGTGTACTTTGTGGTCATACAAAAAGAAAACTCACCCGGGCGGTCCGAAGACCACAAACGGGTGAGTCATAACGAGTTCCACTGTACTCGGTTGTAGAGACAATGCAACTATCCGATTCTCTAGTGATAAAAAACAGCGAGAATTTGTTCATTTCAATGGCTTTCCTACGCGCGAGCCTGAGCCATTAACACGGACCAGTTACCGTGCGCATTCGCGAGTTGCGTCTCACCAACCAGAAGGTAGCGCCACTTGTGTGACACCTGCTCACTGTCGGTTGCATAGCGCGCCCATTCTTCCGCAGCGTTCTTCTTCGCGAGCACTTCGGCGGCTGTCAAGTTTCGGTCGTCCTTGGTTTCAATGAGCCAGTAGACCCCTCCGCTGTCTTCAACCGCGAAATCCGGGTAGTACGAGCGAGTCTTGTAGTTGATGACGAGGCCGTCGCTGCGGTGCAGCCGGATCCATCGCTTGATGGCGTCATCTTCGTCGAGCAGAATTGCCATTGCTCGTTCGGTCGAAGAGTCGAACCATTCGATCGCGACAAGTGATTTCTTCCAGCCATCGTAAGCGTGGGCACGATCGAATTCCTCGTAGTGGTTTCCTGTCACTGGCCGGCTGTTGGTTCGCGAGACTGATAGCACCTTTTCCGAAACCTGAATGCTCTCGCCCGCGGGTACCGAGCGGTACCGAGCCAACAGCGTGCTGTTCACGGTGTCGAGCACCGTGTTGAAGAAGGCCGAGAGACGCTTCTCGGCGTCGTTGCCCAGCCCCTCGATGAGCGCGTTAACCAGCCGGATCGCGCCGTTCTTCTCCTGCGCTGTGGCCTTCACGAGACCGAGGTTCATCATCGCCTCGACGAGAGTCGCGCGGCCCTCGCCGAGGTCCAAGTGCGGAGAGGCGGCGATGACTTTGTCGGTGGCCGCTACTGGCCGGACCTCCAGTCCGCCGTTGGCCGTCGTGACTATCTCTATCTTGCTGCGCCGCAGAACATCGTCCGGCGTCGCGGCGAGACCGGCGCCGACGGCCCGGAAGTCGGCCTCGGCTATCTGGGAAAGGGAAAACTCACCGGGACGCAGCATTCTCGTCATCTCGGGAATGAAGAACGAATCACCGTCGGCCCGAAGCATTATCACCGACTTCATCGCGAGCGCCTCAGCCTGCACCTGAGCGATGCGGCCCAGGGTGTCAGCCACGCGAAGAGTTCCTCCGGAAACGCCAGATCCCGGCGCTCCGTTGGGTCTCTCAGAACCTCCCGGTGTGGGCGCGCCGAGCGTCTCGACCGGGACCGGCGCGACACCAGTCAGCGGGTCCACGTCTATGGGGCCCGTACGTTCGCTGACGAGGCGAGCTATCAGCACCGATGCGCTTTTGAGCAACGCCTCGTAGCTGTCGTGGCCCAGCACTTCGACGGTGTCGAGCATCTCGACGCCGGTGAGCTGACCGAAGGGTAGACGCAGTCCGCGCCCCAACGTCTGTTCGGTGAGGACCTGCGAAGCCAGCGCGCGCAGCGCGCAGATGACGTAGATGTTCTTGACATCCCAGCCCTCTTTGAGCATAGAAACGCTGACGATGGCACGCACCTTGCTCGATGGCTCCTCAACTAGTTCCAGCTTCTCCAATGCCTCGTCGGAGGAATCTGAGTGAATGGTGAGCACGGCGTCGGCGTAGTCGGTCCCGAAAAAGAGAGGGCGCCCGAGTATCTCAGCCACTTCGTTGGCGTCGTCAATGGTCTGGCAGACGATGAACATCACCGGGTTCACTGGCACTGCACCGGTGTGCTCACACCAGCTCTCGACGGCCTCGCGTTTGGCATTCAGCAGGACCAGCCCGTCGGCCAGCTGCGTCTCGGTGTCGCGGCGGTCGTCCTTGCGTCCTACGAGCATCGGAACCTTCACGAGGCCGTCGGCGATCGCCTGGCCCAGCGTGTAATGGAAGATGATCTCGTCCGGCTTCGTTCGGGAGTTCGGGGTCGCGGTGAGACCGACGATGGCCGCCGCGTCGAGCTCACGGACGGCATTGGAGAACGCCGGTCCGTAGTACGCGTGGTGCTCGTCTGCGATGACCACGAGGTCGCCGACCGACCGTAAAAAGTCGTAGAGGCCTTGTCCAAGACCCTCTTGGAAGTCGCGTACGCGGCGGGACGCTTTCTCTTTGGGTCGAATCAGTTGCTGGACGGTGAAGACGAAGAGTTTCACGATGCTGTCGTCGCCGAGGGCCGTGCCGACCTCTCCGCGTTGGAAGTCATCACCGGTGATGACGAGCGGCGAAGTACGTCGTCCCTTGATGGACTTCGGGTGACCACGCGTGAAGTTGTTCACGGTTTTGGTGAGGATGGCGCGCGACGGAGTGATGACGACGATGTTCCGCACGCCGAGCTCCACCACGTAGTCGATAAGGCCGGCTGCGATGTACGTCTTGCCGACGGCGGTGGCGAGGTCGAGCACAACCTCCACTGGCTGGCCATTGGCCCGGTCGAGGCAGTTCGCAAGGGCGGTCAGCGCCGCCACGTTGGGCAGCCGCAGGTCCAAGTTCGCAGCTATCTCCTCGATGCTCACGGCGTCGAAGGGTAGGACAATGTGGGTCTTCGGACTCATACGGCGTCACCCAGTCCGTCAAGCACAAGCTGGACCACCTGCGAACGCTGCGCGCTGAGGTGCGCAAGGTCCCTTGGTACCTTGCGCACCCGAGAACCTTGACAGAGGTTGCGCAGTAAGTCCTCGGCACCTGGCTCGGCTGCGGTAGCGACGACGGTCACGCGCTCCTTGTCGCCAAGCGCCCCTACGAGTATGCGCACGATGTCCTCGTTCAGCACACCATCGATGACCGCGAGCCGCATCCGACCCTTGCGTCCGATGAAAACCCCGTCCAGTTCGTACTCGAAGTTGAGCTGCGCGGCCACGCTCTCGGCGAGTTCGCCGGCTGTCACGGAGTCTGACAAGAGCACGGTTGAGCCGTCCACTTCATAGACAGATGGCGCAACGTCGAGTAGTCGGAAACCGCCGCCGCCTTTCCACTCGACGTCCTCGGAGATCCCGCCGGCATCCTCGTTGTTCACGACCTTCTCGAGACGTGGCAGCGTAAAGGTCGTGATGTTCCCCGCCGACCACTCGCACGTCACCCATCTGCGTCCCAACTTGTGCGCGACCGCCGCTGTCGTGCCAGAGCCAGCGAAGCAGTCGAGGACGATGTCGCCGGGGTTTGATCCGATGTAAAGGATGCGCTGCATCAGCCGTTCAGGCTTCGGAGTATCGAACGGTGTGATTCCTGGAAAAAGCTCCTTGATCTCCTTTTTGGCGGTGTCGTTGCTCCCGACTTCAGTGGACGGCCAGATCGTGAGAGGTACGAGTCCGTCTTGGACTTCCGACAAGAAGCGCTTGTACCGTGGGACGTTGTTCCCGTCAGGCCCGAACCAGACACGGTTGTCAGCCACGAGTTCCACGAACCTTTCCTCTGTGAAACGCCAACAGGAACCGCTCGGCGGGTCCACTTTCCGCCCAGATGGCAATGTCACCGTGTAGAACTGAGAAGCCCTTCTCCCAGGTCCGGCCTTGGCGCTCATGTTGTCTGACGCCCAAGGACCTCGAGCGTCGTTGTCAAGATTTCCGTAACGGGCAGCCGCTTCCTCTGACCGAGGCAGCAAGTTGCGCACGTTCTTCCATTTCGCGCCTGACTGGGCATAGACGTGAATGTAGTCATGGCTCTGAGACACAGCGGTGCGGTTGTCTCGACCCGTGACTTTCTGCCAGATGATGGTTGAAACAAAGTTTGCACTTCCGAACACTTCGTCAAGCACCACGCGAGCGCGGTGTTGCTCGTAGTCGTCAAGGTGGACCCATACCGAGCCGTCATCACTCAAAAGCCGCTTGATCTGAACCAGACGGTCGCGCAGCATCGTGAGCCAGACAGAGTGCTCAAGGCCGTCGTCGTAGTGAGTGAAGGTCTGGCCGGTGTTGAAGGGCGGGTCAATGTATACGAGCTTGACCTTGCCCTCGTACTCGGCAGCAAACTCGGGCACTCGGAGCAGGCTCGTGAGGGCGTGAAGGCTCTCGCCACGAATGAGTAGGTTGTCCTTCGCTCGTGATCTGTCAGGATGAACCTCGCCAACGGAAGAGACGTTGTGCAGCAGGCGAACCTCCGAGACACGAAAATCCGATGGCTCGACCCATTCATAGGAGCCATCCTCATGAGAGAGCAATCGGAGATGCTTGTTGGCCCAAGTAAGGGAGAGCGCACCCGTGTATTTGGCCATGCAATCTTTCACCCTCTCTTCTGTTTGTCACCCACGCCGAACTGCGCTTTACGCAGGGTACTTGCCGCTTGTTTCAGGCGCAGGATGGCCGACTACGAACGTCTTTACGAAATCGAGAATCCCCACCAGCGCCTTGGCGCTGGTGGGGACCTGCTACGGAGCAACGTTGATTTCAACGCTGTACGAGTTCGCGATGGCGCGGATGTAATCGCCTGCGGAGTGAAATCGTCCAAGCAAAAGTGACTGACTCTGCCCGACGTGGGCGGAGACAGCCACAACCAACAAGAAAAGTTGATGGCGAGCCTTGCTCATTTCTGGTGAATTCATCTCTTGGGAGAGACTTCCGTCACCGGTACAAACCGTCCAGATTCGACGATGAGCGTCATCCAACGTCTCGAAGGGGAACGGCGCCTCAGCATCGGCTGGGAACGGATAGGCCTCCTCGAAGACCCTTCGGCCCAGTGCGACCATTCCATCGCAACTCAGGTTCAGATCCTCGATTGCCGCTGCGATGAACGAGAGTGCTGGGACCCAGTTCACGTCTGTAACCAGCCCGCCGAAATCCTCGAGCGCGTATTCCTCGACAAGGCGTGCGGGCATACCCCAAGCAAACAGAGCATCAGCAGCTTCGGCGAGTTCCTCGGTCGTTTCAATGGTTCGATTCGAATTCATCGGTAATTCCTTTCTGTTGTGAGAGTTGTCTCTCGCACATCACCTTCCGCGCGATTCCGAGTGAGCAAAGTCCTTTTGGTTGTAACGAAGTCTCCGCTGGTCTGACCAGCGGAGACTTCGATGGGATGACCGCCCTGCGACGAGTTCGTTAGGCCACCGACACGAGGGACGCGAGAGTTCCCGTCTTGATTGCCACTTCCTTTTCAGCCCACGCGACCCGGCGTTTTATGATTGACCAATACTCGGGCGTTAATTCGCAGCCCAACCACTCGAACCCTTCAAGGACCGCGGCAACAGCCGTGGTTCCTGAACCGAGGAAAGGGTCGAGCACAACGCCGCCCGGCGGCGTCACCAATTTGCACAGGTACCTCATCAGAGTGAGTGGTTTCACCGATTCGTGAAAGTTTGCCGCCGGCCGTGTGGTGAACCTCTCCTCGACGCTGCCCGGGGCGTTGCCAGCTGAGTGGTCACTTTGACCGTTGTACACTTTGCCTCGTTTCGGCAAGCCATCCAAGCCGGCGTTCTTCTCTCTCTTGCTTGGCTTCGCGCAGTAGAAGAACCGAGCGGCTGAGCCGGAGCCCATCTCCGTCCTCACTTCGTGATTATCAGGCTTCCAACCGTCGTTGAGCCGAGCGCCTGGCGCGGCATTGGCTTTCTTCGGTGGTGCCCCGCCGTTACTTTGTGGGAAGTCCGCGAGCACTGCCTCACTACCGTCGTGCACCAAATTGGCGGGCCAGCGTCCCTCCGTCGCCGTGGTTGATGCGTATTTGGGTCGTTGCTTTTGACCGTGCCCCGACCACGTTTCAAGTTTGTTTATCGTGACGAGCTCGCCAGGCACCCGCGACCCGTCGATGTTGAGTGCCCCGACGCCCCACTTGAGGATGTTGGCTACCACGGTTCCATCAAGTGGTTTTCTTGCTACGCAAATGGGCTCCACTGCGGGCTTGAGCGCGGTGCCCCAACCACTCCATTTCGCGGCATCCGAAGTAATTGGAACGTGCGCGGGCATGGCTTTGGCGTTCTCGATGGTGTCACCTGGTCGTCTGCCTACCACCGACACTCGCTTGCCGCGGTGCCCCATCGCTTTGGCGGCCTTGTCGATGGCGATGGAGACGTTGTGCGATTTGGGCATTCCTTGGCCGTAGACCCACGAAATTGAGTCGCGTATCGAGAATCCCGCATCTTCAATTGCACTTATCATTCGGTGACTCGTGCGCGTAGCGCCGAACGCCAAAAGATGACCGCCTGGCTTTAGCACGCGTAGGCATTCGGCCCACAACTCAACGCTAAAGGCGATGCCAGAGGAATCCCAACTCTTGCCGCAGAGTCCGATTTCATAAGGTGGGTCCGTCACGACCGAGTCGACGGAATTGGACGGTACTTTCTTGAGCTCTGCGAGGCAGTCGCCCTTCATTATGTTTGTCACGCGAAGAACGGTGCTCGGTTGATTTTCGCGCGGCAATCGGCCCTTAACTGAGCGCACCCTCGGAACATGACTGCGATCAGGAGTTTTCGTTCCCGCAAGTTAAAGGGTCAGAAAAATGACGAGTTGCATCCATTTCACTGTCACTCCTCTTGATGGCGCGACCCGCCCCCAATACCGCCTCCGCAGAGCGACTGTGCCAATTGACTCCGCCGGCACGGTGATAGGTATGTGCAATCTCGAATGGGTCACGATGGATGACGTTGAAAATTTGTAGGCCAACTTCGTGCTCGAGGCAATTGGCGCCGGCGAGAAGCTCCAGATCGAGATGGCCGACGACTACAGCCACCTTGCCGCCGAGACGCTCGACGTTTGGCTGTGGACGAGTTAGCTTCGGGCGACTGACGATCGGCATGGCTCGGCATTGACTAAGTGGTCGGTGGTCCGCCGAACTCCATCGAAGTTGCTCCGGGAATGCTCTTTCGAAGGTCCGCTTCTAATTCCTCTTCGCTGAGCCGGCCTATTAGATAGTTGAGTTGCGAGTCGATGCCTTCAGCATTCAGGTCGGATGCCTCAGTATGTTTCTCGTTTTCAACGAGGTCGTCAAGGTCGCGAGCATTCAGACCCAACTGTTCCATCAGTTCGGTCATGGCTGCGATTTGGGCATTTGACACGATGTAGTTCACAACTATCCAATCTGTGGTCAAGACACACGGAGATACCGAGAGATTTGAGCCTCAGTACTTCAACGTACACGTCTCCCGATTCGAGAATAGGAGAAGTCAATGAAACACTGCTCGTGTAGTTTCTCGTGATGAACACCACGCAACTTGCTGTGACGTATGTCCTCAGGACTGACGCCATCGGAGAGTGGTTATCCATCGTCGCCATAGTTGTTTCGGCGTCAGTTGCCATCGCTACCTTCAAGATGGCGAGCAAGACACGTGAGATGGCGCAGGCCACTGAGAACGAACTTGACATTGGTCGCCGACAAGCTGTCGCTTCGGAGAAAGCCGTCGCTGCCGCCACTCGACCGTGGATTGTTCCAGGTGAAGACCGTGGGATGGATGAAGAAGATCCCGATCTCAATTCGCCGGCGGTCCGCCTTGGTGGCTGGGATGTCGATTTTCCTGTCTACGTTTGGGTACGACTCACTAATGTGGGTCCGGGTCTTGCACTAATTGACTCGTCCAATAGTTGGGTGAATGGTCGCGGACAACTCAGCGCTCCGGATGCTATTGAGAGGTATGCAAATGTTTTTACCGACACTCCGGTTGTTCCTTCAGGTGGCGAATTCACAATGATGGGGAAGATTCGTGCCTCATCGGCGAACTGGTCAAACATTGACCGTCAGAGGTTTGCCTATCCGCCGAATCCAAGCGGTGGCTACGGGACGACCGGGGAATTCGTGACGGAAGTCTCGTACACTGACGCGGCAAGCGAGAACGAAGTGACAGCAAAAATCCACGTGCTTGTTGATTACGCATTTCGGTGTCGCGTGTTCCGCGTCGACTATTTCCGACGTGACGCCACAGAGTCGTTCGTCAGCACGAACGTCGGTTTGCCGGGCTAGGACTTTCGCTGAAATACTGTTGCAGACTCAGGGATAGCAACCGCGACCCTCATTTCCGTTTGTGACCATGTGGCGCAAATACTTTGTCGTTTGACGTTGAGCGGTGAGCCTGCCACGAGGTATTAATTGAAAGTGCCCATTTTCGAAGAGCGACAACGCTGGCTCCGCTGCCTTGGCGTGCCTTACCTCTGACTGCTCGAGCTGTCAGGCCCATCACTTTCGATGTCGTGTGTGACGATGATTTCGTCGGTCGCGTCCTTGACATCGATCCGTGAAGGACCTGACTTCCCATTGTCTCGGTAGTGCTGCAATACCCGCTGGCCCAAAAGTGTCAGAAGTGAATCGAACCCCAGGTGCGGCAGATCGTCACCAATCCAATGCAGTGTGAGCACCCACCACGAAGCCTTCAGCAGCGTTGTCTGCTCCGTTGCCTCGGCCTCAATGCCCAAGTCTTCAAGAGCTGCTAAGACCATGGCTGCATCTGTGTCATCCATGTGAACGCGATTCTTTTCGACGAATACCTTCGCCCCGACATTTTCGCGCGTCGCCTCACCTTGTTCATTCAGCACTGGAGTGACGCCTGTCGCGCCATTCGGAACGCAGTGAGGATCGCGTACGGCCGAGTCATTCCGTGCGCTCGGAGTCTTGCCAGATACGAGTGTTGCGGTTGTAGATGATACGGCCGGAGGGTGCGCTCGGAAGAACTCCTTGGAGCTTGAGAAATGCCTCCGGTGGAAGATCGGAATCGATTCGAGCATCAACGCCTTCTTGACTGACGTACACGACGTAATCGACATCGTCACTTCGATGGAAACGCCGCAGAAGCTTCTTGATTCCCGCGTATGTGTCATCCACCATCAGTTTGCTGAACTCCGGTAGTGGGACACCCATGAAGATTCCAATCAGCATCCCACCATCGGCGGACGCCGTGAGGGCCAGTGTTCGCTCCTCGACGGCGACGGCTAAACCCGCCGCGGCAAAGGCTGTTTGCACATCTTCGACGGAAGGCGCACCCAGCGCGTCCTGAAGAGGCTCATCGACGGGAGACGGGAGTCGAGTAGTTGACACGCTATTTTCCTTTTTCTTTGCGAACTCCCTTGAAGGGCTTCGGGCTTTCTTTGCCCTCGACGAACCGTCCACTATCAGTATCACGCTTGGTGAAGCCGTCAGTTAGTGGATTCGCCAGTTGACTGCGCCGGCGTACTTCACCCCTGCGGTAACCCTCGCCAGTGTTTTTTGCCATGGGCGCGCTCCCTTAGGTGGCGCTGGGGCCTACCTGGTCACTACGCCTGTCTCCTCCTATCATAGCGAACAACTGTTCGTATTGAAAATCCGGCGTTGTGTGCGCTGACAAAAGGTTACACACGCAGGGGTCGCCAAAATGACTCCCGATAAGGCTGAAAATGGGGGCAATGACTACTACGACTGGGCTATTTCACAACTTGTTGAACTTTCACGTAACCGTCAACCAAATTGGCTCAGACTCCGTTGTCCCAAGTGTGGTCGGTGGGCTTATTGGTGGCGCCACGGTTTTCGCGGGCGTCCTCTTTGCCGAGTATCTGACGCGCAAACGAGAACGGATTTGGAGATTTGATGACGAACGTCACAACCTCTTGGTTCGAGGTGCGGACATCTTTATTCCCGGTCTCGCCTATTCGCAAGCGGAACGCGACAAAAGGTCACTGGAGTTTGTCGCTCAACTTATGTTGCTTAGAAGTCACGCACGGCCACCGTTGCCAAAAGCCACGGAAATTGTCGAAGAGATTGAAGCAATCTACAAACGCTACAAACCGGTGGCAGACGGGTGGCGAAAAGGCGGTCCCATCCCAGACGCAAACACAATCATCGGTACCAAACTCGCTGAACTTTCATACCGAAAGCGAAGCCGGTGGAGACTATAAAAGCGACCGTGGAATTGAGACATGGAACGCAAGATCACCCCTGACTTGGACGAGCGTTTCACATTGCTTGGCAACGGACCCTGAAGAGGTCGCGCAGGCCCTCATTGAGACTGACGCTGAGCGCATGGCTGACCTCGGCACGAGGCTCGCTGGCAAGTTGCCGTACGCGAAAGTCAAGGCGTAGAGGACTATTCCTTGGCATAAAGCTCAATGAGTTCAACGCGCTTGAGTTTCCGTATCTTGTGACCATCTGCCGTGAATCCGCGAATCTTTAGCCAGTACTTCTTATTGAGAATCGACGCGGCGTTTTGAAACTCTTTCTTGATGTCGTGTGACGACCACTCGTCACCCTCAGCAAGCGTGAAGACGAGTGCAACATTCGTACCGTCGTGACTCTTTGTTTCTAGATTCCTTACGGTTTCGAGACTGGGCTTTCTTGTAGTGGTCGCCCTAAATAGACGTGTATTGCGTTCGTCGATGGACCAGCGAATGTCAACGCCAGATCGGTTTGAGAACCGCAACAGCGCGATTCTCTTTATGCGATTGTCGTTGATTGCCGGTGGAAGTTGGTGCATTTTCAACTCATCGGGGTGCCAGTAGTCCTCTTTGCTAACCCTTATCGGTCGGCGCATTGCAGATTGGTGGCGTGCCGCCTGATAACCCAGGAACATCACGACGGCTGTAATCCCTGTGAAAAGGGCAGTCGCGAAGATGCCAATCGTGGTGTCTGTAATGGCCTCCATTGACCGAGCCTAAGCCTCTGTTTCTGACTCCCCAGAGTCCATTTCCCAGTCCTCGTCGGCTGTTCCAGCACCGCCGAGAATCGCTTCCAAAGCGTCCTCTGGTTCCATTTCGAGGCCCACTTTCTCGTCGGGGTCGTAGCGTTTGCGTTCCATGATGACCAGCCTAACGGGGCAGATTTTTGGGGTCGATTGAGGTCCGTGTGTTATTTTGCTCACACAACGCCGAGAAGTCGTCGTCAACCAGGAGTCGATTGCGCTGTGGCACTTGGCGATTACTTTTTTGGCCTCGGGCACATCCCACAGGAAGTCGTGCCGCCAGCGGTCTTCGCCATAGAGAAGCGGCGCTGGGGCTGCGTGCCATAGAGGACGCAGAGGCCAGCCAGGTCTCCCGCCTGGTACGTCGAGATCCTCGTGCCCGTGTCGAGCCAGTCGTTCATCACTTCGCCCGTGTTGTCAACGTCAGCCAGGCCAAGCACGTGGGCCAGCTCGTGCAGCA
>PLZP01000025.1 GCA_003152215.1 Acidimicrobiaceae bacterium | reverse complement strand
TATTTCGGCACATTGCCCCACCGTAGAGCAGCAAGGCCTTGGGGAAGCGAATCATTCACGCAGAACTGCTCGCGATGCTGAGGGTGACTGGAGTCCAGCTCAGGGACCGAACTGATTGGCCGCAGATTCGGGCCAGTCGCCCGTCACGTTGAGCGCCGCAAGTTCAAATGGCATGTGCACGATCGCAGGTGTCTCTTTCCGCGCAGCTGACGCTCGCGTATCTCACTCGGCCACGTGTGACGCCGCGAGTGTGCCCTCTCGCACACCGCGCCCCGACACAAGCTCGACGTTGCTTCTTCGTCGTTGCAAATCGGCTCGTGCACACTCTGGCAACTCCCTACACGATGACTCATGACAAGGTCCTTGCCGTGCGGGCCGTTCACTACGTACTCACATAGTCGTCAGTTTCGTTGACCTTGCATCACGAAGCCAATTGAGGTGGCTCGGTACGCTGAAGCGATGGTCATGACCCCGGCCGCTGACGCGCCGCGTAGCACTCGCATTGGTGGTCAATTAAGTCAGAGGTGGATCATCACGACGTGTTTGCTGGGCTACGCGATTATTGCCGTCGCCGTCTATTGGCCAGTGTCGCCGATTAGCGCGACCCGCTTTCCCACTTTCGCATTCACCAGCGCTGGCTTGGGCGACAACGTGAATATGTCCTGGTCACTCGCTTGGACAGCCCACGCCGTTCTTCACGGCTTCAGTCCTTTCGACACAACATTCCTCGACTATCCGGGTGGTACCCCGATCGTTAACGGAGCGCCCCTCTTGGGTCTCCTCGCGTCGCCGGTGACGCTCACCCTCGGCCCGGTGGCCGCGCTCAACCTGCTTCTTCGATTAGCGTTCGCGAGCTCTGCCGCATCCATGTTCTTGGTGCTACGCAACTGGTGTCGCTGGCCCGTCGCCTTCGTGGGCGGACTACTCTACGGCTTTGGACCGTACATGGTCACGCAGGGAGAATCTCACCTCCAATTGATGTTTTTGCCGATTCCTCCACTCATTGTCTGGTGCCTCTTTGACCTGCTGATTACGAAACGTCATCGTCCATCCCGCGTCGGTACGTTGATGGGGGCACTCGCTGGGGCGCAAGCCCTCATCGCACCGGAGTTACTCACACTGCTCGTAGTCGTCATCTTGATTGGCCTCGTCGGGGTCGCAGTTCATTCGCGTAAAGCGTGGCGGCTACGTTTCGATAATCTGATGCGGGCCGCCGCACCGGCGGTGTTGGTCTTCGTCGCCATGACCTCCTTCCTGCTGTGGTCGCTGCTCGAAGGGCCACGCCACATAAACGGAACGGTTTTGCCGATTTCCCTGCTGCAGTCCTATCGAGCCGACCTCCTTGGGCCTATTGTCCCGACGTTCAACCAACTACTTATGCCCAGCTCGCTCGCGGGCACGGCTGCACATTTCCTTGCAGGGAATCCGACGGAGAATTCGACTTATCTTGGCATCGCGGCCGTGGCGCTATTGGTCTACTTCGGCTTCAAATTCAAGAGAGAGCCCGTGATCGTATTTTCGGCGCTGCTCGCACTCACGGCTTTCATTCTTTCGCTTGGTTCACAACTTTCCATCTACGGTCACCTCACTCATATTCCGCTGCCCGAAACACTTCTTGCGCGCATTCCCGTATTGGACAACGTGGTTCCAGCACGCTTTTCGTTCGTCGTATTCCTCTTTGCGATAGTCGCGCTGGCGGTCGGCGCAGATCGCCTCATCGACGTCATCGCAGCGAAAGGAGCTTTACGTCAACGCGACAGGTTGACAAATGCGTTTCACATTGCCTCTCTAGTGGCGTGTGTCGCGCTCCTCCTGCCCCAGGTCCCCATGACCACAGTTGCACCGAGTTGGCCCCTCAATATCAACGGCGTTCTCAAGAAGATTCCGACGGGATCTGTGGTGCTCACATATCCATTAACCACCTTCGCCTACCCCGAAGCGATGAGTTGGCAGGCCGCCGACGCAATGAAATTCAGACTCATCGGTGGCTACATGTTGGTTCAAGGCAACGCCAACTACGGAGTGCCATTTCAGCCATTGCTTGACCATCCTTTCGTCCAGGAATACCTTTCGAACGCACAGGCGGCCAGTTCAAGTAACTATCCCAGACCCAACGAACAGACTTCCGCGCTGCGGGCTCTTTGTCGATTCGTGGCGGACTACAAAGTTGGCGCCGTGGTTTTCTGGGACGTAGGTGTCCATCCTGCGAGGGTGAAGGCACTCTTCTCGGCGGAATTTGGCGCTCCGGTAAGTTCGGCGCAACACGCGAACATCCTCGTCTGGTTGACCGGATCTCAAAGTTGCGCGAGCCGCGTCAACTAGACCATGTCGTCGCCCCTCACCCGAAATCGAAGCCCGTCAACGACCCTCCAATTTTGGCCTCAATCTCGCGACTCTCGGCATTCGTCAGTAAAGTTGGGACTCGACATCGAAGAGGAAAAGACGTTTGCAACGACTTCGTGGCGACGTCACTCCCAAATTGCTGAACCCGTCTCCAGATCAAAGAATTCGAGACGGCCAGACGAGATTAAGAACTTAACCACGTCATTACCTCAGTATGAACTGGGCAGCGACCAGCAGGCACGACTTGTCGAAGCGCTCGTGGCCAACGCGAAC
>PLZP01000091.1 GCA_003152215.1 Acidimicrobiaceae bacterium | reverse complement strand
CCAATGGTTCGGCTTGGTCTCGGTGGGCCGAACTACAGATCGTTTCCCGCGTAGGAGAGATTGAAGCTCTTGTTGACCAACGGAAAGTCCGGCACGATCGTGTCGGTTAGCGCCACGGGTAGCGCAGGCCAGGCAAAGAACGAGGGGTCCACGACCTTCACGCGTCGCAGCGCTCCTTCCGATCCGAATTCGACTCGGTGAACGACTGCGCCGCGCCAGCCTTCAACGATTCCCGTTCCGTGTCCCTCGCGCGGAACGATCTCGCTCGGGCCCCCACTAGTCAACGGCCCTTCGCGCGACACGAAGTCGCTCAGCAGGCGAAGCGAGACGTCCACCTCGTCGCATCGCACGTCGAATCGGGCGAGCACGTCGCCCGTGTCACGCACGACGCAATGGAAGGTCGTCGGCATTTGAACGAAGGGGTGCATCACGCGGGCGTCGTCGTTGAGAGCCGACGCCCGAGCGACGACGCCCAGTACGCCAATTTCGTGAGCCTGTTGGTTGGTCAGGACACCGGTACCCGTGAAGCGGTCCATGACGATGTTGTTGGCGCGCGCCAGGTCAACCAACTCATGGAACTGTCGAGCAAGCTCGTGTAACTCGTCCACTCGGGGCAGCGCGAGCAACGTCGCTCCGCCGTAGTGGACGCCGCCGCGCAACAGACGATGACCCGTGACCGTCTCGTTCATCCGAAGGAGCTGCTCGCGCAGCGTCAACGCGTGGGCGTTGGCGAGGCCAAACCCGACGTCATTGCACAGGGCGCCCACGTCACTCACGTGGTTGTAGAGCCGCTCGAGTTCAACCAGTACGGCGCGTAGCTCCTGGGCGCGCGGCGTGACTTCGATGCCGAGTGCTTCTTCGACGGCCTGGACGAAGGCGAGGGAGTGACCCACGGCGCTGTCACCCGAGATCCTTTCGGAGAGACGCAGCGCGAGGTCAAGGTCGCGGCCTTCGAAGAGCCGCTCGATGCCCTTGTGCACGAACCAGAGCCGAGCCTTCATGCGCACAATGGTCTCGCCGACTACCCAAAAGCGGAAATGTCCCGGTTCAATGACCCCGGCGTGCACCGGTCCGACCGGGATCTCATAGATGCCGGCTCCCTCGACTTCGGCGAAGGGGAATGATCCGGCGTCGGGGTCCATCGGGGGCTGGGGTCCGGCGTCGGCGCGCATGGGGTGCCAATTTGGAGGCCAGTGCTGATGTAGCACCAGAGGCCGGGGCTGGGGATGACCTATCGGTTCGACGCCAAAGAGGTCGCGCATCTCGCGTTCAAAGCGTCCCGCGGGAAACGACAGGTGGGCGAGCGACGCGACGCGGGGATTGTCGGCGTCGAGGAGTACGTGCAGTTCCAGCCGCTGGTCGGGGGGCCCGTCGACAAAGAGGTAGACGACGCGAATGTTGTCGGCGTCATGGCTGGCGCTGANNGCTGGACCAACCAAGGGGCGCTCACCGCACCACCACCATCGCCGCGGCGCGCAACAGACTGTCGAGCGGCCACGCGAGCACGCCAAGTGCGGCGCAGCCCACCAGGCCACCGATGAGCGGAACGGTGACGGTCGAGGCCGTCCGCATGACCGGCTCGCCATCGGCGCGTGCGCCAAAGAGCATGTGTCGACCGTGCGACATCACGGCGCCGAAGATGACCGCCATGCAAATGAGAGAGATCGCCGCCGCCCAGCCGAGGCCCACCGTCACTTCTGCGCGCAACATGTTGAGTTCGCTCACGAAGAGGCTGAAGGGCGGCAGCCCCAACAGGGCGACCAAGCCGAAGGCAAAGATTCCCCCGAGCGCCGGTCGCCGTGCGAGCAGCGCTCGCACCTGGTCGATTTCGGTGCTGCCCTCGACCAGGAGGATCTCGCCCGAGGCGAGGAAGAGTACGGCCTTGGCCAAGCCGTGACCGAGGATGTGCAGCAGGACCGCGGCAATGGCGAGTGGCGTGCCGGCGGCCGTCCCCAGCGCGATGAGTCCCATGTGCTCGACGCTGTGATAGGCGAGCATGCGTTTGTAGTCGTGCTGGCTTAAGAGCAGTGACGCGGCGATGATGAGCGAGAGCAGACCGACCGTCACGAACAGGGCCCGGGGGAAGGCGGTCCCGAGCGCACCGTCGCAGATGGCCTTGAAACGAAGCAGGGCGTAGAAAGCAACGGTCAAGAGCACACCGGACATGAGGGCCGAGACCGGGGCGGGCGCCTGACTGTGGGCGTCGGGCAGCCAGCTGTGCATGGGTGCGAGGCCCACTTTGGTCCCGTAGCCGAGCACCAGCAGACCGAGCGCCAGGCGCATGACCCCGGGATCAAGATGGTGCGAAACGCTCATGAGCGACGTCCACTGCAGCGAGACGTGCGCGCCGTGCCCGACGTGTTGGGCAGCCAAGTAGACCAGCACCGTGCCGAGAAAGGCCAGGGCGATACCCACCGAGCAGATGATGACGTACTTCCACGACGCTTCCAAAGCTCCGCGGGTTTTGCGATGACCGACCAGGAAAGTGGTGATGATCGTCGTTGCCTCCACCGCGACCCACATCACGCCGACGTTGCCGGCCAAGACCGCCAGCAGCATGGTGGTGATGAATCCCTGGACCAGTACCGCATAGAGCGTCGCGTGGCGCGCGGTGCCGCGCCCGGAGGAGATCTCGGCGTCAAGGTAGCGCACGCTCTGGGCGGTGGCCAACAGGCCAATCGCACCGATGACAATAACCATGAAGGCGCTTAACGCGTCGGCGCGGAGTATTCCCGAGAAGGCGCTGACCGCCCGACCGTGCACGACGCGCGTGGCGAGCACGATGCCCAGGATCAGCACGGTCCCCAGTGACGCGGTGCAGAGCCACCCGACCCAGCGCCGCCACGACTGCGTCGCTGCGACGAGGCCCGTCGCCAGCGGCACGGCTAGGAGAAGGATTGTCAACATCAGTCGTGCAACTCTTGTAATTGGTCGAGGTCGAGTACCGCGAACTTCGACCAAAGTTGCACCGCTAACACGCGCAGCACCACGACCACTAGCAATACGTCGAGCGACGCCCCGAGCTCGACCAAGAGCGGGACACCGGCCGTGGCGAGGAAGGCCACCAGGGCTATGCCATTGTCCACCAGCAACAGGCCAACGATCTGCGACGCCGCCTTGCGACGTATGACCATCGAGAAGAAGCCGATCAGCAACGTCGCCAGGCCCAACGGGATGAGGCGCCCGGCGCTGGTGGGTACCAGCGCGACGACGCTCCGGGTCGCGCCGTAGGCGAGGAAGGTGAGCGCCCCGGCGCCCACCAGCGAGGCCGGCACGTTGACGAGCGGCGAGGTCTCACGGTTGAGCGAGTCGTTGGCCAGTACCCGTCTCAGTAACGTCGGAATGACGGCTCCCTTGGCCGCGATCACGAGGCAGCCCACCGTGATGAGCACGACGTCGCGGCGGTGCAGACCCAGTACCAGCGCCACGAGGCCGAGCGCAACGCCCTGGACGCAGAGCGCGCGCACGATGGCCGAGAGCGACCGGCGCCACAGCGTCACGAAGGCGCAAAGGATCACCAGGCCGGCCGCCAACTCGAGCAGGCTCGAATAGGTGGCGTTGTTCATCGCGCCACCACGGCGGTGACCGCGCCGAGCAGGGCCAGGACGAATCCACCGGCCAGCAACTCGGGCAGTCGAAAGAGCCGCATCTTGGCGGTGAAGACCTCAAAGATGGCAATGGCGACGCCGGTCACCAGCACCTTGGCCGCCAGAGCGGCCACGCCAATGACGAAAGAGAGAGCGCCGGGCCGGTCGGCCACGCCCCAGGGCACGAGCAGGTTGACGAGAAGGCCGAGCAGGAAGACCAGCCGCATCGACTCGCCCAGGACGATGAGACCCAGGTCGGGTCCGGAGTATTCGAGGACCATCGCCTCGTGGATCATGGTCAGTTCCAAGTGGGTGCTGGGGTTGTCGACCGGGAGTCGGCCGCTCTCGGCCAAGATGACCACCAGGAATGAGGCCAGTGCCAATATGCGCGACGGGCTGGCGATGAGCGAAGGGTGAATGAGACCCGAGCGCACCAGCGCCGGGAGGTTCGACGTGCGCGCGGGAATTGCCATGGCCAGGATCGCCACCAGCAGCGCCGGTTCGGCCAGGGCCCCGATGGTCATCGACCGGCTCGAACCCATGCCACCGAAGGCCGTGCCGGTGTCGAGGGCACTGAGGGCCAGCACCACCGAGCCCAGCAGCAGCGCGAAGATGATCGCGAAGAAGTCGGCGCTCTGGCCCAACGGCGGGCGAGCGGTCGCCAGGGGCGAGATGGCCGATACGCACACCACGGTGGTAACCAGCGCCAGGGGACCGGCGCCGAAGAGCCAACTGGATTCACGGGGGCGCATGCGCTGCTTGGTGAAGAGCTTGCGAAGGTCGAGCAGGGGCTGATAGATCGGTGCGCCGACTCGACCCTCCAGTCGGCTTCGAACCTTTCGCATGACGCCGAGCAGCAGCGGGCCGCCCACCGCCACCAGGGCGAGCTGGACCAGGGCTACCAGGGCAGACGTCAAAAGATGAGCGAACCCGTTCATGCCAGCACGACCAGGACAATGACCAGGGCTAGGAGGCCGAAGGCGAGGTAGCGGTGCACGCTGCCGTTCTGCAGCTTTCTTGCGAGACCGCCCCACCGGCGCACCGCGGCGATGAGGGGTTGGTAGATCACTCGCTCGATCACGTCGTCGCTCGACGTTTGGTAAGCAATTCTCTCGACGTAGTAGTGCGATTCGGCGGCCGGGCTCACGTCGAGGTCGCGCGCGGGACGGATGACGTCATCGAACACCCGCTGCAGCGGCTCGGCGAACGAGGTCGCCGTGTACTGCATGCGAGCCGTTTGCGTTCTGCGCCCTGATCCCCACGGTTCGGCGGGGGTCAACGCGGGCCACGGGCTCGAGCGGCGATGAGACACCCGGCGCGCGAGCACCGTGGCGGCCAAGGCCACGACGAGTCCGCCCGCCAGCAGCGACGGCGCCAACACGCCGTGGAACCCGAACAAGTGCAATGAGATCCAGCCGTGGACCGCAGCGACCGGACCGACCGGACGCGCACTGCGGGCACCGCGCATGAGGGCCGGCAATATGAGCATTGGCACCAGTCCAAGCGCGAGACACGAGATGGCCAGCAACCCGGCACCTAGTTGCATGGTTGCTGGCACTTCGTGAGCTTTACTGGCCTCCTCGGACCGGGGCCGCCCGAGAAAGCCAATGCCCATGGCCTTGACGAAGGCGGCCACGGTGAGACCGCCCGTGAGGGCCAGCGCCGCCACCGCGACCGCGACGGTGATAACGACCGCGGTATTGGCGCTCGGCAAGGCGTGCAGCAGGCTTTGCAAGAGCAGCCACTCGCCGACGAATCCGTTTAACGGGGGCAGAGCAGCGACCGAGAGGGCGCCGATGAGAAAGACCACGCCAGTGACGGGCATTCGTCTAAGCAGTCCGCCCAGCCGGTCGAGGTCGCGGGTGCCGGTGGCGATCTGCACCGCGCCGGCGGCGAGGAAGAGGGCGCCCTTGAATAAGGAATGGTTGAACATCAATAACAGGGCCGCCACCATGGCGATGGCCGCCGTCACGTGACTGCCCGACGCGGCGAACATGCCCGCTGTCCCTAGGGCAATGAGCACCAGTCCCATGTTGTCGGCGGTCGAGTAGGCGAGCAGTCGTTTGAGGTCCGAAGTGGTCGCGGCGTAGAGCGCGCCGTAGAGCGCCGAGAGAACGCCTAAAGCGCTGACCAACAGCCACCACCAGACCGGCCCGCCACCCAGCAGGACGTTGCCCACGAGGATGATGCCGTAGATACCGAGATTCACCATCGCTCCCGACATGAGTGCAGAGGCCGGACCGGGCGCCTCGGCGTGGGCCTTGGGCAGCCACACGTGCAGTGGCACGGCGCCCGCCTTGGAGGCGAAACCGAGCAGGGCCAGCACGAAGATTGTGCCGCGCAGGGCGCCCGAAAGGTGATGCGAGTGCGCCTCGATCTGGGCGAAGGTCTGGCCGCCGGCGTGCGCACTGAGCAGAATGAGCGCCAGCAGTATCGCGGCCGCGCCGGCGTGGGTCATCACGGCGTACCACTGGGCGGCGCTACGCGCCGCTTCGCGTCGCGACTGATCGGTCAGCACCAACACCAGCGAGGCCAGCGCCATCAACTCCCATAAAACCAAAAAGGTCGCGACGCTGGCGGCGAAGGGTACGAGGATCATGCTGGTGACGAAGAGTGGCAGGGCACTTGAGGCGCAACGTGTCGACAATCCGTGACTCGCATAGCCGAGCCAGTAAAGGGTGGAGGCCAGGGCCACCACAACGATTGCGAGGACGAAGACCGCTCCCAGAGGAGTCAGCTCGAGCGAGATGCCCGTGAAAGGAAGAATCTTCGTCGTGCTCATCGCGATTGCGTGACCACTGTGCAGCACCGACACCACGGCGACTAACGCCGCCGAGCATGAGACCCAGGTCAGTAGTACCGCCGCGCCAACGCGGCTCCTTACTGGCAGCGTGCCACCCACGATCGCCGCCATGAGACCGGCCAGCGCCGTCATCCAGATGCTGACGTGATTCACTTTCCGGTAAAACCCCTCAGGGCTTCGACAATCGCTTGGGGATGCGGTGGGCAGCCGGGAATGTGCACGTCGACTGGAACTACGTCACTCACGGAGCCCTCGACGCCGTAGCCGCCCTTGAAGACGCCACAGTCCTTTGCGCAGTCGCCCAGAGCAATCACGAGGCGAGGTTCGGGCATTGCGTCGTACGTTTTGTGCAGCGGGTCGGACATATTCCTAGTGACGGGGCCGGTAACGAGTAATGCGTCGGCGTGGCGAGGCGAGGCAACCAGTCGGATCCCAAAGCGTTCCGCGTCGTACACCGGAGCGAAGGCCGAGTGCACTTCCATCTCACATCCATTACAGGAGCCCGCATCGACGTGACGGATTTGGAGTGAACCGTGAAGGCCGCTCGCGAACCCGTCGCCGGATAGGGGTGCCGGACCAAGATCCTCACTGACTTTGCGAGGATGAGCCACGATTTTAAGAAGGAATCGAAGTGTCACTGTTGTGGCAGCTTTCTGCACTGATTGACGTGGATAACCAAAAGTACCATGGGAACCTTCGTGCACTTTCTCGTGGACTGAGGGTTAAGAAGACGATTTCCAAAAGCAACGCGTCCTCAGACTCGTACGTTCTCCGACCGCCATCGTCCGGTGCGGCTCAATTCGTAGATTCTCCAACATTGGCTTGCAGTTTCGTTGCCATCTGAGTAAGAAAGGAGCGCACAGTTGATGCGGCCACGCGGTGCAAGAGCGCACGGTCGACTTGAGCGCCGAATCTGCCTAACGCAGGTGTGTAGGTAGCGGCTAAGGAGATGCGACACTGATCGGGACCAAGAGGGGCAAGCTCCAAATCACCTTCGAGCAATGGGAAGAGAAATTGCCAATCGCTTGGTGTCCATGTAAGAGATCGCGCCAATGCGTAGCCTCTCTCGCGAGGTGGCCAGAGAGTGATGTCCACCTCACGGGTCACGAATCCTGCCGCCCACGATGGTCCGATCCGCATTTGGAAGTTATCTCCGTCCTGCGTGGCGACGGTGGCGAGTGGCGCGAGCCACTGACCATCACCACTAAAGCTCGCGCGAAGCTTCTCAAACGGACTGGCCACGTCGATAAAGTCGTCAATGAAGCAAGGGGTTCGTTTTTTCGTATCGGATTCAACCGCGTCACCCTGAGCCACACGTAAAGTATCTTTCGCCGTTGTGACTATTTCGAAGGGCACAAAGTCACTTTGTGACATTTGATTGAGCGGCTAGGAAAATTGAACGGACGGCTCACTTAACGTGGGGTTGAAGTTTTTGGCTGAAAGCCAGGCATTGACGTTGCGAGTACGCCAGTGCGTGCACATTAAGTAACGCCGCCTGGGTTTCTCGCGCACGGTGTTTGCTCGGGTCGTTGTCAGCGCGTGACGTGGAAAAACGTCCGCTTTCTTTAGGACCTTTGGCTCTAGTCGGAATGCGTCGCGTTCAAGGAAAATTAAGAACGTAGGACGTGCGATCGGACCGTTGTGGTCGCGAATCGAGAGGCGGTGAGGCATGGTCGACGTGGCATCACTCTCGGCGTACGTGCCGCGGGATGCGCGGCCCCAGCCCACCTCTATCGACCTGGCGGACGCTGCGGGTGGCGTACAGATCGAGGTCCGGCGCGCGGAGATCGAGTTACGAATGTCAACCGTCTCATCGGAATTGCAATGACCAACTTCGTTTCCGGCGGTCGCGCGAAATGATTCAGAGTAAATAAGGAGACAGGCACCATGAAGAGTTCCAAATACGTCATGTTTTTCGATGAGTTCGGAATCGAAGATGTTCCCGTCGTCGGTGGCAAGAACGCCTCGCTCGGTGAGATGTACCAGAAGTTGTCCGATAAGGGCGTGCGCGTGCCCAACGGTTTTGCAACGACCGCGGACGCGTATCGGTATGCGCTTGAACAGACCGGAGCGGTGAAACTACTGCACGAGGCTCTTGACGACCTTGATCCAAGTGACGTGTTGGACCTCGCACGGCGCGCGAAGCAAGCCCGCGAAATCGTGTACGGCGCGGGCCTTCCCGACGACTTTGCCGCCGAGATCGTCGCGGGCTACCACCAACTTCAACAGGAGTACGGCGAAGACGTCCGTCTCGCAGTGCGCTCCTCGGCGACAGCCGAAGACTTGGCTACGGCGAGCTTCGCGGGCCAGCAAGAGACCTTCTTGAACGTGCACGGCGAGGAAAGTTTGCTCGACGCCTGTCGGCGCTGTTTCGCGAGTCTCTTCACGGACCGCGCCATCCACTATCGCGTGGACCAGGGTTTCGACCACTACGACGTCGCGCTCTCCATTGGCGTGATGAAGATGGTCCGATCCGACCTCGCCTCATCGGGGGTCATGTTCACGCTTGACACCGAGTCAGGGTTCCGCGATGTCGTGTTCGTCACCGGAGCCTACGGACTCGGTGAGAACGTCGTCCAGGGAGCGGTCGACCCTGACGAGTTCTACGTGCATAAGCCGACGCTCGCGCTAGGGCACCGGGCGGTCCTTCGCCGCCTGCTCGGCGACAAGGCGGTGAAGATGATCTTCGTCGAAGGCCAGACGGGAGCGACGACGCGCAACGTTCCGACACCGAAGAATGACCGGGAACGGTTCTGCCTGTCCGACGATGATGTCCTTGAGCTGGCCGACAACGCCGTCACCATCGAAACGCACTACAACAAGCCAATGGACATGGAATGGGCGAAGGACGGCCTCGACGGGAAGATCTACATTGTCCAGGCCCGGCCCGAGACCGTGGCGTCACAGCGCCAAGCGAACGTGTTCGAGAACTACGTCCTCGAAGGTGGTGGCGAAATCATCGTGGAGGGCCGCTCGGTGGGGGAAAAGATTGCTTCGGGCACCGCTCGGGTCATCGACAGCGTGGCGCACCTCTCCGAGTTCCAACCCGGTGAGGTACTCGTGGCCGACTCGACGACGCCCGACTGGGAACCGGTGATGAAGACCGCGTCGGCCATCGTCACCAACCGCGGCGGACGCACGTGTCATGCGGCGATCATCGCGCGTGAACTTGGCGTGCCGGCCGTTGTCGGTACGGGCAACGCGACGACCACTGTGCCGAGCGGCACGCTGGTCACCGTCTCGTGCGCCGAGGGCGACTCGGGGCGCGTGTATCGCGGTGACGTGGCCTTTCACGTCGAGCGCAGCGATGTTGGTGATCTCGCGCGACCCAAGACGAAGATCATGATCAATCTCGGCAACCCCGATCTCGCGTTCAAGACCTCGTTCTTGCCCAATGACGGTGTGGGTCTGGCGCGCATGGAGTTCATCATCAGCGAGTCAATCCGCGCGCACCCCCTCGCGTTGATCCACCCAGAGAAGGTGAGCGACCCCGCAGCGCGTGCGGCGATCGCACGACTCATTCAGAACTACCCGAGCGGCGAGGAGTTCTTCGTGGAGCGGCTCTCCGAAGGGATCGGCACGATCGCCGCGGCGTTCTGGCCAAAGCCGGTCGTGGTGCGGATGTCAGACTTTAAGACGAACGAGTACGCCAGTTTGCTCGGTGGGGCCGATTTCGAGCCCCTGGAGAACAACCCGATGATTGGATTTCGTGGGGCGTCGCGCTACGCGCACCCGGCGTACGAAGAGGGCTTCGCTCTCGAATGCAAGGCCATGAAGCGAGTCCGCGAGGAGATGGGGCTCACCAACGTGGTGCTCATGTTGCCGTTCGTTCGTCGAGTCGCCGAGGCCGAGCGGGTCCTGGCACGTATGGCGGAGCACGGGCTTCGACGCGGCGAGAACGGCCTCGAGGTCTACGCCATGTGCGAGATTCCCAACAACGTGATCTTGATCGACCAATTCTCGACCTACTTTGACGGATTCTCGATTGGTTCCAACGACCTCACGCAACTCACCTTGGGCGTCGACCGCGACAGCGAAATCGTGGCCTTTGACTATGACGAACGCGATGACGGCGTGAAGACGATGATCAGGCTCGCCGTCGAGGGTTGCCGGCGAAACAAGATTCACTCTGGGCTGTGCGGTCAGGCACCCTCGGACTATCCGGACATGGCCGCGTTCCTCGTCGAACTGGGAATTGACTCGATGAGTCTTAATCCCGACACGGTGCTCAAGACCACGAGGCAAGTCCTTGAGTTGGAAGAGAAGAGCAAACTGACGACATGACGCTCGATACAACTGCGTCCATAAGGGCGGAGCGGGTGCCGTCTCCCGTTACGTGTCGACGCCTGGCGAGACTGGAAGATCTCCCGCCCGTCGCCGGTCGGCGCGTACTCGTTCGAGCCGACCTCAACGCCCCGTTGCGAGAGACGGGAACTGGTGGCTACGAGGTGAGCGATGACTTTCGACTGCGTGCGTGCGTGCCGACGCTGACGTGGTTGCTCGAACGTGGGGCGCACGTGAGCGTGTGCAGCCACCTCGGTCGGCCACGGGGCAGGGTCGATTTACGTTATTCGATGACACCCGTGCGCGAGCGGATGGCGATCCTCGCGCCGGGCGTCGAGGTGATGGAGAACCTTCGTTTCGATCCCGGCGAGGAAGCCAACGACCCAGAGTTCGTTCGACGACTCGTCAAGGGATTTGACTACTACGTCAATGACGCGTTCGGTGCGTGTCACCGCCGTCACGCGTCGATCGTCGGTCCGCCGCTGTTGTTGCCGAGTGTGGCGGGACGGTTGCTCCAGCGCGAAGTCGAAGCGCTCTCACGCCTCCTCATCAACCCTGAGCGTCCATTCGTTGCCGTACTCGGTGGCGTGAAGGTGGCGGACAAACTCGGACTGCTGGCGTCGCTCTCGCAAAAGGTGGACCGTCTCTACCTTGGCGGCGCCATGAGCTTCACTTTTCTCGCGGCCATGGGTCACGACGTCGGCAATTCGCCCGTGGAGCCCACCCTCTTTGACGAAGCTCTGTGGCTGCTGTGTCACTACCAACTTGAACTACCCGTGGACCTTGTCGCGCTGTCACCCGACGGCAGCTTCGAGTTCGGAACAGCGCAGAGCGGGTCCGCTCGCACCTTTGGTGTTGATCTGTTGCCGGGATGGCGGGGCGCCGACATTGGCCCTGCGACACGCGCGTCGTTTGGCGACGCCATCGCCCGCGCCGGCACCGTGCTGTGGGACGGGCCAATGGGCGTCTTCGAAGACCCGCGTTTTGGCGAAGGAACCCGTTCGGTCGCCCAGGCGGTCGCCTCGAGTCAGGGTTTCTCGGTGGTGGGCGGCGGCGAAACCGCGGCCGCGGTGCACGCGTTGCACCTCGAGCAGGGCATTGATCACGTGTCGAGCGGGGGAGGTGCCACACTCGAATTCATCGAGAAGGGCGACCTACCTGGTCTTGCCGCCCTACGAGAGAATGTCAACGTAGCGCTTCGCTGAGTCGCGATCGTAAGAACCGAGTGGCACCGCGTCACCGAGTTGATGACGCGGTGAGCGGGCGGCACCGACGAGCGCGACGAGGTCCGCGAGGCGATTTGAGTACCCTGCTTCGTTGTCGTACCAGCCGAGCACTTTCACGAGGTGGCCGTTGGCCATCGTTAACAACGAATCGAATACGCACGATGCGCTCGAGTTGATGATGTCACTTGACACGAGCGGCTCCTCGGAGAATTCGAGCACGCCCGCGAGGCGACCTGAACTCGCGGCGGCACGGAAGGCATCGTTAATCTCCTCGACGCTTGGCATGGCGTGGACGTTCGCGACGAGATCGGTGATCGACGCGTCGGGAACGGGAACGCGGAGCGCCAAGCCATCGAGGTGGCCGACCAGGTCTGGTAGCACCAGTCCCGTGGCCTTGGCGGCGCCGGTGGTGGTCGGCACGATGTTGATCGCCGCACCACGTGAACGTCGGGCGTCCTTGTGCAGCGCGTCAACGAGGTTCTGATCGTCCGTGTACGCGTGCACGGTTGTCATGAAGCCGTTGTCGAGGCCGAACGCGTCGTCGAGGACCATGGCGAGCGGAGCGAGACAGTTTGTTGTGCACGATGCGTTCGAGATGATGAAATGCTTTGACGCATCGAACTGATCCTCATTGACCCCCATGACGAAGGTCGCGTCGGGGTCCTGCGCGGGCGCAGAGATCACGACGCGTTTCGCACCGGCGACGAGATGTTCTGCGGCTTTTTCGCGCTTGGTGTAGCGGCCCGTTGATTCGGCGACGACGTCAATCTGGAGTTCGCCCCAGGGAAGGTCCTTCGCGCTCGGCACGGCGAGCATCCGAATCTGACGATCGCCTACGAACATCGACTCTCCCTCGACGCGCACCGGTTCGGGGTAACGCCCGTGAACCGAGTCACGCGAGAAGAGTCGCGCGAGGGCTTCGGGAGCGCCAAGATCGTTGATCGCGACGACTTCGAGGTCTGAGTGCTGAGCAATCGCCGCGCGCAGGAAGGACCGCCCAGTTCGTCCGAATCCATTGATCGCTACACGTACCGTCATGGGGACTCCTTCGCCGTAGGTACCTCGTAAACGTTGTGCACTACATTTTCGCAGCCTCGCTCGGAGCGCGGCTCGGGTCAAAGGTCACAATGATGCTGCGTGACCCGAGTGACGATGTTCGCCCGAGGCGTCGTGATGTCAGCTATGTGTAGGGTGAATTTGATGTCACAATCACGTACGACCAATCGATGCAACGTTCACCTTCGTGCAGTGCACGCTGAACCGTTGGGACCCGACACCAGCAATGTACGTGTTGATCCGTTGCGCGCGAAGTCGAGGCGGTTCGGAGGTTCGCGATGGGATTCGTAACCGGTGCCGAGAATTTCGACGTAGTCAGCTTGGGCGACGTCGTGACTGATGAGTTCATCCGCCTTCCCGACGGTCTCGTACGAGTGCGTGTCGACGATGACGGGCGCTGGCTCGAGATTCCTCTCGGCACCAAAGTGGTCCTCGAAGAAGACTCTCGATCGAGTGCGGGCGGCAGCGCTGCCAACGCCGCCGTGGCGATGTCGCGTCTCGGGCTTCGTGTTGGTCTGGCGAGTTACATGGCCCACGATCAAATTGGGCTCGACATCTTGAGTGCGATGCGTGGTGACGGCGTCGCGACCGAACTCGTGCACGTCGACTCACCGAGTCACACGGTACGAAACTTCATACTCGCCATCGGTGGCGAACGGACGATTCTCGTTCGTCACGCTGACTTCAACTACCACTGGAAGGCGCTGAAGGACCGCGAGATTCCTGCGTGGCTCTACATCAACTCACTCGGTCCGGACGCGTTGACGTATCAAGACGAGGTGGCCGACTGGTTGGACCAGCACCCCAGCGTGCGCCTGGCTTTCCAGCCGGGCACTTTTCAGGTCGAGGCGGGCGCGGACCGGCTCGCTCGACTGTACGAAAGGGCTGAGGTGCTGGTCTGTGGCCGTGCGGCCGCTGAGGCAATCGCGCACAGGCCAGGTGCCGACGTCGGTGAGACACTCGAGGCTCTGAGGAAACTCGGACCCCGGAGCGTCGTGGTGTTCGACGAAACCGGTGGCGCCGTCGCCGACGACGACGTCCAGCGAATTTTCGTCGAGGGGTTCTCCGAGTCCGTGCCCGCGTTGGACAGATCGGGAACCGGAGACGCGTTTGCCGCAACTATCGTCGCGGCCATTGTTCAGGGTGCATCCCTGAAAGAGGCACTTCGCTGGGCGGCGTTGAACGCGACCGAGGTGGCGAGCCAGTACGGGACGCAGGCTGGCCTCTTGCGTCGTGACGTCCTCGTCGCCCGACTCGAGGCGTCGCCGGAGTTTGTGGCTCGCGATCGATAGAGCACGCAGCCTTGTCATGGAGCGCTATGTCGTGACGCGATCGGTGTTGGTGTTAATGCACTGTGAGTTCGCTGGCGACCGCGAGCAGCGCCGGGGGAACGGGACGTGGTCCTGATGCCACAAAACTGAGGGGCACGAGTTCGGTCGTGGTGTCGCCGGCGTCGACGAGTGTGGCGAACGCGCCCGAGTGAACGGCCTGCATCGCCGCGACCCCGCAATTGGACGCGAGCAGCCGGTCCGACGCAATCGGTGGGCCACCGCGCTGGATGTGGCCGAGCACGGTGAGACGAGTCTCGTAGCCAGTACGCTCGGCGAGCGCGTCCGCCACGAGCGAGCCGGCCGATCCGTTGTGGTTCTCATCATGCAATGCTCCCTCGGCGACGACGACGACCGAGGAAGTCGATCCCGCGTCGTGGCGCCGTGCGATGGCCTTCGCGAGTTGGTCGAAGTCCACCGGCGTTTCCGGCAGACACAGCGCGTTCGCACCGGCGGCAATTCCCGCGCACACGGCGAGCCACCCGGAAGTGCGCCCCATGACCTCGACGATCATCAACCGGTCGTGGCTCTCGCCGGTGGTCTGGACCCGGTCTATTGCTTCGGCCGCGGTTGCTACTGCGGTGTCGAACCCAATGCAGCGATGAGTACCCGACACATCGTGATCAATTGTCTTGGCGACGCCCACGAGCGGCACGCCGAGTTGCGAGAGTTTGAGTGCCGCGCCCAACGTCCCGTCGCCTCCAATGACCACGAATGCGTCGAGACGTTCGCGCTCGAAGGTAGCGAGCACCGCCTCGGTACCGCCTTCGTGCTTGTCGGGGTGGTAGAGGGCCGTACGCAGGATCGTGCCGCCCGTCTGCAGGAGTCCCTTTGTGTCGGTCTCTGTCAGTGTGGCGCCTTCACCCTCAGCCACGCCACGCCAGCCATGGTGAAAGCCAATGACCTCGTCGCCGTCATTCGCCGCGCACAAAACGATGGCGCGGATCGCGGCGTTGAGACCCGGACAGTCGCCGCCGCCGGTGAGCAAACCTATGCGCATGAACTCTCCATTCAACGTCTGTCACCAGTGTGACCGTGCTCGCGGAATGCTCTCTAGGGAAGAAGGTCCCCTTTTGTTCGGTCACGGAGGTGGACCACATTCGGGCCATTAGCCCCTAACGAACACCGTGTGCGGGTGGACATTATTGAGGGAAAGCGAGGTGCAGATGGCCCGGAGTGAACTCGTCGGAGAGTCTGGGGTCCCCAACGTGTACCCACTGGCGTGGGCCTTTGATGGGTTGTTGACCAACGGTTCGTCCGTGCTTGTTCGACCGATCCGTGCGAGTGACGCGCCGCAACTCGACTGTTTCGCTGATTTCCTCGCTGGCGGTGTCGTCGATTCGAACTCGACCCAAGAAGCTGCCGAAAGAGTTGCCGACGCCGACTACTCCTTGGCGATGGCCTTCGTGGCGATCGCCTACGACGAGATTGTTGCTGTCGCCACCTTTGATCGCGGCCACGCCGACGATTCCGCGGCCACGATCGTCATTGACGTAACGGAGCCCTATCGTCAGTTAGGGGTCGCGACACTACTCTTCGAGAGCCTGGCCGCGTACGCGCGTTCAATAGGAATTCAACGCTTTCACGCCGAAGTCGCCACTGCCAACGAGAACATGCTCGGTGTCCTTCACGCATTGGGCTTGCGGATGGACGCGGTCTCAGAAGGCGTCGTCGTGAGATTCGATATCGACCTTCGTCCGACGAGCGAGTATCGCGCGACGTGTGATGAACGAGAGGCGATCGCCGAGGCGGCGAGCATGGCCGCCGTCTTGCGCCCTCGGGTCATCGCCGTCGTGGGGGCGGGACGCAGTCCGGGTAGTGCGGGGCACGAGGTCGTGCGATCACTGCTCGCGGGCGACGTAACGGGCACCGTGTACCCAGTGAATCCGAAGGCCCGCTCGATCTGCGGCGTCGCGGCGTTCCCCAACCTCTGCTCGTTGCCCGAGCGCGTCGATCTCGCCATTATCGCGGTACCGGCCGCACAGGTGCCAATAGTTCTGAAGGAGGCCGCACTCAGTGGCGTGCGCGCCGTGACGGTGATCACGGCGGGGTTCGCCGAGACCGGTCAGGCTGGCGCGGCGATGGAGAACGACCTCCTCGCAATGGCGCGCGAGAATGGCATGCGCATCGTGGGGCCGAACTGTCTCGGTCTCGTGAACACTGATCCCGAAGTGCGACTGAACGCCACCTTCACCGGCCTCGATCCACTTCCTGGTCGCCTGGCGTTGATCTCGCAATCGGGAGCGGTCGGCATCGTCCTCGCCGAACAGGCGAGCGCCGCGGGAGTTGGACTTTCCTGCTTCGTCTCAGTGGGCAACAAGCTCGACGTGAGTTCCAATGACCTCTTGTGCTTCCTCGAACGCGACGAGCGGACCTCGGTCATCGCGCTCTACCTCGAATCACTGGGCAACCCGCGAAAGTTCGCGCGCATCGCTCGGCGCATTGGCGAGCACAAGCCGATTGTCGCACTGAAGGCCGGGAGAAGCGCCGCCGGTGCTCGCGGGGCGCGCTCGCACACCGCGGCCGCCGCCACCCCGGAGGTGTCGGTGGAGGCACTGCTGCGAAGCGCCGGCGTCATAAAGGTCGATCTTCTCGAAGAGCTCCTTGACGTCTCGACGCTCCTACTCGCGGCGCCACTGGCAGCGGGCCGACGCGTCGCGCTGGTGGGGAACTCCGGAGGGCCGCTCATCCTCGCTGCCGATGCGTGCGAAGCCAACGGGTTGCTCGTGACAGAACTCGACGATTCGACGAAGACCGCGCTGCATGAATGCCTGGTCGACGCCGCCGCGACGTCCAATCCGGTGGACCTGACCGCCGACGGAACGTGCGAGACGCTGGAGCGGGCGCTAGAGATCGTCCTGGCCGATGAGGCGATTGACGCGGTGATCGTGGTGGTCACCGAAGTGTTAGCCCTCTCGGGCGACGACGCTCGCGTCGCCGCCGAGGCGGTCGCGTCGCGCTTTGACAAACCGCTCGTCGCGTGCGTGCTCGGCGGATCGCCTTCGGCTCACGAGCACGCGATGCGCCGGGTGGCCGAGATTCCCACCCCCGAGCGTGCGGCTTCTGCGTTGGCGCACCTTTGTCGCTACGCAGAGTGGCGCAACCGCTCGAGGACCTCATCGAACGAGCCCGTGGACATCGAACAGCTTTCGGCTGTTCGAGAGATCGTCGGGACTCGACTCGCCGAGAACCCGGCCGGCGGATGGCTCGCGCTTGACGAGGCGGCCCGGCTACTCAGTTCGTGCGGGTTGCCCATACTTGCGACCCACGCGGTCTTCAGCGCTGACGAGGCCGCCGCCGTGGGGGAGTCCCTTGGCTTTCCGATCGTTCTGAAAGCCCGTGCGGGCGACCTCGTCCACAAGTCCGACGTCGGAGGCGTGGTGACCTCGCTCGCGAGCGCGAGCGCCGTGCGCGCCGCGTACGAAGCGATGTCCGAGCGGCTCGGTGAACAGATGGGTGGGGCCGTCGTTCAACCAATGGCGAAATCGGGTGTCGAAGCGATCGTCGGACTCACGGTTGATCCCGACTTCGGGTCGGTCGTCATGGTCGGGCTCGGAGGGGTTCTGACCGATGTCCTGGGTGATCGGGCGTTCGCCGTACCACCACTTGATGCCGGGGCGGGAGAGGCAATGGTCAGTTCGTTGCGAGCGGCGCGACTCCTTGACGGCTTTCGCGGTACTCCACCCGTTGATCGACAAGCGCTGGCGGCCCTCGTCGAACTGGTAGCCCGTATCGCCGAGGAAGTACCCGAACTCGTCGAACTCGACTTGAACCCGGTCATCGTCACGCCCGAGGGCGCGCTCGTCGTCGACTGCAAGGCGCGTCTCGCGCCTCGCCACCTCGGCCCGGGTCCGCTGTTTCGAGCGCTGCGCCCGCGGGGCTGAAACCACTACGTTCCGGCATGGCGACGCACGACTGAAGCGCTGGGAGAGTCGATACGGGACCTTCTTCCCTAGTCGATGTGTCGTACCCCGGGCGAGACTGAAGTTGTGTTCGATAGCCACGACGCCAACGAGTTCGCTCGACGCGATGACGCCGCGACACTCAGTGTCGGTGCCGTGGTGGTGTTGGGCGTGGACGATCTCACGAAGCTGATTTCGAAGTTGTCCGAACTCGGGTACGAAGTGAAGGGACCCGTCGCTCGCTCGGGGGCGATCGTGCCGGGCGTCCTTAGTGGTGTCGGGGACCTTCCTAAGGGCGTGCACGTCTATCAGAGTCCCGGCGAATACCGGCTCGTGCACGGCTACAGCCATCGCCTCTTTGACTGGGCCGTCGGGCCGAGCGGTTGGAAGTCTGAGTTCTTTCCCGCGCGCGATGAACTATGGCGCGCACGAACCGGCGACGGCCAGGTGGAGCTGGTCGAGACCCTCGACGAGCGACCCCCGCTCGCGGTGATTGGTGCGCGTCCCTGCGAAGCGGCCGCCCTGGGGATACTCGACCGCGTCTTCGCCGAGGGGCAACATCGCGACACGCGCTACGTCGAACGTCGCGAGAACGCCTTTATTGCGGTCGTGGAGTGCTCGAGTCCCGCGTCGACCTGTTTTTGTGACTCGATGGGCACGGGTCCAAACGTCGAGACCGGTTTCGACCTGGCGCTCACGGAGTTGGACGACGACGACGGCCACCGGTTCTTGGCGCGCGTCGGTTCTGCCCGCGCGCTCTCCGCACTCGAGGGCGTAGCGTTCTCGCTCGCCTCACTCGGTGACTTCTCCGCGCGCGATGCCGTGCTCGAAGGCGCCCGGAATCGAATGGTTCGTCACCTGGACACTGACGGCCTCGCCGAGGTGCTCGCGAGAAATCTGGAGCACCCGCGTTGGGTCGAGCTCGCCGAGCGTTGTCTCTCCTGTGGCAACTGCACCCTGGTCTGTCCGACGTGCTTTTGCAGTGACGTGCGCGACGCGACCGATCTCAACGGCGACGCGATTCGTGAGCGCACGTGGTCGTCGTGCTTCAGCATCGATCATTCGTATCTGCACGGCGGCGCGGTACGCCCGACGACCCAGTCGCGCTA
>PLZP01000057.1 GCA_003152215.1 Acidimicrobiaceae bacterium | reverse complement strand
CCACAGAATTCAAGGCTGTGCGTACCGGCCCGCACCACCCGAACGCGGTCGCCGTACTTGTCACCGAAGAAGGCGATGGCGCCCATGGTCTCGGCTTCCTTCTTCGTCGTTTGGATCGTGTTCACCTCTTCGTTGGCGACGACATCAGCGTTGACCAACGTCAGGATCTCGGCCGTCTCTTCGGGACTGACGCCGCCACCGTGGGAGAAGTCGAAACGCAAACGGTCCGGTCCCACGAACGAACCCTGTTGGCGAACGTGATCACCGAGCACCGTACGGAGTCCGGCGTGCAGGAGGTGCGTCGCCGTGTGGTTGCGACGCGTTGCTTCACGTCGAACTGGGTCAATCGTCGCGATCGCGGTCTGACCGGCGTGCAGCTCACCGCTCACGAGGCCCCGGTGGGCGTAGAGGCCACCGGCGACGCTCTGGGTATCGAGGACCTTGAAGGACCCCGTCTCGGTCACGATCATTCCGGTGTCGGCAACCTGCCCGCCCGACTCGGCATAGAACGGAGAGGAGTCCAGAAAGAGCTCCCCCACGCCGTCTTGACCCGTGAGCAGCGCGAGCACTTCGGTCTCAATGCTGTAGCGCGTGACGTCGCGACCCACGAACTCAGTGGTCCCGTGGCGATCGATCAGCTCGCGATACTGCGCGTCGTCGGCAAGATTCAACGTTTTCGCCGTTGCCCGGGCACGCTCGCGCTGTTTCTTCATCGCCTCGTCAAAGGCTGCGCGTTCGACACTGAGACCAGACTCCGAGACGATTTCCTCGGTCAGTTCAATCGGGAAGCCGTGCGTGTCGTGCAGTTTGAACGCCACGTCGCCCGGGAACACGGTCGAACCACTCGCGTACACGTCGCGCTGGGCCTCTTCGAGGAGGACAAGACCGGTACGGAGGGTGCGCGCAAAACCGGCCTCTTCTCGCTCGAGCACCTCGACGATGAGGTCGCGGTCCTTCACCAGCACGGGATAGGCGCCGCCCATCTTCTCAATGGTCGCGTCGACGAGGGACTGCGCCAGCTTCACCTCAGAACCGGCCCGTCGCGCGGCGAGGACGGCGCGGCGAATGATGCGCCGCAACACGTAGCCGCGACCTTCGTTGGAGGGCAACACACCGTCCGCCACGAGCATCGTCATGGCGCGACCGTGGTCGGCAATGCGTCGGATCGCAATGTCGGTGGTCTCATCGGTGCCGTAGGAAACGTCGAGCGCGCGCGACGCAGTGTCGAGGAGCGGCGCGAAAAGGTCGGTCGCGAAGACGGACTCGAGACCGTTCAAGATCGAGAGAGTGCGTTCGAAGCCGACACCGGTGTCGATGTTCTTCTTCGGAAGTTCCGTGAGCGAGCCGTCGGCGCTCTTGTCGTACTGGGTGAAGACGAGGTTCCAGAATTCGACAAAGCGGTCTTCGCCACCGGTCGCGGGGCCGCCGTCGGCCCCGAACTGCGGGCCCTTGTCAAAGAAGATCTCCGAGCTCGGTCCACACGGCCCCGTCGCACCCATTTCCCAGAAGTTGTCGGCGCCGAGACGCTGGATTCGTGATGCGGGGACGCCGATCATGTCGCGCCAGAGCTCTTCGGCCTGATCGTCACTCGTGTGCACGGTGACCCAGAGCCGCTCGGGATCGAGTCCGAAACCCTCAGTGATCAGGCCCCACGCGTAGCGAATGGCCCCTTCCTTGAAGTAGTCGCCAAAGGAGAAGTTGCCCATCATCTCGAAGAAGGTCAGGTGGCGCTGCGTGATGCCGATGTTGTCAATGTCGAGGGCGCGGAAGCACTTCTGTATCGACACCGCGCGCGGCCAGGGAGCGGGCTCCTCTTCGGTGAAGTACGGCTTGAAGGGGACCATGCCCGCAACCGTGAAGAGCAGTGACTGGTCGAAGGGGATCAGACTCGCTGAGGGCACGACCGTATGGCCGTTGTCAGCGAAGTAATCCAAGAAAATTGAGCGAAGTTGGGCTGCTTCCACGGGCCTTACTCTACTGGTGAGGGTGAATTGCCCTCGTCCTCACGTTGCACCATGGCGCGCCACTGCTCCACCAACGCCTTCTCGCGTCCGTACTCGCTCGGGTCGAAGTAACGCTGGCCCACCAGCGATGCGGGCAGGTACTGCTGGTCGACCCATCCACGATCGAAGTCGTGCGGGTACTTGTAGTCCGTGCCAAAGCCCTGCTCCGACGCCCCTCGGTAGGCCGAGCCGCGCAAATGGTCGGGGACCTCTACGAGACCACCCTCTTGGACGGCGCGCGTGACGGCACCGAGCGCGCGGGTGACCGAATTGCTCTTGGGCATGAGGGCCAACGTCAAGGTGGCGTGCGCGAGGGTGAGACGTCCTTCGGGCAGTCCAATGAACTCGACGGTACGAGCCGCCGCGTCGGCGAGCACGAGACCCATCGGGTCGGCCAGTCCAATGTCCTCGCTCGCCAGGATTACGAGTCGTCGCGCGAGGAATCGCGGACTTTCGCCACTTTCGAGCATCGTGACGAGCCAGTACAGGGCACCGTCGGGGTCCGAACCTCGCACCGACTTAATGAAGGCACTGATCTGATCAAAGTGCGTGTCGCGCGACTGATGATAGAGACGGCCGTCGCGCGCCTGGGCGACCTGGGCTATCTCGACCAGGTCCGACGCCGGCTCTTGGGCACGTGCGAGCACGATCGCGGTATCGAGCGTCGTGAGGGCCACCCTCGCGTCGCCGTCACTCGCCGACGTGATTGCTTCGAGCGCCTCGTCGGTGATCGCACTGTTGCGCAGTTCCACGCCCCTCTTCACGAGCACTTCGAGGTCACNNAAGACGACTTGACCGGTCTCGGTCGCGGGCAAGAGGAGATCCTGCTGGGACTTGTTGAAACGATGGACCTCGTCGATGAACAACACTGTCCTTTGGTTCTGCTCGCCGAGGCGATCGCGGGCGCGGGTCAAGGCTTCGCGCACCTCCTTCACGCCGCTCGTCACGGCCGACAGGCTCTCGGTCGCGTAGCCCGCGGAGTTCGCGAGAATGCGCGCCAAGGTGGTCTTGCCGGTGCCGGCCGGTCCCCAGAGGATCATCGACGTCAGTTCACCGGCCTCGACGAATCGGCGAAGGGGGCCATTGGGGCCGATGAGGTGCGCCTGGCCCACGAGTTCGTCGAGCGTGCGCGGCCGCAGAAGATCAGCGAGTGGCGCGGCCTGCTTCAGGCGCTGAGCGACGGCGTCGTCAAAGAGAGACGTAACTCACGAACCTTGGCTGGCGGGCTTGAGTCGCAGTTCGCGCATTTGCTTCTCCGCAATGCCCTTGGGCGCTCCGGTCATCAGGTCGGTTCCCGACTGGGTCTTGGGATACGCGATCACCTCTCGGATGTTTTCCTCCCCGGCGAAGATCGCGGTGAGGCGGTCGATGCCAAAGGCGAAACCGGCGTGCGGCGGTGCGCCGTACTTAAAGGCGCCGAGCAAGAAGCCGAACCGACTCTCGGCCTCCTCGTCGCTGATGCCGAGCGCTCGAAAAATCCGTGACTGGATGTCCGCGCGATGGATTCGAACTGATCCACTGCCGAGCTCCCAGCCGTTCAGCACCAGGTCGTAGGACTGGGAACGGACCTGTAACGGATCTGATTCAATCTTGTCGATGTCGTCGGGGTGCGGCATCGTGAAGGGATGGTGCGCCGCCTGGGGGTTGCCGTCCTCGTCGAGTCCTTCGAAGAGTGGAAACTCGGTGATCCAGACGTAGCGGTGCGGTCCCTCGCTGACGGGCGGTCCCCCGATTGCGCTTCGCAAGGCACCGAGCACGTGGCAGGCCGCGGCGTACTCATCGGCCACACACAAGACAATGTCGCCGACCGCCGCGCCGTCGACGCCCGCAATGGCCGCTGCCTCATCCTCACTGAGGAACTTCGCCAGCGGCGAATCAAGTCCGTCGTCGGTGACGCGAAACCACGCCAGACCCTTGGCGCCGAGTTCCTTGGCCTGATCGGTCCACTGATCGAGCGTTGCTCGCGACGTGCTCGCGCCGCCGGGTACGCGCAGGGCCTTGACCGTCGCCGCGGAGAACGCCTTCACCTCCGTGGACGCGAAGTCGTCCGAAAGGTCGCAGAGCACCATGCCAAAGCGAAGGTCCGGCTTGTCGGTTCCGTAGAGGTCGAGCGCCTCGGCCCACGTCATCGAGGGAATNNAGTTGCGTGAATTCGAACTGCCGATCGGCGCGCAGGTCCTCGTCGCGCATGCAGCGCGCGAGCTGGTAGTACCGGTCGAATCCGCCGACCATCAAGAGCTGCTTGGCGATTTGGGGACTTTGTGGCAGCACGTAGAACTCACCGGGCTGAAGACGTGACGGCACGACGAACTCACGGGAGCCTTCGGGCGTCGGTGCCCACAACAGGGGCGTCTCCACCTCGCAGAAACCCTGGGCGTCCATGGCGTTGCGAATCGCCGCGTTCACGACCGCACGAAGGCGAAGGTTGCGTTGCATGTGCTCGCGGCGAAGGTCGAGGAATCGGTAGCGCAGTCGCACCTGTTCGTCGATGTCCACGCGGTCATCGAGTTGGAACGGTGGCGGCTCCGCGGCGGCGAGGATCTCCACGACACAGTCGGTGAGTTCCACGTGGCCGGTGGCGAGCTTCTCGTTCACCGTGCCCTCTGGACGCCTCGTCACGGTGCCGGTCACTCGTACGACGTACTCGCTGCGCACGTCCACGGATCCATCGACCACGGCTTGAATGATGCCCGAATGATCGCGTACATCGAGAAACGCGAGGTGCTCGCCGTGTTCGCGGCGTTTCGCGACCCACCCACAGACGCTCACCGTCGTGGCGACGTGGTCCTCGTTGAGCGACGCACAGAGAAGGTCGCGCATGCTCGTGGATTCCAGATTGTTCGACATTCTCAACTCTTTGTCAGTAGTTCCGCGACCACGAGCGCCACGTCGCCACGGGCAACTTTGCGCTGTGCCTGCTCGAAATTGTCGCTGCGCAGGTCTCTAATCGTAACCTCGCCGCTGGCGAGTTCCGCGGGACCGATCAGCAGCGCGAAACGAGCCCCCGATTTGTCCGCGACCTTCATCTGCGCCTTCATTGAGCGATTGTCGTAGGCACGATCCGTGGCGAACCCGCCACGTCGCAGCTCGTCCACCAGCGCCGTCGCGGTGTCCTCACCGGTCGTGTCGATGACGAAGATATCGAGCGAGCGATTGACGAGATTGCGCGGTTCGACGCCTTCGGCCTCGCGCACGATCAAGAGTCGCTCGATGCCGCTGCCAAAGCCGATGCCGCTCGTCGGTTTCCCACCGAGCTGTTCGGCCAGGCCGTCGTAACGCCCTCCCCCACCAATGGCGTTCTGCGCGGAGTCCAGCGCATCCGAGACGAACTCGAACGTGGTGCGCGTGTAGTAGTCGAAGCCGCGCACGAGTCGCGGATCGAGCTGACTCGCAATCCCAATGGACGAGAGCCCGGCGATCACCTTGTCGAGGTGCTCGCGGCACTCGCGACAGAGCACGTCGATGAGCATTGGCCCCTCATTGGTCACCGCGATGCAGTTCGCGTCCTTGCAATCGAGCACGCGCAGCGG
>PLZP01000058.1 GCA_003152215.1 Acidimicrobiaceae bacterium | reverse complement strand
GGGAACGGGGCCGGGCGGATCGATCACCCGGCGTGACGCCGAACGAGCGGTCCTGGATGGCCCCACGCAGGAAGTTGTCGTGACACTCTCGAACGGTCGTCGCAGGATGGGCCAGCACATGGCCGCCTCGGTGCAGGTCACACCGCACGGCTTCGTCGCCATTGAGGCCAACGGAACTGTCTTCGCCAAACTCGATGCACTTGGCCGCACGACACGTGACGGCATCGCCATTTCCGATGAGATGCTCGTCAGCGTTGCTGCGGTGCGGGCACTCGGTGAGTTCGAGTTTTTGAACGCGACGTACGCGCACGATGAGCTCGTGGTGCACCGTTCGGTGAACCTCGGCTTCGTTCGGGCCGTGGACGACGATGGCATGTTGGTGCCGGTCGTGCACGCCGCCGCCGGTCTCACCCTTCGAGCCCTCGCCCGTCGGGTCAACGAACTGGACGAACGCGTGCTCTCGCGACAGTTGACAACGGATGATCTTATGGGCGGCACATTCACCGTGCTCGGTGCTCCAAGTGCGAACACGCTGTGGTCCGAACCGATCATTATTCAACCCCAGGTCGCGGTGCTTTCGCTTGGCGCCGTGCGCGAGGTTCCCGTCGTGGTCGCGCGCGACGGTGTTTCGAGTGTCGAAGTCGGTCGACGGCTCGTGCTCGGACTCTCGTTCGACCACCGAGTCTGCGAGCCGGTGGCGGCGGCGCACTACCTTGAGCGGGTGGCGCAGTTGCTCGAGGGGCTTGACGTCGAGAGTGAGGCCTAAGTGTTGCGCCGCCGCCATCTGGGACGTATCTCCTTTGCGGAGGCGAACGACTTTCAGCGGGCGCTGCTCCAGGCGAGCGACGACTACGTGCTGCTCTTCGAGCATCCACCGACCTACACCCGTGGNNTCAGGTCGTGGCCTGGGCAATCGTCACCGTCGACGACGATCCCTCGGCGGGCAAGACGCACGTCAGGCGGTTGGAAGATGCCGTGATCGCGACAGTGCAGTCCTTCGATCCCGAGGGCCGCCTCGGCGTGGTCGGGCGACTCGAGGGATACCCGGGTGTCTGGGCGCACGTCGAATCCTCGCCGTCCAAAATCGCCGCCGTCGGTGTGCGAACCGAGCGCAACGAACGCGGTCATCGTAGAACGTTGCACGGCGTCGCGCTCAACGTCGAGACCGATATGAAGGGATTCGCCGCCATTGTTCCCTGCGGGATTGCGGACAGGCCAGTCGCGTCAATGACGACGCTCGGACTGGACGTGCGAACCCGCGACGTGGAAGAACGACTCGGTCTTGAACTCGACGCTCGCCTCGGTGGCCCCGCACATGTCGCACGCGTGGATAGAAGCGCGGCAACGAGTTCCTCGGAACGGCCACTCCTTCGCCGACTACGCAAAGCCGGCGTCGACCCCGACGCCGGCCTCCCACTTCGCTCACGTAAGCCCGAGTGGCTGCGTATTGAAGCGCACATGGGCAATGAGTTCCAGTCCCTTCGCACGCTGACCGAGGACCTTCGCTTGGTCACGGTCTGCGAAGAGGCGGGCTGCCCGAACATCTTCGAGTGCTGGTCCGCCGGCACCGCGACATTCATGGTGAACGGCGAGCGCTGCACCCGAGCGTGCGGCTTCTGTCTCATCGATACGCGCAAGCCGTTGGCGCTCGATCCGACGGAGCCCGAGCGTGTCGCCGAAGCCGTCGTGCGACTCAAGTTGGCCCATGCCGTTGTCACCTGCGTCGCGCGCGACGACCTCGACGACGGGGGAGCCGGGGCGATCGCCGCGACCGTTCGGGCGATTCGTGAACGTTCGCCGGACACCAACGTCGAAGTTCTCATTAGCGACTTGAAGGGCGACGCCGCGTCCCTGGCGCTCATCATCGATGCCCAGCCCGACGTACTGAATCACAACATGGAAACCGTCGCGCGACTCCAGCGAGCCGTTCGACCATCGGCTGGGTACCTGCGATCGCTCACCGTCCTCGCACGAAGCGTGCAGTCGGGCCTCACGACGAAGTCCGGGCTGATGGTTGGCCTGGGCGAAACGCCGGACGAAGTAGAAGAGGTCCTCGCGGACATGGCCGCCGTGGGTGTGTCGATCGCGACCATCGGCCAGTACCTTCGACCAACTGAACAGCATCTTCCGGTCGCACGTTGGTGGGAGCCGAGCGAATTCGACGACCTCGCGCTGCGCGGTCGTCGCCTCGGTCTGCACCACGTGCAATCGTCACCGCTCACGCGTTCGAGTTACCACGCTCGTGAAGCGCTGAGCGACGCCACGCCCGTTGCCGCACCCAGTCGCCGCTAGAAACGACGCTCCGACTCGCGTGCCTCGAGTCAGGCGGTGTCACCATTTGTTGTCCAAAAGTTCGCAAGCACGATGGAACGGTGCAGTGAAATACTGCCGCTATGCCAAAAATTGCAACCCACGCCAATGGAATGCCCAGTTGGGTCGACGTCATGGTCGAGACCTCGGATCAACGTCAGGCGGTGATGGACTTCTACTCGTCGCTCTACGGATGGACGTGGGAAGTCGGCGGCGAAGAGATGGGGTATTACTCCATCGCAAACCTCGACGGCGAACCCGTGATGGGCGTCGGACAGGGCCCGGGTGGTGCGGGCGCCATGGTGCCCTACTTCACGACCGATGACCTCGACGCCTCTATTGCTCGGGCAAAGGAACTCGGCGGCAACGTGTTCATGGGACCCCAGGTCGTGGGGGGTGCCGGCGCAATGGCTCTTGTCGCGGACCCCACTGGTGCGGTGCACGGTCTCTGGCAGGCCGCCGATTTCAAGGGTTTCGGTGTGGTGTACGAACCGGGGGCTCCCGGCTGGTTCGACCACGCATCGAACGAGCCCGACAAGGCCGCCGCGTACTACAGCGGTCTCACCGGTCACGGCCTTATCGAACCCGAGCCGGGCATGAAGGTGCTGGCGAACGGCGAGCAGTGGTTCGCGTCAATATCCCAGAATCAGGTGCCGGAGCGACCCGCAGCGCAATGGAACTCGATCTACATCGTCGACACGCTCGACGCGGCACGCAACAAGGTCCGTGCATTGGGCGGCACGATTGTGCTCGAGGAGATGCCCGTTCCCGGGAGTGCAATCTCCGTCTTTGTTGAGCCCGTCATGCACTCGGCCATCACCATCACGGGTGCCGGCCACCCCGAGGAGTAACGCAGCCTCGCGTGATCCCCTTGCGGCCTCGTGCGGACGAAGTTGTTGCATCGAGGACCGGAATCTACGCACTTCGCATGGTAGAAACGGTCCATATCAGTAAGTAGGTACCGCGCCAGGAAGTGGCTGAACTGAGCCGGGGCGATGCCTCTCAGTGAAGGAGCGGTAGATGAATTCTCGAATCAAGAGTCCAATGGCAGCGGTGGGCGCGGTGGTGGCATCGGCCGCGATGATGCTGTCAGTCGCCGTGGCCCCACCGAGTGGAGCCAGCACTGTGCAATCCGCGGCCGGCAGCGCGTTCTGCACGACGATTTTCACCTTCCATCCAGCGGTGCCACCGGCAATGACGAATCTCAAGTCCTACCAAGCGTGGGCCAAGTCACTCGAGCCGCTCTACGCGCAGTTGGCGTCCGAGGCACCGAATGCGGCGTCCAAGACGGTGTTGAATGAAGTCGTTACCGTGCTGAAGGACTACATCTCGAGCAAGAGCATTCCGAAGTTGGATGCCTACATCGTCGCGAACCGTGCGGCGTGGACCAAGGGCACCAAAGCGTTGGCCGCCGCGGTAATTTCGTGCGCCAAGTCGCTCGAGTGATCTGACCTTCGCCACGTCGTTCCATTGGCACGTTCCAGGTGGGTGGGAAGACGCTTCGTGGACCTTCGGGTGTTCGTTACGCGACGAAGTACTTCGCCATGGGGTGATGACAGATAATGGCGTCGGTGGTCTGTTCGGGGTGCAGTTGGAACCCTTCGGACACCGTGACACCGATGCGCTCGCTCTCTAAGAGGGCGGCAACCTTGGCGTTGTCGGTCAAGTCGGGACAGGCGGGGTAGCCCCACGAGTAGCGCCCGCCGCGGTACTGCTGGCGAAACAGGCCCGTCAAGGTCGGTCCGTCCTCCTCGAGATACCCGAGCTCGTCGCGGATGCGTCTGTGCCACATTTCGGCCAGTGCCTCAGCCATCTCCACACCGAGGCCGTGCAACAACAGGTAGTCGGTATAGCGGTTCTCTGCGAAGAGCTCCTGACAACGCTCGGAGACTCGTTCGCCCATTGTCACGAGCATGAAGCTCGCGTAGTCGAGCTCGCTGCTGTCGACCGAGCGAAAGAAGTCCGCGATACAGAGGAACGGTGCGACGTGCTGTCGGGGGAACGTGAATCGAGCAATCTCTTCGGTGCGAGTATCGTCGCGGTAGAGGATGAGGTCGTTACCACTCGACGCTGCGGCGTAGTGTCCCCACACGACTTGGGGAACCAGGAGGCTGCCCTCTTTGGCAATGCCGAGTTGCTCGCGCAGTGTCGCACTGACGCGTTCCTTGAACGCGGGATCGTCCTCGCCGTTCTCGGGTCGAAAGCCCCACTGATTGCGAAACAGTGCGGTCTGGTTCAGGTAGTCGCTGATCTCGTCGACTGACATCCCTTTGGCGACACGACTCCCGAGGAAGGGCGGAGTGAAGAGAGGATTATCTTCGTCGACGTCGGGACTTCGGCTCGGCAGACCTTCGGGCGTGTCGTCGGCTTCGTCACGAAATCGGCGAAAGACCTTTCGCTCCGAGATCTCGCGGCCGAAGGTGGGATCATCCTCGTTGTCACGGCGAATCTCACCCAGCCGGTCGAGCACGCGAAGTCCCTCGAAGGCGTCTTTCCCGTAGAAGAGTCGTCCGGCGTACACCTGGCGTAGGTCACGCTCGACGTAGGTGCGCGTGAGGGCGGCGCCGCCCAAGAGGACCGGCACGTGGCTCATGCCGCGCTCGTTCATGAGTTCCAAGTTCTCGCGCATGATCAGCGTGCTCNNTTCTTGCCAATGTCGTGGACGTCGCCCTTCACGGTCGCGAGCACAATCCGTCCCCGCCCGCCCTGATCGCTCTTCTCCATGTGCGGCTCGAGGTGCGCCACGGCCGACTTCATTGTCTCGGCACTCTGCAAGACGAAGGGCAACTGCATGTCGCCTGACGCGAACAGGTCGCCCACTTCACGCATGCCGTCCAAGAGGAGATTGTTCACAATGTCAAGTGGCGCCATTCCTTCGGCCATTGCCTGGTCGAGGTCGGTTTCGAGTCCGACGCGAGCGCCGTCAATGATGCGCCGACGCAGTCGGTCATTCAGTGCGAGATCGTCCAAAGAGCTGGTGATTGCGCTCGACGACGAAACTCCTTCATAGAGTCCGAGCAGCACCGTGAGCGGATCGTACTCATCATGGCGCCGGTCATAGATGAGGTCGAGGCAGACCCGACGGGCCTCTTCATCGATGCGGTGCAGGGGGAGGATCTTCGACGCGTGCACGATGGCGGCGTCGAGACCGNNAAGGAGATGTTGGAGAGGCCGAGGATCGTCCGCACACCGGGGAGTTCCGCCTTGATCCGTTTGATGGCCTCCAGTGTTTCGATGCCGTCGCGTCGCGACTCGATCATGCCCGTCGAAAGGGGGAGCGCGAGCGTGTCGATGAAGATGTCGTGTGCGTCAAGTCCGTAACGATTGACCGCTAGGTCGGTTATTGCCTGGGCCGCGCGGACCTTCCACTCGGCGGTACGGGCCTGACCTTCTTCGTCAATGCACGTGGCGACGACGGCGCAACCGAACTCCGCCGCCAGCGTGAGGAAGCCGTCGAGCCGGGTGCCCTCGCCATCGCCCTCTTCGAGGTTGACCGAGTTCAACAGCGCCTTACCCCCGAGCCAGGTGAGCGCCTGTCGAGCGACCTTCGTCTCGGTCGTGTCGACCATGACGGGGACCGATGACTGCGTCGCGAGTCGGCTCATGATCTCGTTCATGTCACTGACGCCATCGGCACCGGTGTAATCAACGCAGACGTCGATGATGTGGGCGCCTTCCTTAATCTGTTCGCGACCAATGCCCACACAGGTGTCCCAGTCACCTTCGAGCATCGCGTCTCGAAACTTCTTCGAACCGTTGGCGTTGGTGCGCTCGCCGACGAGTAACACCGAACGGTCCTGTTGATAGTTCGTGGCCGAATAGATGGACGCGACCGCCGGTTCGAGGATCGGAGTCCTCGTCGCCGCGCGGAGGGGGCGAATCATCTCAATGACGCGTGCCATGTGCTCGGGCGTGGTGCCACAACAACCGCCGACCACCTGGACGCCGTACTCGCTGACGAACTTCGACAGGTGCTCGGCCAACGCCTCGGGCGTCAAGTCGTAATGCATCTTGCCGTCAACGACGCTCGGTAGTCCAGCGTTGGGAAGACACGAGAGGGGCATGGGTGCGGTGTCGCTGAGTTGGCGAAGGGGTTCGTACATTTCAACGGGGCCGGTGGCGCAGTTGAGGCCGAGCACGTCGACGCCCATTGGCGAGAGTGCCGTAATCGCAGCGCCAACTTCCGTCCCGGGCAACATGCGACCAGTTAGCTCGATGGTCACCTGCGCTTGGATGGGAACAATGCGTCCGTGGCGCGCCATGGCGCGATGACAGGCGGCGATGGCGGCCTTACCCGAGAGCAAGTCGTAGACGGTTTCCACAATGAGCAGGTCGACGCCACCTTCGAGCAGTCCGTACGCCATCTCCTCGTAACTCGCTGACAGGTCGTCATAGGTGATCTGACCAAGGGAGGGGAATTTCGTGCCCGGTCCCATTGAACCCGCGACGAACTTCGGACGTCCCGGTGAGGAGTACTCGTCGGCTACCCGTCGCGCAATCTGCGCCGAAACCAGCGACAATTCCTGCGCGCGCTCGCCAATGCCGTATTCGTTGAGCACGACGGAGAACGAGCCGAAGGAGTTGGTCTCGATGACGTCGACGTCGACGTCGAGGAACGACCGGTGGAGTTGCTCCACGGCGTCGGGCCGAGTGAGCACGAGCATCTCGTTGCACCCTTCAAACGCGGGCCCACCAAAGTCGTCGGCATGAAGTTCCAACAGCTGGAGGTTCGTACCGGTGGCGCCGTCGTAAATAAGGACGTGATCATTCAAGGCGGTCAAGTACGGATCACTGCCGTTCGGTCGTGCGAACGGAGGTCGAAGTGGGGACGCCATTGACTGTTCAGGCTACCTGCGTGCCACTCGTTCACTACGCTGAATGCCGTGAAGATCTATACGCGCGATGGTGACGATGGCACGACCGGTCTCTACTTCGGTGGTCGCGTGGCCAAGAGTGCTGAGCCCATTGAAGTCAACGGCGCCGTCGACGAGGCACAGGCGACGCTCGGCTGGGCCCGCTCCCTGAGCGAGTCAGGATCACGACTCAACGAACTGCTCATTAGCGTGGAGCGTGACCTTTGGGTCCTCATGGCCGAGGTTGCGACGTTGCCCGACAACCGTCGCAAACTCTCTCCTGAGAAGTCGCTGGTCACCTCGGGGATGATCGATCGACTCGAATCGGAAATTGACGCACTTTCTGAGGAGATTGAGATGCCCAAAGAGTTCGTGGTGCCGGGAGAGAATCCGCTGTCTGCGGCGCTCGACGTGGCTCGTACGGTCATCCGGCGAGCCGAGCGGATCGCGGTGAGCTACCCGCTCGAAGGTTCCTTCGTGGTCGCCTATCTCAATCGACTGAGCGACCTCGCCTGGACGATGGCGCGCTTCGCGGAGGGTCCGAATCACCGAACAACTCGTATTCACGATGAGAAGGGAATCGCATGACTCGCACTGCTCGAATCGCCACGCCGATCGAGGCCGCGAATCTGTCGACGCTCGTCGTACCGGTCGTCTTTGACGACGGTGCCGCGTTCATTGCGGAGTCGATACCACTGACCCTCGCTGGCCAAACCATTCCGCGAACCTTGTCCAAAGAGTGGTGCGCCAAGCAGGGCCTGAAGGGCGACGCCGGGAGCCTGGCGATACTGCGCTCCCTGGACGAAGCGAACATCGCCTTTGTGAGCATTGGCTTGACGTACAACTCCCTCGAGGCCTACCGGCTGGCTGGCGCCGCCGCGGCGCGGGCGGCTGGTGATGGTTCCGTGGCCTTCTTCTTGCCCACCGACGGGATTGACGACCCGCGCGACGCGGCGCAGGCGCTCGTCACGGGTGCGCTGTTGTCGACGTACAGCTACAGGAAAGACGACAAGGTCGCGACGTTCGACGTGGTCCCACTGGGCACGCCGTTGCCGTCAGTTGAAACCCACGACGACGTCACCGATGGCGTCGCGCGCGGTGCGTCGGTTGCCGAGGGCGTGAACTGGGCCAAGTTCCTCGTCGACTCGCCCGCGGGGTACATGGCGCCCAAGGAACTCGCTCGTCAGGTTCAATCCCGTCTCGATGATGACGCACACGTCAGCGTCGAAATTTGGACGGAACCACGCATACGCGAGGAGCGTTTGGGCGGCCTGCTCGGTGTTGGTGAGGGTTCCGCGCAACCAACGCGGTTGGTCTACGCGACCTACGACCCGAGCCCCGATGAGGAGTTGCCCCACATCGCCCTGGTCGGCAAGGGCGTCACCTTCGACTCGGGAGGGCTATCGCTCAAAACCGGCCCGGGCATGATGACCATGAAGACGGACATGACCGGCGCCGCCATTGTGATGGCCGCCCTCTCCATCGCGAGCCAGTTACAGCTCGCGGTGAAGGTAACCGCCATTGCCCCCATGACTGAGAACCTACCGAGCGACCGAGCCACCAAGCCGGGCGACGTGTTGACGATTCGCAACGGCATGACGATTGAGGTCCTGAACACCGACGCCGAAGGCCGTCTAATCCTCGCCGACGGGCTCAGCCTCGCCGTCGAGGCCAATCCCGACGCCATTGTCGACGTCGCCACGTTGACGGGTGCTCAGGTCGTCGCGCTCGGCGATGAAATCGGTGCCCTATTCGCTTCGACCGACGAACTGGCGGACTACTTCCGCGATGCCAGCGCTCGCAGCGGCGAGCCGTTCTGGAGAATGCCCCTGCATTCGAGCTACTGGTCGCAGGTCGAATCTGATGTGGCCGACATGAAGAATGTTGGCAAGGTCGGCGTTGGCGGCACCATCGTCGCGGCACTCATCTTGGAGAAGTTCACCGATGGACGACCGTGGGCCCACCTCGATATTGCGGGCCCCGGACGATCCGATTCGGCCCACGGGTACGCGACCAAGGGAGCGACGGCCTTTGGCGCGCGCACGATTGTTGAGTTCCTCGAGGCGGTCGCTGACGAAGCGACGACGCACGACGACGAGATCGAAGAGGTTTAAGGCTCCACCCGTTTGACCCTCGACGAACGTTGCGGTACGTCACGTTCGAGCGATGCCGACGCCACGTCGTTCCCGTCGGCGTGACCCAGCAGGACCGACGCGAAGAGGTCTTCGCCGTCGATGTGCGCCCACTCGAGGATCTCTTGCTCTCGGCGGAAGTTTCCCCACAGCGTCGCCGCCAGTCCGCGCTCCTCAAGCAGCAAGAGCAACGCCATGGTCGCCATCGCGGCGTCGGTGTGCCAGTAGGGGACTGGCCACGAGCGCTCGTCGCTTAGTCCGGACGACGATTTGTCGTTTTCGCCGTAGCGATCGAGGTACGCGGAGCGCTGGGACGTGACGAGGACCACGGCACCGGCGCGTTGGAGACCGGGAGCGCGTCGAGCACTGCTGCGCCACTCTTCGTCGGTCGCAACCTCGAAGTAGTCGCCGACCAACGTGTGGCCCACCATGTGCATGCGCACGCCCGCCGCGTTGCCCGCGGTGGGCGCCCAGAGCGACTGAGCGCAAAGGTCGCCCAGTTGGTTCTCGTCAACGCCGGTTCCGTCAAAGGAACGGACCATTCGTCGGGCGGCCAAGAGTTCGTGCAGTTCCACGCAAGGGGTCTACCAGAGACGACGGTCGCGAATGTTGACTCTGCAGGTAACATTTCAAGTGAACGAAGGAGATCGGTGGCCACGCCTCGAGACTTATTGAACGCAGCCAAAGCGGAGATTCGCGAAATTGACCCGAATGACGTCGCGGCTCGGCTCGACTACTACACGCTCCTCGATGTTCGAGAGCCCGACGAGTACGAACAGGGTGCCGTACCGGACGCGGTCCACGTGGCGCGCGGAAACCTGGAGTTCTCCGTCGAAGGGCGCCTGCCTGACAAGAACGCTCCGATTGCGATCTACTGCGCCGGCGGCGTTCGTTCGGCCTTCGCCGCCAAGACGCTCCAGGACCTCGGCTACAGCGACGTTGTCTCCATCGTCGGTGGCTTCAACAAATGGAAGGACGAGGGGCTGCCCTGGGCGACACCGCTCACCATGAACGCCGACCAACGAATCCGCTACCACCGCCACCTCTTATTGCCCGAAGTTGGCGAAAAGGGTCAGATGCGACTGCTCGATTCGAAGGTGTTGCTGCTGGGCGCCGGCGGCCTCGGATCACCGGCCGCGCTCTATCTCGCGGCCGCCGGCGTGGGCACTCTGGGCATCATCGACATGGACGTCGTTGACAGTTCGAATCTGCAACGTCAGATCCTCCACAACCTCGACCGCGTGGGCATGCGCAAAGTGGAAAGCGCGAAACTCACGCTGACCGCCATGAACCCCGACGTCAAGGTCATCACGTACGACACTCGACTGGGCGCGGACAACATCCTCGACATCATCGACGGCTACGACGTCATTGTTGACGGCACCGACAACTTCCCGACGCGCTACCTCGTGAACGATGCGGCACTGCTGAAGAACATTCCCGTCGTCCACGGCTCAATCTTTCGATTCGAGGGTCAAGCGACCGTCTTCAATCCCTACGTCGGACCGTGCTATCGCTGCATGATTCCTGAGCCGCCCCCGCCGGAATTGGCGCCCAGCTGCGCCGAAGCGGGCGTGCTCGGTGTGCTGCCGGGGATCATCGGTTCGATTCAGGCCATTGAGACAATCAAACTCCTGCTCGAGTTGGGCGATCCCTTGGTCGGTCGTCTCTTGACCTATGACGCCCTCGAACAGTCGTTCCGTACCTTCAAGGTTCGTCGCGACCCGTCGTGCCCGGCCTGTGGGGTGGACGCGGGACCGATCGTGATCGCGGAGTACGACGACCTCTGCATGCCGCACCCCGTCGGCGTCTAAGCCATCACCACGATCGTGCCGGCGAATCGGTCATGCAGCGACTGCTTGCGAGGATTCACGAGCGGATAGAGACCGTCGATCAAGGTGACGGCGATCAACACGTAGAGTACGAAATTACCGGTGAGCAGCGTGGCGACCGCTTGGTACACGCCTACGAAGGCCCAACGCTTTAGTGCAGTGTTTCGCGTGATGGGTCCCCCGGTGACTTCATCACGCACGCGAGTGAGCGCAATGCGGTTGCCAATGGTTTGGCCGCGTTGCATGGAGAGCAGACGAACTTGATAGACGCCCTGGGCCGCAATGCCGGCGAGTACGCCGACGACAACGCCCGCGAGCGCGGCAAAGAGTGCGAAGACCGCGTAGGACGGGAGCAGCATGATGACGTTGTCGGAGAACGTTGCGCCGACTCGTCGCCACCATCCCCCAAGACGAAGACCGGTGGCCTCGTCCTCGACACCGAGCGTCGCGACGGCTGAGTTGCACGAGTTACAGGTATCGCCGCTGACGTAGGCGCCACAGCCGGAGCATTTCATCGGTCCATCTTGGTCGCGACACCCCGTCGCTCGCGAGTCGACGAGCATTGTTTCACGCTCCCGAAACATTCCTCGTCGCCACGCCAACGCCTAACGTTGGCGGGGTGACGCCCGACGAACGAATAACCGACTCGGGGATCGTGGTGCGACCTGTCTACGAACCCAAAGACCTCGCGGGGTTTGACGCGGACCGTGAGCTCGGCGAGCCCGGTGACTACCCCTACACCCGTGGAGTCCAGCCCACCATGTACCGCGGTCGGCTTTGGACCATGCGCCAGTACGCCGGCTTTGGCAGCGCCGAGGCCACGAATCAGCGTTTCAAGTTCCTCCTCGAGGCCGGCCAGACCGGACTGTCGTGCGCCTTTGACCTGCCGACGCAGATGGGTTTTGACTCGGACCACCTCCGGGCGGAGGGCGAGGTGGGCAAGGTTGGCGTCGCCATTTCGTCCCTCGAGGACATGCGCCACCTGCTCGCCGATCTACCGCTCGATGAAGTGACGACCTCAATGACCATCAACTCGACCGCGTCGACCTTGTTGTTGCTCTATCAGTTGGTCGCGGAAGAGCAGGGCGTGGCGGGGGAGAAACTGCGCGGCACCATCCAAAACGACATTCTTAAGGAGTACGTGGCCCGAGGTACGTACATCTACCCACCACGCCAGTCCATGCGTCTCGTCGTGGACACCTTCGCGTACTGCGCCAAGGAGATGTCGAGTTGGAACACGATTTCGATCTCGGGGTATCACATTCGCGAAGCGGGATCGACGGCCGTACAGGAGATTGCCTTCACGCTCGCCAACGGCATTGCCTACGTCGAGGCGGCGCTCGCCGCCGGCCTCGTGCTCGACGACTTCGCGCCTCGACTGAGTTTCTTCTTCAACGCGCACAACAATCTCTTCGAAGAGGTCGCGAAATATCGCGCGGCGCGACGACTGTGGGCGTCCATAATGCGTGACCGCTTCGGCGCGAAGGACCCGAAATCCATGATGCTTCGCTTCCATACCCAAACCGGCGGTTCGACGTTGACGGCACAGCAGCCCGAGAACAACATTGTTCGCACGACCGTGCAGGCCCTCGCCGCGACGCTCGGTGGGACCCAATCACTACACACCAACGGCTTCGACGAGGCACTCGGACTGCCCACGGAGCGGGCCGCCAAATTGGCCCTGCGCACCCAACAGGTCCTGGGCTTCGAGTCGGGCATAGGCGACACGGTCGACCCACTCGCCGGCTCGTACTACGTCGAGTCGTTAACGAACGAGGTGGAACGACTCGCGCGCGACTACATCGACGCCATTGATGAACGTGGGGGAGCGGTCGCGGCGATTGAGTCGCACTACATGCAAGACGAGATCGAAGCGGCGGCGTATGAGTTCGCTCGCGGTGTCGATCGCGGCGAGAAAGTCGTGGTCGGCGTCAATCGATTTGAGGAAAGCGAGTCGACGAAGGCTGACGTGTTCCCCATCGACGAGGAACAGCAGCGAGCCCAGATTGCGCGAGTGACGTTGCTCAAGCGCACGCGTGATAACGACGGTGTTCGCGCCGCGCTTGACGATCTCGCGACCGCGGCGCGCGGCTCGGCCAATGTGCTCTATCCAATGAAGACAGCGCTGTCTCGTCGCGCGACGCTCGGCGAAGTGGCCGATGTCCTGCGCGCCGAGTTCGGGGTCTACCAGCCGAGTTAATACTCAATCGGTTCGTGAAAGTGGGTCACGGACGGTCGTTCGGTAAAGAACGGATGGGTCAACGCACGCCACCGTTCGAACGCCTCGGACTCTCGAAATGCCATATGCGCTTCGATCGACTCCCACCGAATGAGGAGCAGGAAGATCGAGCCATTCTCTTCCTGACGTCGGATCTCTCCGCCAAAACAGTCGGGCACCGTGTCGAGAATCGGCAACGCAAGCCTGGCGGCCGCTTCGTACTCCTCTTCGCGTCCAGGTATCACTGACAACAGCGCATGTTCGAGTTTCATGACCGTGACAGTAATCGTGCTCGGAGCGGTCCGTCTTGCGCAACGCCGATGGCGGTCTGCGCGAGAGCGATTGCCCCGTCGAGGACCGCGCGATCGGCTTCCGCCGTGATGCAAGCCTGAGTGAACTGCGGTTGGTGATTTACCGCGCCGTTGGTGGGAATGGCGATCATGGGGTGAATTGACGGCACGACGAGCGACACGTTGGCCATGTCGGTTGAAATCATGGGGCGATCAACGCCCTCATCATCGAGTTCGAACGTTCGACCGAGTCGCTCCGCCGCGCTTCGGTAGTGGGCGAGGATTTCGTGATCGGTCTCCATCTGCGAAAACGCACTGCCAATCTCTTCGATCTGGAGGGACGCGCCGGTCGCGAGCGCGCCGGCCTCGAAGCAGGCGTTGACGCGTACCCGAAGTTCGGCGAGACGCTCGCTGGTTTCCGATCGGGCCATGAAGCGTCCCACCGCCCGCGCGGGAATGATGTTGGCCGCCGAACCGCCTTCGAGCGTTATGCCGTGGACGAGGTCGCCCGGTGGCAACTGTTGACGAAGAAGTCCGATTGCGACACTCGCGATCGTCAACGCGTCGAGGGCATTGATGCCGACCCAGGGAGCGGCGGCCGCGTGCGCCTCCTTGCCGATGTAGGTGACGTCGAAGTGGTCGACCGCGAGACAGTGCGCGTCGAGTCGTTCGAAGGGGAAGGGGTGCACCATCATCGCGGTGTGCACGTCGTCGAAGTAGCCGGCGTTGATGAGGTCGATCTTTCCGCCGCCGCCCTCCTCCGAGGGTGTGCCGAGCAAGATGACCGTCACGTCAAGCTCATCGGCGACGGCCGCCAGTCCAATGGCGGCGCCTAGAGACGAGGCGGCGATGATGTTGTGGCCGCACGCGTGACCGACGTCGGGAAGCGCATCAAACTCCGCGCAATACACAACGTGCAGCTCACCACTGCCCTTCGTGGCGCGAAACGCCGTCGGTAAGGACGCAATTCCCCGTTCGACGCTGAAGCCGGCCCGTTCAGCGGCGTCGGCGACGGCAGCGGAACTGAGGAACTCCTCGTAGCCGAGTTCGGGGTGCGCGTGGACAAAGTGACTGAGCGCGATTAAGTCGTCGGCGTGTTCGCGAACGGCCTCGGCCGCAACGTCGGTGGCGCTCACTCGACCACCGCGACGGTGTCACCGGCGCTGACGGAGTCACCGGCGGCGACACTGATGGATGTCACGACGCCGGACTTCTCGGCGTTCACTGAGTTCTCCATTTTCATTGCTTCGAGAATGACGATGGTGTCACCGGTTTCAACCTCCTGGCCGACCTCGACGTTCACCTTCACAATTGTGCCCTGCATCGGGACGACGACGTTGCCCGAGCCACTTCCCAGCACCCCGGCGTGATGTTGGCGCCGAGGTTTGGCGGCCGTACTGATTGCTCGCGGCAGTCCGTCGTCACTGTACGCGGGCATCCAGAGCGCCACCGTCACGCGACGACCATTGACTTCAGCCGTGACGTCCTTGCGGATCTGACCGTCGCCGACCGAAACGGTCACGAGTTGGGGGCTCGCGAGCTCCGAGAAGTCGAGATCGTTCTCGACCCAATTCGTCGAGTGGGTGCCATTGACGAACTGCTCGTCGCAGAGAATGACGACGTCGGCGGCCAACGTGGTCGACACACCCTCGATCGCGGTCTCTTCGATGGCGCGGAGCATCCGCCGACGGGCCTTCTCGCGGTCGGCACCCCACACAATCAACTTCCCGATCAGATTGTCGTAGTACTGGCTTACGGTGTCGCCGGCACTGTAGCCAGCGTCGAGACGCACGCCGGGACCCGACGGTTGGTCAAAGCGCGTGAGCGTACCGGGCGATGGAGAGAACTTCCCGCCTGACGGGTCCTCCGCGTTGATTCGCACTTCAATAGCGTGGCCGTCGCGCTTCACCTCGTCCTGGGTGAAGGTGATTGGCTCGCCTGAGGCAATGCGCAGTTGCCATTCGACGAGGTCCAGTCCGGTCACCATCTCAGTGACCGGGTGTTCGACCTGGAGTCGCGTGTTCATTTCGAGGAAGAAGAACTCACCGTCCTGGAAGAGAAACTCGACGGTGCCGGCGTTCACGTAGCCGCAGGCCTTTGACACCTTGACCGCGGCCTCGCCCATGGCACGACGAATGTCGTCAGGGAAGTTCGGTGCTGGCGACTCTTCGATCAGCTTCTGGTGACGACGCTGCGCCGAGCAGTCGCGTTCGCCGAGCCACAACGTGGTGCCGTGGCTGTCGGCGAGCACCTGCATCTCGACGTGGCGCGGTCGCGTGAGGTAGCGCTCGACGTAGCACTCCGGTCGTCCGAAGTAGCTCTGTGACTCGCGTTGGGCGCTCTCGAGTGCGTCCTGGGCGTCCTCGGCCTTCTCCACCACCTTCATGCCGCGCCCGCCCCCGCCGTAGGCGGCCTTGATGGCAACCGGCCATCCGAACTCCGTGCCGAAGGCGACGACTTCGTCCGCACTCGTCAACGCCTCACTGCGGCCCGGGACGCCCTCGACGCCCACCTTGGCGGCCGCGAGACGAGATGAGATCTTGTCCCCCATGACCTCGATGGCTTCGGGCGGGGGACCAATGAAGGTCACACCTCTCGACGTGATGGCGCGGGCGAAGTCGGTGTTCTCCGAAAAGAAGCCGTAGCCCGGGTGCACGGCGTCGGCCCCCGATCGATGTAACACGTCGAGGATTGCGTCGGTGTTGAGGTAGCTCTCCGCTGCGCTTTGGCCGCCCAGGGCGTAGGCCTCGTCGGCCAATCGCACGTGCAGGGCGTTGCGATCGAGTTCTGAGTACACGGCGACGGTGGCGATGCCCATCTCGCGACAGGTGCGAATAATGCGCACCGCGATCTCGCCGCGATTGGCGATCAGGACTTTCTTTACCACGCGAACCTCCATACCGGGCCTGTCATTTTCTAGCACTCGTACTTGAAACCCTATTCTGAAACTGTGAATTCAATCGTCTGGCGAATCGAGCACTTTGACGAGATTGATTCGACCAACACGTGGGTGGCCCAGAAGGCGAACGAAGGCGCTCCCGAAGGACTCGTTGCCTTCGCCGACTTTCAGAGCGCGGGACGGGGACGACTCGAGCGCACGTGGGAGTCGTCTCGTGGCTCGTCGCTGCTCTGCTCGATACTGCTGCGACCCGACGTCAGTCCCGACCAGCTGCAGTTGGTCGTGGCATCCGTGGCCCTGGCGGCCCGAGCCGCGATCGTGCGTCTCAGTGGCGTTCGACCGGCCCTCAAGTGGCCCAACGACCTGATCGTCGGTGACGCGAAACTGGCCGGTCTCTTGGCCGAGATCGTCTCGGTGGACGAACGACTGGCGGTCGTGGTGGGCATCGGAGTCAATCTCACGTTCGAGGGGCCGGAGAACGTGCTGGCGACAAGTGTTCGCAGCGAGTCGGGCGTAACGATCAGCGCCCCCGCCCTCCTCGACATTTTGCTCGACGAACTCGAGCCTCGACGTGCACGACTTGATTCAGTGGAGGGTCGTTCGCAGATTCGCGAGGAGTACGTACGGGCGTTGGCGACGTTGGGCCAGCGTGTGCGCGTCGAGCAGCCGAGTGGCGCGGTTGTCGGTACCGCAACGTCGATCGACGACATGGGCCAGTTGGTCCTCTCTGTCGACGGCGAGGAGATCGCGTTCTCCGTGGGTGACGTCGTCCACGTGCGACCTGACGACGGGTCAACATCGTGAGTCGCGCGACGCGCGTCATGGTCACCGGCGCCTCGGGCCAGGTCGGCGTCGATGTGCTTGACGTGCTGGCGGGGCGGACGCCACTCGGGGGCGACCCGTTGTATCAACCGGACGCGCGCGTTATCGCCAACGACGAGTTCGACGTGCTGGGTCTGAGCCACCACGAGCTCGACGTCAGTGACCCTGGCGCAGTGCGTCGCGCCGTGGGCGTCGCGCGACCCGACGTCATTGTCCATCTCGCTGCGTACACGGCCGTCGACCGCGCGCAGATCGAAGAGGATCTCTGCTTCGCGGTCAACGCGGCGGGCACCGAAGCCATGTCGCTCGCCGCCAAGGAGTTCGGCGCTCATCTGATTTCAATCTCGACCGACTACGTCTTTGACGGCAACAAGGGTGCGAGTTACGTCGAGGACGACGTCACCAATCCGCTCAATGTCTACGGCGCATCGAAGCGTGCCGGCGAGTTGCTCTGTTCGAGCGAGGACACGATTGTTCGCACGTCGTGGGTGATGGGCGTTCGAGGCAAGAACGTCGTGCACGTCATCGCCGAGCGAGCGGCATCGGGCGCGAACGTTCGATTCGTCAATGACCAGACCGGCACGGTCACCGTGGCGAGCGATCTCGCCCGAGCGATCGCCACGTTCGTGCGCGAGCGACCGGGCGGGATATGGCACGTCGCGAATGAGGGGACCACGACGTGGTTTGACGTTGCGCACTTTGTGGGTGAACTCTGTGGGCGCGGCGACGACTTCGCGACCGCCATTGCGACCAGCGAACTCGATCCACCTCCACTCGCGGTTCGACCAATCCGCAGCGACCTCGCGACCGAGAAGTTTGCTGGCGCGTGGCAGCGAATGCCTGCGTGGCGCGACGGCGTCGCTCGCCTCGTGCGCGACCGCGGAGCACTCGTCAAGGAAAGATCATGAGCGACGTGGCGTCGGACGTCGCGGCGGTTATCGTCGACTTCCACGCCGGCGCAGCGCTCGACAACTGTGTTGACTCGCTCCACGACAATGGCGTGACCGACATTGTCGTGGTCGAAAACGGCGAAGAGGGATCGACGTTGCCGTCGCTGTCGGGTCAGCACGTCGTCCTCGTCGTTCCGAAACTCAACCTTGGCTACGGGCGGGGCGTGAATCGCGGTGTTGCAGCCGCACCGAAACGGACGTACTTACTGGTCTCCAATCCCGATGTCGTCGTACACGCGGGAGCGGTTGAAGCGCTGGTGCGATACCTCGACGAGCATCCGAAGGTAGCGATCGTCGGCCCCGAGATCGTGCGACCCGATGGAACTGTGTATCCCTCCCAGCGGGTCTTCCCGAACTTCTGGCTCGCCGGTCTGCACGCGTTGCTGGCGCCGGTATGGCCGAGTAACCCCGCAACTCGTAAGTACCGCTCACCGAGGGCCGACGGCACCGTCGACTGGGTGTCGGGTGCCTTCTTCCTCACGCGCAGAGAGGTCTTCGAAGCGGTCGGTGGATTCGATGAACGCTATTTCATGTTCGCGGAGGACATGGCGCTGTGTTGGCAGATCCGTGAGCACGGCTTCGGTGTTGCGGCGACACGTGACGCATTGGTGACACACATAGAGGGTGTGTCGCGCGCGCGCGCGTCGCGAGAGATGCTCATTGCTCATCATCGAAGTGCCTTACGATTCGAATGGCAGACGGCGAGCGGCTGGCGTCGAATCCTGGCGCCGTTGGCATCTCTGGTGTTGGGACTACGCCTCTGCGTGGTTCTGGTGCTCCGCCCCACGACCTGAGCGATGCGCCGGGTAGAATGTCACCTGGGCTGCGAGTGGTTTGTGGTTGAAAGTCGATGCCAGTCGCGGGCGAAACGACCCACGTAAGGCGTTTTATGGACGCTGAGCATGGCGCGGTTTAGAAGTAAGTCCTGCCTTGTGGTGGCCAAAGTGGCCTCTGTGAGAGCCGGTGAAGTGTGTGACATTGTCGCTGGAGAGCCTTGTGCTGCTGGCGCGTTGCACGGACACCGCCGCAGGCAAATGTGGGGTAAAAGACCAGGTCAGCACTCGCAGCCCAAATGAAATGGCGTTTGAGACCGGTAGGGTACGACAAGACATGAGTGTATTTAGCAAGATTCTGAAGGCCGGCGAAGGCAAGCGCGTGCGCCAGCTGGCCGAACTCGTCCCGCCGATAGGCGAATTGGCTGACGAAATGGCCGCTCTCACCGACGAGGAGCTTCGCGCCAAGACGACTGAATTCCGTGAGCGCCTCGCCCAGGGCGAAGAACTCGACGACCTCCTCCTCGAGGCCTTCGCCGTCGTTCGTGAAGGCGCCACGCGCGTACTCGGACAGCGTCACTACGACGTCCAGTTGATGGGTGGCATGGCGTTGCACTTCGGCTGGATCGCTGAAATGAAGACCGGCGAAGGGAAAACGCTCGTTTCGACGTTGCCGGTCTATCTGAACGCCCTGGCGGGCAATGGGGTGCACGTTGTAACAGTCAACGACTACCTCGCGACCCGCGACGCCAACTGGATGGGCCAGTTGCACCGTTTCCTCGGCCTCACCGTTGGACGCGTTGGTCCGGACCTCTCGGACTTCGATGAGAAGCGTGAGGCGTACAACTGTGACGTCACGTACGGGACGAATACGGAGTTCGGTTTCGACTACCTGCGCGACAATATGGCGTCACGTCGTGAGCACATGGTCCAACGCGGACATCACTACGCGATCGTCGACGAGGTCGACTCGATCCTCATCGACGAAGCTCGAACGCCGCTCATTATCTCGGGCCCCGCGTCGGACGTCACAAAGCTCTACTACCAGTTCGCGTCAATCGCGAGGTCGCTCATTCGTGACGTCGACTACGAGGTCGACGAAGAAAAGAAGACCGTCGTGCCGACTGAAGCTGGTATTGAAAAGGTCGAGAAGCAACTCGGTGTCTCGAACCTCTACGACGCGGTCGCGACGAACTACGTGCACCAGTTGGGTCAGGCGCTGCGCGCCAAGGAGCTCTTCCACCGTGACAAGGACTACCTCGTGGACGCGGGTGACGTGAAGATCGTCGACGAGTTCACGGGCCGCACCCTTGACGGACGACGTTGGTCCGACGGACTGCACCAGGCCGTCGAAGCCAAAGAGCGGGTCCGAATTCAAGAAGAGAATCACACCTGGGCGACCGTCACGCTGCAGAACTACTTCCGTCTCTACGAGAAGCTGTCCGGCATGACCGGTACGGCGGAGACCGAAGCGGCAGAGTTCGGCAACACCTACAAACTCTCGGTCGTGCCGATCCCCTCGAACCAGCCGCTCATTCGTAAGGATGAGCCGGACCTTATCTTCAAGACGGAGGCCGCCAAGTTCGGCGCGATTGTCGACGACGTTCGCGAGCGCAGTGACCTTGGCCAGCCTGTGCTGCTCGGTACCGCGTCCGTGGAGAAATCCGAGCTCCTTTCGCGCGAACTCTCTAAGGCGGGCATCACGCACGAGGTCCTGAACGCGAAGCAGCACTTTCGCGAGGCCGAGATCGTTGCGCAGGCCGGACGTAAGCACGCCGTCACGGTGGCCACCAACATGGCCGGTCGAGGCGTTGACGTCGTGCTCGGTGGTAACTACGAAGGCCTCGCTCGTCGCGAAGCGCAGAGCCGGGGCTTCGCGCCCGAGTCCGAAGAGTTCGATGCGGCCTACCAAGCCGCGCTCGCGATGTTCAAGCCCGTATGCGACGAAGAGGGCGACCAAGTTCGCGAACTGGGCGGACTCTACGTGCTCGGCACTGAGCGACACGACTCTCGTCGTATTGACAATCAGCTTCGCGGACGATCTGGTCGTCAGGGCGACCCCGGTGAAAGCCGTTTCTATCTGTCGCTCGAAGACGAACTGCTTCGACTCTTCGCCACTGGTGCAGTGTCGTGGGTCATGGACCGCACGATGCCCGACGATCTGCCGATCGAAGCGAAGATGGTCTCTAAGGCCATTGAGCGTGCGCAGAACACCGTCGAAGGTCGAAACGCGGAGATCCGCAAAGACGTCCTCAAATACGACGAGGTCATGAACGAACAGCGCAAGGTCATCTACGCCCGTCGCCAACAGGTCATCGACGGTGAGGACATGCACGACGCGACTCTGGTCATGATCGAGGAGATCCTCACCTACGTCGTCGACGAACAGCTCGAGGGTGAGTTCGCTGAAGGCTGGGACTTGAACGCACTCATCACCGAGTTGGTGAACTTCTATCCGACGACCCTCAACGCGGATGCCCTAAGTGAGTACGAAGACCGCGACGATATTCTCGCCGTCGTCATCGACGAAGCAATCTCGCAGTACGAAGCGAAGAGCGAGGGCTTCCCCGGTGGCGTCGACACCGCCAAGGAGATTGAGCGCGACGTCATGCTCCAGATCCTCGACCAACGCTGGCGCGATCACCTCTCGGACATGGACTACCTACGTGACGGCATCCACCTTCGTCAAGTCGCCCAACAGGATCCACTGACGGCGTGGCAGAAGGAGGGCTACCTCCTCTTCGAGCAACTCCTCTCCAACGTCGACCGCGACTTCGTGCGTTACATCACGCACGTCGAGGCTGTGACACCTGAGCCAGAGAACGATCGCGGTCTCGAACGAGCACAGACCAACGTCAATGCGGTCGCTCCAGGAGCGACCGAGTTGCCGGCGCACGGTCAAGCAGTCAAAGCGCTTCCTAAGCAAGGCGACAAGATTGGTCGCAACGAGCCGTGCTGGTGCGGCTCTGGCAAGAAGTTCAAGCAGTGCCATGGCCGACCCTAAGGCCGAAAACACACTTCGCGAGGCCCTCAGCACGCTCGAGGACCTCGAATCGAGGTGGAGTGCCGCGCGCGAGTACCTAAAGATCGACGCCAGTCGAGAGCGCCACGCCGTCTTGCGCGAACTCGTGGCTGACCCGAACCTCTGGGACGACCAGGACAACGCACGTGACGTGACGACCGAACTTGGGCGACTTTCAAACGATCTCGAACAGTTCGACGAACTGCGCGCGGCCCTCGACGACAGTGTCGTCCTGGTCGACTTCTCACGGGAGGCGCTGAACTCGGGTGATGCCGACTGGTCGCTGCTCAATGAACTCACGTCGACCATCACCGCACTCGAGTCGAAGCTCGCGGCGCTCGAAATTCAAAGTCTCTTCAGTGGTCCCTACGACGCCAATGACGCGATCGTGGAACTGCACGCCGGCGCCGGTGGCACGGACGCGCAGGACTGGACCGAGATGCTGTTGCGTATGTATTCGCGCTGGGCCGAACGACGCGGCTTCGGTGTCGAGATCGATGAAGCAACCGAAGGGCAAGAGGCGGGACTTCTGTCAGCGACGTTCATTGTGAAAGGTCGTTTCGCCTACGGCTGGATGTCGGCAGAGCGAGGTGTTCACCGATTGGTGCGTATCAGTCCCTTCGACTCCCAGGCACGACGTCAGACAAGTTTCGCCAGCCTTGACGTCACACCACTGTTGGAAGACAACGCGTCCGAAGTAGAGATCGATGAAAAGGACCTGCGCATCGATACGTACCGCTCATCGGGCGCCGGTGGTCAACACGTCAACAAGACCGACTCCGCGATTCGCATCACCCACCTGCCAACCAACATTGTCGTCAGTTGTCAGAACGAACGCAGTCAGCACCAGAACCGCGCGCGAGCCATGCAAATCCTCGAGGCGAAGTTGGCCGAGCGCGCCCGTGCCGAGCGTCAGGCGCAGATGAACGCACTCAGTGGTGACCGCGGTGACAACGCGTGGGGATCGCAGATTCGCAGTTACGTGCAGGCGCCGTACCAACTCGTGAAGGACCACCGCACCGACTTCGAGACGGGCAACGTCGACGCGGTCCTCGATGGTGACCTCGATGATTTCATGCAAGCGGAACTGCGTCGTCAGCGGTCGACATCGTAAGAATTTTGAGAGGCCTGCAACGCAAGGGTTTCCTGTCACGACATTGCGATTTCGCCAAACTAGAATGATGCACGTACATCGCGGTGCCCAAGCACCACCACTAGTTGCCCGAGGGGGTGTTGCGTGATTCGTTTTGAGAATGTCTCAAAGACGTACAAGAACGGCACGCCGGCACTCAAGGACATCTCCCTCGACATCGAAAAGGGGGAGTTCGTCTTCCTCGTCGGTGCCTCGGGCTCGGGAAAGACGACATTCCTGCGACTCCTCCTTCGAGAGGAACTACCCGACCAGGGCCGAATCCTCGAGGCCGGACGCGACATTGGTGAACTGCCCAAGTGGCGCGTTCCCTACCTGCGACGCAACATCGGCTGCGTCTTTCAGGACTTTCGACTCCTTCCCAACAAGACCGTCTTTGAGAATGTTGCCTTCGCGCTCGAAGTGATCGGGCGACCGCGTACGACCGTCGACTCCCAGGTACCTCAGATCCTCGATCTCGTCGGTCTCACGGATAAGTCCAAGAGTTTGCCCGGCGAACTCTCCGGCGGCGAGCAACAACGCGTCGCGGTCGCGCGAGCGTTCGTGAATCGACCGCTCATTCTGCTCGCCGACGAACCAACGGGCAACCTCGACCCGGCGAACTCCGAGTCGATCATGGCGCTGCTCGAACGCATCAATCGCACTGGCACGACAGTCGTCATGGCGACGCACGACAAAACGCTCGTGGACCGCATGCGTCGGCGCGTCGTTGAGCTCGACCGTGGGGAGATGATTCGTGACCAAGTCCGAGGCGTCTACGGCATCGACGAAGGCGTGACCATCTAATGCGCGTGTACCTGCGCTACGCCGTCAAGGAGACCTTCTCCAACCTCTGGCGTAACCGAATGATGACCATCGCCGCCGTCTTGACCGTCGCCGTGTCGCTCTCGCTCGTTGGATCGGCGCTCCTGCTCAAGCAGAGTGCCGCCCAGGCATCCCAGACATGGCAACAAGGGACTCGCGTGAGCATCTGGATGCAGCCCAAGGCGACGACCGGTGAAATCGCAAACGTGCAGTCACAGTTGGCGATTCTGCCACTCGTGAAGAAGTGCAAATACCGCACGAAGGCGGAGGACTTCGCTGAGATGAAGAAGGAGCTACCCCTCGCGGAGTCGAGAATCCTTCGCGTGGACGAGATGCCCACCAAGTTCACGTGCGTGCCCACGGTGCCGTCCGACGCGTTCACGGTCGAGTCAACGTTCTCGAATCAGCCGGGCGTCCTCACGGTCACTGCACCGGTGCAACAGATTCGTGAGATGAACCGAGCGATTCGTATCTTGCAGATCGTCTTCCTCGCACTTGCGGCGGTGCTGCTCCTCTCGGCCACGGTCCTGATCCTCAACACGATTCGAATGGCAATCTTCGCTCGACGTAGAGAAGTGTCGGTAATGAAACTCGTCGGTGCGACCAACTGGTTCATTCGCATTCCGTACATCACCGAAGGTTTCATTCAGGGACTCCTGGGTTCGGCGGTGGCGATAGGCGCGGTGACTGCGCTCCACACCTGGTATCCGTTGCATAACGAGTTTCAGTTAGACACGAGCGCGCTCGTGGGAACGAATGCCGTGGTCCTGATCGTCGGGGTCCTTATCGGATCGGTCGGATCGGCCATTGCGATCCGACGATTCCTCGACGTCTAACTCTGCGTATCGTCAAAGTCAACGGCGAGAGAGTTCACGCAGTAGCGAAGACCTGACGACGTGGGGCCGTCGTTGAAGACGTGTCCGAGGTGACCGCCGCACTTTGAACACAGGATCTCGGTGCGCGTACGAAACAGCGACCGGTCAGTGCGTTCAATAATCGTGCCCGGCTCGCAGGCATCAAAGCTCGGCCAACCACAACCCGAGTCGAACTTCCGATCGCTCGAGAAGAGGTGCTGTCCGCAGCCGCCACAGGTGAACACGCCGTCCGCGTCGACGTGCAACAAGGAGCCCGTAAAGGGCGGCTCCGTTGCCGCCTTACGCAGTACCGCGTAGCGCTCCGGTTCAAGTTCGGCGCGCCACTGCGCGTCAGTCTTTTCAACGTCGTAGGACATGCTCGGAATCTACCGTCACTCGGACGTGCGTCGAACGACTACGAGTAGTTCGGGCGAGGTGACTCGGGTAGTAATGGCGCAAACTCCGGCTGGTCGGCGAGGAGTCTCGCGAAGGCTGCGGCAAGTCCCTCAGCGTCAAGACCGAGTTCCGCCAACAACATGTCCGGGCGGTGCTGTTCGAGGTACGCGCGCGGCGTCCCGAGAATTCGCGTCGTCGGGAATGGGCGAGAGAGGTCTTGCGCTCGACTGCGCACTGCCGAGACCATCAGTGTCCCGGCGCCGCCGTGTCGTGTGCCATCCTCAACCGTCATGATGCGTTCGTGGTCGAGTGCCGCATCGATCATCGACGGATCAGGTGGCAAAACTCGAACGTCGTAGAGCGTGACGCGCTTGGCCTCCTCGCCCATTAATGACAGTGCCTTGTAGGCGGCGGGAGCCATTTTTCCTACGGCGAGCACGCAGAGCGATCCGTCGCCACGGACGACCTCGCGTGCCTCGAGACCGTCGCCGACCTTTGCGTCAAAGGGCTTGGGCAGCGTTTTGGGGAATCGCAAGGCCGTCGGTGTCGTCATCGACAGTGCGGTCGCCAGCATGCCCGGCACTTCTTCGGCCGACGAAGGGGCGAAGACGGTCATATTCGGAATGGCGAGGCAGAGGGCGATGTCGAGGAGTCCGTGGTGGCTCGGACCGTCGTCGCCCGTGACACCGGCACGGTCAAAGACAAAGACGACGGGGAGGTTCAACAGTCCGACGTCGAGGTGCGCCTGGTCAAAGGCCCGCGAAAAGAAGGTGGAATATATGGCGACCACAGGTTTGAGGCCGCCCATGGCCATGCCGGCCGCCGCGGTCACGGCGTGCTGCTCGGCGATGCCGACATCGAAGAAGCGATCGGGGAACTGGGCCTCGAAGTTGAGGAGTCCCGTTGGACCAGCCATCGCGGCGGTGATCGCCACGATGCGCTCGTCGGCGCTCGCCAAGGCCACGAGGGAATCGGAGAAGGCTTGGGAGAACGACTGTGGTGCAACGTCATCGTCCTCTTTGCGCGCGGGCAGTTTGAAGTCGTGCATCTTCATGTCGTCGTCGATGGCTGGGTCGTAACCGAGACCCTTGGTGGTGAGCACGTGCACGACGATTGGACCGTCCCACTGCGCCGCGCTCTTGAGCGTGGTCTCGAGCGACTCGAGATCGTGCCCGTCAATGGGGCCAACGTAACGAACACCGAGGTTCTCGAAGAAGGTGTGAGGCGTCACCATCTCTCGCACCACCGACGTGAAGCCGTCGATACCGAGATACGCGGCCTTACCAACGCGCGGCAGGTGTGGAACGGTTTTTCGAATGCGACCACGCATGGTGAGGTAGGTCTTGTTGAGTCGCAGTGCGGTGAGTGATCCGGAGAGCTTTGAGATTGTTGGCGCGTAGCTTCGACCATTGTCGTTGAGGACTATGACGACGCGTTGGTTGGAGTGGCCGAGGTTGTTGAGCGCCTCGTAGGCCATGCCGCCCGTTAGGGAGCCGTCGCCGACCACGGCCACGACGTGGCGCCTGCCACCGTGGCCGATCAACTCCTTGCGCTGTTGCAGCGCCACCGAGAGGCCGTGTGCGTAGGAGAGCGCCGTCGAGGCGTGACTGGACTCAATCCAGTCATGTTCGCTCTCGGAGCGATTCGGGTAGCCCGAGAGTCCGCCGCGTTGGCGAAGGTTCTTAAAGCCGTAGCGCCGTCCGGTCAGGAGCTTGTGCACGTAGGCCTGGTGGCCCGTATCCCACAGAAGGATGTCCTTGGGTGAGTCAAAGACGCGATGGAGCGCCAAGGTCAACTCGACGACGCCGAGGTTGGAGCCGAGGTGACCGCCCGTCGGGTTGGTCGTGACGGTCTCGATGATGAACTGGCGAATCTCCTCACTCAGTTGATCGAGTTCATCGTAGGAAAGGTTTTGGAGGTCTTCGGGTGTTTCAATCGACGGCAGAATCACCTCATCAGCCTACCCATGGGGCCAGAAATGACGTCAGCGCACAAAGGGTCGCCAACTACGCTCGCCTGCATGGAATCCACTCTGGTTGAGCAAGACGTACTGCAACGAGTTTTGGGCGAAGCAATGGGCCGAGGTGGTGAGTTCGCGGAGGTCTTCGTCGAAGATCGCTCGACGTCCTCGGCGATGCTCGACCAGCGCCGGGTCGAGGAACTGAGTTCGGGACGCGATCGCGGCGCCGGTATCCGCGTTGTGGTCGGCGATACTACGGGGTTTGCGCATACCGCTGACCTGTCCGAACGCGGTCTGCTCGCCGCGGCCCAGGCTGCCGCCACCGTCGCGCGCAAAGGGGGAGGGGGCGTGCGCGAGATTGCACTCGGTCCATTGACCAACCACCCAAGTGTCGCCACGATGCTGCCAAAGGACGTTGACAAGGCTCGCAAGATCGAATTAATGAATCTCGCCGACGACGCCGCGCGATCCGAGGGTTCATCCATCACCCAGGTGTCCGTTGCGCTCGGCGATTCGTCGCGGCGATTCGTCGTCGCGAACTCCGAGGGCGTCTTCGCCGCGGACCATCAAGTGCGCACCCGCTTCAATGTCACCTGCATTGCCAAGGGCGACGGCGGCATGCAGACCGGCTATCGGCCAATCGCCGGAACCCGTGGCTTCGAGCTCCTGAGTGGCGAGGCCGTGGCCGAAGCGGCGCGAGGAGCGGCTCGCCAAGCAATCACCAAACTCGACGCGCGCCCGGCACCATCGGGCGACCTACCCGTGGTCCTGGCCGGTGGTTCCGGTGGCATCTTGTTCCACGAAGCCTGCGGGCACGGTCTTGAGGCCGATGCCATTCTGAAGCAGGCGTCGGTGTACGCGGGCAAGGTCGGTCAACTGGTCGCGAGTCCACTGGTAACACTCGTCGACGATGGCACGGTCGAAGGGGAGTGGGGCTACCTCGCACTCGACGATGAGGGACGGCCCGGCGCGCGCAACGTCTTGATTGAGAACGGCGTACTGACGGACTACATGTGGGACTACCTGCGCTCGCGCAAGGAGGGCCGACTCTCTTCGGGCAATGGTCGACGTCAGAGTTACCAACACCTCCCCATGGTTCGCATGACCAACACCTACCTTTTGGCTGGAGAGTCGGATGCCGACGAGATTGTCGCGCAGACGCCCTACGGCGTCTACGTCGCCCAACTGGGCGGGGGACAGGTGAACACGGCGACCGGCGACTTCGTCTTTGGTATGACCGCTGCGTTCATGATCGAGGACGGCAAGATTACGGCACCGCTTCGCGACTGCAACCTCATTGGCAACGGTCCCGACGTCCTTCAGCGTGTTGATGCCGTCGCGACCGACTTCTCGATGACGCCGGGCACGTGCGGTAAGAACGGTCAGAGCGTGCCCGTTGGCTGCGGGCAAGCAACGATGCGCCTGACGGGCGTCACCATTGGCGGGGCGGCGGTGTGAGCGACCTCATCGAACGGGCCGTGCGCATCCTCGAATCCGTGAAGGGCTCAGAAGAGATTGAGGTCTACTTAGCGAGCGGTGTCGACACCGAGGTCCAGTCCTACCAAGGCGAGATTGAAGAGCTCACCAACGCCACGTCAACAGGCATTGGCATTCGGGTTCTGCGCGACGGAACTGGCGGCGCACAGGTGGGCACGGCATGGGCCGGCTCCCTTGACGATGCGGCAGTTCGGGATGCGCTTCGCGAGGCTCGTGACAACGCCCGATTCGCAACCGAGGATGAATTCATCGCCTTCGCGCGTCCGGACGGCGTTCCCGCAGTCGCACTCGAATTGACCGACCCCGGAGTGGCGAACACGTCGCTGGATGACAAGATTGCGATGGCCATTGAACTGGAGCGCCTCGTTCGTAGTGGCGACCCACGGATCCGACAGGTCGACTCGGCGAACTACTCGGACTACGTCGCGGAGGCCGCGATCGTCTCAACGACGGGCATCAAGGCGTCGTACGCGCGCACCGGTGCCTACGTGTCCGTTGAGGCAATCGCGAATGACGGCTCTGACGATCAGACGGGCTGGGGTCTCTCCGCGGGACGCTCACCGAGTGACCTCGACGTAGCGAAGGCCGCCAGCGACGCGATTCGCCGGGCGACGCGCATGCTGGGTGCGGTCAAGCCGGCGTCGTTCAAAACCACGGCCGTCTTCGACCCACGAACTGCGGCAACACTCTTCGCGATCATCGGTGGTGCACTCAGCGGAGAGGCCGTGGTGCGAGGACGTTCGTTTTTCGCGAACCGCGTAGGAGAGATGGTCGCCGCGCCCAACTTCACGTTGCTCGATGACCCGACTGATTCGCGTCACTTCGCCGCCAGCGTCTTTGACGCGGAGGGACTGGCCTGTCGGCGCAACGTGCTCATCGAGATGGGGCAACTAAAGGCCTTCGTCTACGACACCGTCTCGGCTCGTCGAGCGGGCACCGCGTCCACTGGAAGCGCCGTGCGCGGCGGCATCGCCGGTTCTCCCTCGGCGGGGTGTCGGGCGCTCCAACTCATCCCGGGAGAGCTCGATCAGGCTGAGATCTTTCGACGAGTGGGCAACGGCATCTTCGTGGAGTCGTTGATCGGTGTGCACTCTGGTGTGAACCCGGTTTCGGGCGACTTCTCGGTCGGCGTAACCGGTCTCATGATTCGTGACGGGCAACTGGCCGAGCCCGTGCGAGAGATCACCGTGGCGTCAACGCTGCAGCGCATGCTGCTCGACGTGGTCTACGTCGGGAGCGACCTCGAGTGGTTGCCGAGCAGTGCCGCCGGTCAGACCGTCGCGATTGAAAACATCGCGGTTTCCGGTACTTAGTCGGAGGACGTGGACGACGTCGACGTTGACGTCGAGGTGGTGGACGGCGTGGTCGCAGGCGTCGAGCTGGCGTCGGTCGACGCCGCAGGAGCGGGCGTCGTCGTGCTCGTGGCGGGCGCGGTCGACGTTGCAGAGCTTCGACTGTCGTTCTTGTAGAAGCCCGATCCCTTAAAGACGATGCCCACAGCGGAGAAAACCTTGCGAAGTTCGCCACCGCATTTGGGGCAGGTGGTCAGGGTCGCGTCGGAGAACTTCTGGACGGCTTCGAGGCGCTCGTGGCAGGCCTGGCACTCGTATTCGTACGTCGGCATTTCGTGACTCCCGTGCTGCCAGTGGACCTGAGCAGTTTACTCGCCCCCGTTCTTGGACCATCCGCCTGATCAGTAACATTGCGCCGTGGACGACTTCCACCAACTACGACGTCCGTCAAGTGGTGGAGCATTCCCACGTGACATCGGCCCTTCGGAGGTGTCAGCTCGGCGCGCCCTCGCTCGCTGTCGAATCAACATGGACGCGACGACAACGGCCAGCGTCGCCGCCAACGCAATGAACAAGGGCGACGTCCTCGCGACGGCGCGAGTTGCCGGCATCCAAGCGGCAAAGCACGCGTCGATGCTTCTACCCATGTCGCACCCGGTGCTCGTGGGCAACGTGCACATCAACTTTACGATCGCCGATACCTACATCGATGTGGAGGCCAGTGTCGACACCGTCGATCGCACCGGTGTTGAAATGGAGGCGCTGATGGCGGTGACCGTGGCTGCGCTCACGGTCTACGACATGTGCAAGTCGTCGGACCGGACGATGACGATAGAGGCGGTCGCTCTTTGGGAGAAGTCAGGTGGTCGCTCGGGAACCTGGCGCCGCGAAGAGCAACTCGATATCGCTTCTGATACGGGCCCTCACTAGCAAGATAGCGATCTCAGTCTCGCGCGATGAGAGTGGATGTTGCTAGACGGTGTAATCGAGTACTGCAACTGTCGACGATCACTTCTTCTTGTTCTTGGCCCTTTCGGCGAGTGCCTCTCGGTTTGCCACCACTGCGTCTCGAATGAGTTGTTTAAAGGCCGCTTCGTTTATTTTTTCGCCTTCGTGGAAATCAATGGCTCGACGCACATTTCCTTCCAGACTGGAATTGAAGAGGTCCTTTGGATCTTTCACGACGGCCCCTCGAAAGAAGGTCAACTTCACCACTGCTTTGTAGGACTCACCGGTGCAGATGCCGCCGTCGTGGGACCAGACCGGCACGCCCGGGTTGGTCGGCTTCACCCACTTCCACTCTTCGACGATCTCAGGGTCGGCTTCGTGAATGAGTTGTCGTAGACGAGCGAGCGTCTCACCCCTCCAATCGTCCAGCTCCTTGATGCGCTTCGTGATACTCGTGGCCGCGGCCTTGCGGTCTTGAGGGGTTGTCGGCGTCATAGTCTCATCGATCCTTTGTTTCGACATCCGGCCCACTACCGGCACGTAAAAGCCTAACCTCGCAGTTTTCGAATGTTGATGCGTGACAAGCAGACCGGATTCAGATTGATGGCGGCGTTCTTCGACGTGTCGACAACGAAGTGCACTCTGGCCCCGTTTCGTTCTTCTCACCACGGACATGGGCGTTCGGGTGAGGCGATTACATGAGTTTTTCGTGGTGTCTCGGCCGCACTATGACATGATGGGCCCATGATTGATCACATCTCATTGCAGTGCGCTGATGTTCCCGCGAGCGCGACGTTCTATGACGCTGTCCTGGCAACGATTGGTGGAGGGCGGGTCATGGACTTCGGCGAGGCAATCGGTTTTGGGACGCCTCCAATGCCCGACTTTTGGATCGGCGCGCGAACGACGGGGGAGGGGTTCCGCGAGTCACACGTTGCGTTTACCGCGCCCAACCGAGCCGCGGTGCAGGCGTTCTACGAGGCCGCCGTGGCCCAGGGGGCCGACGTACTCCATGAACCGAGAGTCTGGGCCGAGTACCACGCGAACTATTTCGCTGCCTTCGTCCGCGACCCCGATGGCAACAATGTCGAAGCGGTCTGTCACGCGCCGGAGTGACGCTGTCCATGTCGAGCCGATTTCACAGGGCTGTCCGCGAAGGAATTCGCGCATCGTTTGAGACTGAACCGCGATCAACGCCACGAAACTGACTGCGCCTTCATGACCTGTACCCTTCTAGGTGCAACGGTGACGGGAGTTTGATGAGCAGCATTCGTGGAGGGGTTGAGCAAAGTCGAGAACGACTCATTGCGCTCGTCCTGTTGCTGCAGCGCGCGTGGCAGTACGGCGCTCTGAGCCAGGACGAGATCGTTCGCGAACTCAAAATCGACGAGTTCCCAGTCTCTGCCAAGGGCCCCAAGAAGATCCCCGCCTACGAGGGAAACGAAGGCGCCGTCCGCCAGAAATTCGAGCGCGATAAGGCCCGTATCCGCGAACTTGGCTTCGAGATTGAGACCGTGGCGCGGGAAGATGGTGGTGTTGGCTACCGGATCGATCCGTCGAGCGGCTACGCGCCGCTGCTGTACTTCACCCCTGACGAAGAGCGCGTCGTTCGCCTCGCGCTACGTTTTTGCGGCTTCGGCGCGTCCGGCGCCTTCAGCGTGTTCAATGAAGTCCCCGCGAGTGATGGAGGACTTGAGTCCTCGATGTACTACACGCCGGTTATGCGAGCGCTGAATCTGCATCGCGCGTTGGCCTTTGACTATCAGTCCGGCGCCAACAAGCCCCGTCTGGTTGAGCCGCTCCTCATCGATGTGTTCAACGGCGTCTCGTATCTCATTGCCCGGGTCAAGGATGGCGATGAGATAAAGGGCTACCGCTTCAGTCGCATGACGTCGATGCCGGTCGTGCTGCCCGACACGTTCGCGCCTTCCGGCGAAGCCGTTGATGTTGCAAAGGCGTGGCGCCCGGAGTTCTCTCGGTCCCCGACGCCGATTGACGTGGTCGTGACGACCAACGAGAACTACGCGGACCTCTTGGTGCGTCAATACTCGGGCGCGCTGGCGGCCACGAAGAAGGACGGCAAGGTCGAGGTCGGATTCAGTTTTGAGAGTCCCCGGGCGGCACTTCGATTCGTGGTCGAAGGCGCGGATCGAATTCGACTGCAGTCGCCCAAATCGCTCAAGTCCGATCTCGCCGACTGGCTGAAAGGCGTCAATCGAGGTAAGGCGCCGTCGCCAGAGGAGATGACCTTCGTCGGTCCTTCGACCAACGACGTGCTCGGCCAGACCCTGCAACTCCTGCACGCGGTCTACGTGTCCGAGGACGGACTTCGTATCAGTGAGCTCGCGAGGCGATTCGCTCTTGACCCCGAACACGTGCGATTCATCATGGATCGACTGGTCGCCCTTGAGCCCATGGCCGGCTCCACTGACGGCACCGAGTCATTCCCGGCCCATGTCTTAAAGGAGTGCGACGATTGGGACAACGAGGCGAATGACGACTCCACGTACCGCGCGGACTTCAGCGACCTTCCTGAAGGGGCCGAGGAGCACTCCGCCTTCATGTGGCGTGACCTCTTCGAGCTGAATATCGCCCTTCGCGAAGCCTCGCGTGTCTACAGCGATCCGGCAATCCTTTCCGCCATTGAGAAGATCGAAGACGCGACCAGCACCTACGTCCAAGTCGAGATGACGACCAATGAGACGTTGTTGAAGAACGTGTCCGAAGCGGTCGAGGAGCACCAGCAGATCAAGATTCTCTACACGTCCGCAACCGGCGACGTCGCGACCACCCGCTCCATCGAGCCGCGCGAGATCAAAGTTCTTAATGGCCACACCTACGTGCGCGCCTACTGCACCACGCGCCAGTCGTGGAGGACGTTTCGCGTCGACCGCATCAATGCCATCGTCGCCAAATCGGCCGCGACTGAGTCGCGGCCGATCGACACGGTCGTTAATTGGTTGACCCAAGTCGGCGAAGCGGGCGACGAAGTCATCGTCGTTATTGAAGCGTGGCTGCGCTGGCTCTTTGAACCGCTGCCGAACGCGCAGTGGCTGACGCTCAATGACGGTCGCCACGCGGTCAAGTTCCGTGTGTCGAACGAAACCTTTCTCGACCAATTGATGCTTCGCGCGGGCGAAGGGGCCGTCGTGGCGTCCCCGAAGTTTGCCAAAGCGGGTCACGAGCTCGCCAAAAGGATTGCGGCGCAGTTGTAGAGACCGTTGGGCCCCACTGGGGGTGTCCAATGTTTCGAGTACTGGCGCGTCGTTCGAACGACGTTACGTACTTCACCAATGACGCCGCTCTTGAGATCGACGGACTGCGCACTGGTGGTCCCGGGTGGTGGTTGCGCGGTGACGGTGACGCTCGAGATCCACGTGACGTCGCAAGTGTGCTGCGCACGACGGAGCGCTCTTCGGTGCAGGGCTACGACATCGTGGTCGCAGCACCTCGGCCAATTTCGATATTGCTGGCGCTCGACCCCGAGCACGCGTCCGGGGTCGTCTCGGCTCATCGCGATTCGGTAGGGGCTGCGATTGGTTACCTTGAGGAGCACGCACTCGTCGTGCGTAACCGTCGACAGGGCGAGGACCGCGATGAAGCCGGTCAGTGGAGCAGCATCGTCAGTTTCACCCACGGCGTCAATCGACACGGTGAGCCGCACTTGCACGACCACGTCCTCGTTGGCGCGCAGCCCGACGCTACGCGCACCGTGCTCGACAGTCGCGGGCTGTTCGCGCACCTGCGCGCCGCCGATGCGCTGTATCGGGCGTCGCTACGACATGAGTTGGCCGAGCAGACGCCGTGGTCTGCGTGGCGATCGTTTCAGGGTATCGAGCACGTGGTTGGACTCGACGAGGGTTACCGAGCGCTGTGGGGAGGACACCATCAACAACGCGGCGAGAAGTTGCAGTGGGATCGCGACAAGGCTGTTTCGACGTGGCTCGAGGACCGCAAGCGCTTCTCGCCCCAGGGCGAGCTCGAAGCACCGAGTCGGCGTCAGACGCTCGATGAACACCGATTTGCCGGCGCACTCGAAGGCCGGCCCGACGTGGCCCGTCGTCACATCGTTGAAGCGTGGAGCAATGCGGCTCGCTTCGGCCAGAACGCCGCTGCGCTCACGCACTCGATCGATGCGCTCTATCCCGACTTAATGGGCTCGAGAGGCGTTCGTGAGTCAGTGATCAGTGTGCGCCAGGCGAGGATGACCTCGCTCGTGCGCGAACGCGGCGAGCGTCCCCTGCAAGCCCACGCCCTCGAAGATTGGCGTCAACGGTCCCGCGATCGCTCAGCCGAGCGCTCCGACCGGTCCAGGTAGCCCCGAAACCGGGGGTGTGCGTGCGCGGGCGTCAACTCCACCCACTTCATCTGCTTGCTGGCGTCGAGGCCCATCGCATAGCCCGGGCGGCCGCGGGCCAGTTCGCTCATTGATGCCCGATCGCGTTCCACCCAGCTCGTTGACCGACCGGCGCGCTTCCCGCGAGCCCCGTACTGGAGGGTCGGCGTGGGGACCAACGTTCGACCGGCGAGATGGCGCAGCATCTCAAGGGTTTGGCGGTCCGCAATGCCCGGTAACACGACCGTCGTGGGGAAGAGGGAGAGAAAACCCTCGGCCGACGTACCCCAGCGGCTTCGCGCCTGGCTCAGGTCCTGGAGGCAGGCGAGCGTCAGGACGCCCTGGCCACCGCCTTCGGATACGATGCTCGCGAGACGTGGCAGCGGTGCCACGTTGGCCAGTTCGTCCAGGGCCAAGAGCAGCCGGGCGCCCTCTTCGTGGCGGTCGTAGGTGGCGTGGACGATCTCTTCAATGAGACCCACGACAAGCGGGGTGGTCACGGCCTGGTGGCGACTGGGCGCCACGATGTGCAGCTGGTGGGGCCCCGAGAGGAAGGCGTCGATGTCGAGCGGCGCCTCTCGCGAGGAGGCGCGCGCCGCGTCAGTGCGCACGCCAGCGAAGAGACCCGACGTGGTTGACCAAATGCTCGATCGTTCGCGGTCCTCGGTCGCGAGCACACCTCGTAGAAGCGAGACCGACGGATGGTGTTCGCCGTGTCGCTCACTCAACTCGTGGACAACATCATCGCACCGTCGTTCGTCCACGCGAGACGCAAGTTCACCGAGTGACTCGCCGCGAAGTGCGCACGCGTGCAACAACGGTGCCACGAGTGCGCCCGCGCGTTCGGTCCAGTGATCGTCACTTCGATCGCCGCGACCACGTCGCGCGATGTCAATAAGGCTTCGCGACGCAAGAATTGCTCCATCCCAAGAAAAACTTTGTCGCATCGGCGAGTAACCAATTCGATGCACATTGGGTGGTGTACGGACTGTTCCCGATGGATCGAACAGCAACGTTGCGCCATCGCGACGCGCATTCGCCATGAGCGATACGACATCATTCTTCGTCGACGTTACGACGCAAGAAGCGGTGGTCATCAGGAGATTTGGTAACACGATTGATGACGTCTTTCCGCTTCGACTCGGACCAAGCACGAGCGTTGAACGTTGCGCACCACTCGTTGCATCACCGTTGACACCACGTCCAAAATAAATTCCAACATCGTTGCGCACGAAAAACATCGGTCGCAGAAAAACTTCGAAATGCTTGACATTGGTGTGTAAAGCGAGTGGACTTTTAGATGTCCTTCTGCGGAGGAGGTGAACGAAGAGTGAAACGTTGCTCGCAACGTTTTTGCGAAACGCTTTTCCGCGTAGGGCCGTGCACTGCGATCAGTCGCCGTACAGCTGCGAAGCTGGGCGGCACATGAGCGAGTACACGTTTGTCAATGCGGTACCGATTTCGAGATCACCACGGTGGTGCACTCGAGGTCCCAAATTGATTCAACGTTGAGTCCCAAGGAGGGAAAGTGGCACCAGCCGCGAAGAAGAAGGCTGTAGCCAAAAAGGCTCCAGCGAAGAAGGCCGCTAAGCGTCCTGCTGCAAAGAAGAAGGCCCCTGCAAAGAAGG
>PLZP01000002.1 GCA_003152215.1 Acidimicrobiaceae bacterium | reverse complement strand
AACCGCTCTGCGGATTCGGGCCCTAGTCCCACTGATTCGAGAAGCTCGACGGCTCTTGGTCGAAGCTCCTTCGAGGCTCGAAATTTTCGTGGCTCGATAGGCTCGATTACGCTCTTCCAAATCGGTTGTCGCGGATTGAGCGCTGCCAACGAATTTTGGAATACCACTTGAATGCCAGGCCGCGACGACTTTCGCTGGCCCGATTGATCGGCGTCCAACGATCGACGAATAGCTCCTGAGGTAATCGGCGTCAGGCCAGCCATCGCTCGAAGCAGCGTGGTCTTGCCCGATCCGGTCTCTCCTATCAAGCCGACGACTTCCCCGCGGTGTAACTTGAGCGAGACTTCGTCGACCGCCTTCAGACGTCGACGGCCGAACCCGTACGTCACGCTGACATTATCAACCTCAAGGATCACACTGTCGTCAGGCATCCCAATCCTCCAGCACCGGGAGTTTGATCTCGTCGTGTAAGAGGCACCTCCTGAGCGCGCCCGAGGAGAGTTCGACCAGCGCCGGCTCTTCCCGAGCGCAGCGCTCTTCCGCGAACGGGCATCGTGGATGGAATCGACAGCCCGACGGCGGCGCAAAGGGATTTGCTGGAACCCCTTTGATGCCTCCCCACCCATCCTCGGCCCCGAACTCCACTCGCGCCGCTTGCTGCAAAGCCCACGCATATGGGTGCGACGGCGCGTTAAGCAGGCCCCTCGTTGAGTCCATCGAGACCACTTGCCCGCAGTACATTGTGACGACCCGCCCGCACATCTCACTGATAAGCGCCATGTTGTGCGAAATGAGCAGCACTGCAAGCTGGCGCTCTTCAACTACTCTTTGCAACAGTTCCATGATTTGCGCTTGAATTGTCGCGTCCAGGGCAGTCGTCGGTTCATCGGCGATTAGAAGTTTGGGTTCACACGCGAGAGCCATTGCAATCATCGCGCGTTGTGCCATCCCGCCGGACAGTTCGTGTGGGAAAGAGTGGAAGATCTCGCCAGGGTTCGGCAGGCCCACTTCTCCGAGTCGCTGGACTGCCCTCACCGACGCTTCCCTGACGCTAGGCTCTTCGTGGGCTCGTATGACGTGAACGATTTGCCGGCCAACGGTAAATGATGGATTGAGCGACGACAACGGCTCCTGGAAAATCATGCTCACTTCTGCACCGCGAAGTGCCCGCAGTTCCTTCTTGGAAGCATTCAACATGTCAACCCCGAGGAAATTGACGCGACCGGTTGGCTTGGCGGCGTTGGGCAAGAGACCAAGCACACCGAGCCCCGTCAAGGTCTTGCCACTTCCACTTTCTCCGACCAATCCAACGACTTCACCGGCCCCGACCTTGAGGCTCACATCACTGACGACTTGCGCGCCACGGATTGAAATCGCTAAGTGCTCGACTTCAAGCAGCGTTTCACCCGCCGCTTGCGACGCAGGAAGGTCAAGCCTCGTTGCGAGAGGGGGTGACGCTTCATCCGACAACGGAGGGCTCCTTCGGCAAACCCAACGCTCGTTCGCCCATGATGTTTCGCTGAATCTCGCTGGTACCAGAGTAAATAGTCGCCGCGCGACTCGATAGGAACACGTCTTGCCAATAGCTGAGCGGATACCCGTCGCCTTGGGGGCGGATCAAACTCTGTGGTCCCGCGAGATTCAATGCGATCTCGCCGAATCGTCGGTGATATTCCGTGCGAAACACTTTAGAGATGGACGATTCCGGACCGGGCGCCTTGCCAGCCGCAATCTGGGCCGTCAGCCGAAGACCGGCGAAACGCATTATCGAAACGTTCGTGTATGCCCACGCCAACTTCTGCCTCACTACTGGATCGGTACTCTGCCCACGCTCCTGGACCTCGCGGACGAGATCCCAATATTGAATCTCAAATCCGAGGTGAAGAATGGTCGCCTTGCCACCGCGCTCGAAAGCCAACGTGCTCATCGCTGGTCCCCAGCCCTTGTTGAGACCTCCGATGACGTTCGTGAGCGGTGCGCGAGTTCCCTCAAAGAACTCCTCACAGAACTGATCGGATCCGTTCATCTGCATGACGGGATGAAGTTCGACTCCATTCTCCGGCGTGAACGCAGCAAGTACGTAGCTGATACCTCGATGTCGTGGCGCATCGGGATCAGTGCGACAGAGGATGAAAATCATGTTGGCTCGTTTGGCTCCTGATGTCCAAATCTTGTGACCGGTGATGACGATTTCGTCGCCATCGACGACGCCCTTCGTTTCTATGCCGGCGAGGTCGGAGCCGTGATCTGGCTCCGAGTAGCCCTGACAGTAGACGTCCTCCCCCGTGACAATGCGCGGCAAAAATTTTGCCTTTTGCTCCGGGGTTCCGTGAATGAGGATCGCCGGACCAGCGATGCGTTCGGCCAAGCCCCGCTCAATTCTCGGCACACCGGCATGCTGACATTCTTCTTCGAAGACCACCATCTCAATCGGAGAGAGGCCGCGACCCCCGTACTCCTGGGGCCAGTTAGGACAGACAAGTCCGGCGGAGATGAGGTTCTTCTCCCACTGGACGTATGCCGGATGCAACGTCGCTTTCGTTCGTTCGTCAACNNTCTCAAGACGGAACGCGTCAACCTCAGGCCCTAGATCCAACTCCATCGCCCGTGACCCTACTTGACTTGCAGTTCGGGGTACAAGGGTGACGATGCCTTCATCTGTCGCAACATCATGCGCATCTGGGCGATCTTCGTGCCATCAGGTGACGTCGCCCAGCTGTCGTACCAGAAGGCTTCGGTCTTGGGCGTCTCGCTGACCGCGACAATCTCTCCTGAGATACCGTACGTACGGTCAAGCAAAAGAGGACCGCTGAAGTACCTCACTTCGATGGCACCAAAGAGCCCGACGCGCGTGCCGAGCGACNNCACGGCGACGCCCCCGTGTACCACTCGATCGGCTCGGTGATGAGACCATCGCGCACGAGTTGACGCTGCTCGTCGCCATCGAGAAAGACTTCAATGTTGCCGAGACTGTCGCCCGGGTGCACGTCGTGCAGCATCCGAAGTTGACTTGGATCTACGGGACGAAAGTCGCGGGCGTAGCGCGCCGTCACCTCCGAGGGCGAACCAACG
>PLZP01000104.1 GCA_003152215.1 Acidimicrobiaceae bacterium | reverse complement strand
AGGCGCGTCTCGAAAGGTGACGGCATGGAAAGGGGGAAAATCAACGCTCCCATGGGAATCGTCACGTCACCGGTCACGGGATTGATGCCCGCACCAAGAAGTTTGGCCGCGCTGCTGATTTCGTTCGCGCAAAGCGTCGGACTGCTCACGCCGGGAAGATACTTGATCGTTGGCGATGTTGTTGAGTTGACCGCCCCCACACAGGCTGTAATCAGACCAGAAAAGGGAAGGTCGTTTCCCCCAGCCGTGACTGTCGTGATCTCGACCTGATGCAAGGTCTTGGACGGTAAGACCGAGACTTGTTGGTCGATTTGCGCGATCGTCGCTCCGGAGCACGCAAGGAATTTCAACTTCACGTCACCGATGTGACGTGCGACAATCTCCGGGTAGGACTTGGGTGATCTATCGCACGATCCAGAACCGGGAAGGAACGGACCGAGGCCCTCGCCCGCAGAATACGAATCGCCCAGGGCCAGATAGATCGGCTCTGGATGCGGTTTAAGCGCGCCCACTGACTGCCCCGCTGGAGCCAAGACCGTCGCCACAAGTGCGAAGAGGATTGCTGTTCGGACAAGCGCAGTGCTGCGATTCACCGTTAAACCTCAAAATGAGAGACTGTCGCTCACGTTACAGTAAGTCGCCAGTGCTTGGTGGCGTTCCTGTGCCGTGGGCCTCCGACTCCAGTGGAATCAAGTCGTCTTTGCGGGGTGCATGAATCGATGACTTATTGCGATTCGCCTTGTTGTCGATCTAAGGCTGCACGATGGCGTGAAGCTCGATGTACTCGGTGGACATGGCATTCGGATCCGGAAGGTTCGGCACAACGAACTCCTTGTACCACGCATCATGTTGGGCTTGGCTCTCCCAGACTTCGTTGACGGCGAATCCGCCAGGAATCGGATAGGCCACGTGGATGATGAAGCCGGCTTGCTGCTTAAGAAGTGGATGAACTCCAGGAACCATATGGTCGTAGGCCGATTGATCTAATCCAGTTGCGGTAATTTTGACAAGTACGGTCATTGAGTCTCCATATTCATTGTTGGTGCGGGAACCATACACCTGATTGCCACTCATTTCCNNGTGGTGACGTCATCGAGTCGGGACGACAAATCGTCTGAAAGGCACTTCACGGCCAGCCAATGCATGAGTCAGTCCCAACTCGACGACACCAACATTCTTCTCACAGACTGAGGAACGAGGAGCGTGACGGCCGAACATCTGGATGCATCCTGGCTCTTGATGGTCTGCTCACAATACTGCAACAACACACAGACTCGATTGCAACAAGTTTGTACCAAAACATCCTGATCTACGCCATGATATGACCTTTGACCCTAATTTTGTGCGGATGGTAAAACCTACGTTTATTGCAACGCATCGGCAGTCTCGCCATCTGGGTTGAGGTGATTGTTTCAGTCGATAGGAAGGTGGAGGACCCTTGACTACGACATCATCGCAGAACTCCGGTAGGGCGCTGTGATTTCTCGACCGAAGATGGCGGCCACTCAGGCGTGGTGGTGGTACCTCGCGATTTTGGTGGCTGGCATGCCAATTTACTTCTTCTCCACAAGTGGGACGACCCAGAGTTTCGTGTACGACGCTTACGGGTTCTCATCCGCCGCAGCGATCTTGGTGGGAATACGAATTAATCGGCCTGAGAAGCGAGGGCCCTGGTTGGCCTTTGCGGTGGGCATGGCGCTGTTCGCGGTAGGCGACGTCTTCTTCAACGTCTACAGCCTCGTCGGCCATTCGGTTCCGAAGCCGTCGGTCGCTGACTTCCTCTATTTGTTGGCGTATCCCGTCATCGGTGTGGGCATGCTGCTGCTAGTCCGTAGTAGGACACCCGATGCGCGATTCAAGTCTGCACTCGATGGGCTCATCGTCGCCGTGGCGGTCGGCGTACTGGCGTGGATAAGCGTTCTGGGGCACTACGCGCGCGACCCTGCCTTAAGTGTGGCGGGTCGTCTCACGGCCATCGCCTACCCGATGTGGGATCTGCTTCTGGTCGTCATCATCATTCGTCTCGTGTTCAGCGCGGGGGTGCGCAACCTTAGTTACCGGCTGCTTTTCGCCAGCGTGGCGTTCTTGCTCGTGGCGGATGGCATCTATGCAGTCGCTCAAGTTCACGACTGGTACTCATTCACGCACGCTACACCGATCGATTTGGGATGGCTCATCTCGTACGCGCTGTGGGGCGCGGCGGCACTGCATCCCTCCATGGGACGTCTGGCCGAACCGGCGGAGTCAGGTGCGACGTGGCGTCCGCGAGCCGCGCTCGTAGTCCTGTCGATTGCCGCGATGACGACTCCGGCGGTGATCATCGTCCGAGAGCTTCTAGGCGAGCGTTCGGATCAGGTTCTTCTCACGGGAGCCGCGACCATCGTGTTCATGATGATCCTGCTTCGACTCTGGATTGTCACCAAGAATTTCGTCACCGCCAACCGTCATCTGGCTGACGCCTCGACGCGCCAGACGGTGCTCATCACGGCGGCCGCGGCGTTCGTGGGGGCCAGCGACTTAGAGGCGATAGCCAACGCCGGTGTTCGCGCCGCGGTGTCGCTCGCTCACGGCGGAGAGTCGTGGTCGTCGTTCGTCACGGATGGCCGGTTGGAACCAACGGTGGTAGCGGTGGCGGGACCCGCACCCGTTAGAGTCGGCGACCGATCCGACGGGCCGGTGCGAGCGACCGGACAGGAAATCGGCAGAGAAGTCGCAAGTCAGATCCCTGTCATTGTGGGCCACGCGAACCGCGGAACTTCTCCCGTCCTGCTGTTCGCCGAGCCCGTCAAGGTGGATAACGAGGTCCGCGGGTACATCCGCCTCAGCTACTCCTCAGACAATGCTCAGAACCTGACGTCGTCGGTGCGGATGTTGTGCGCGGAGATGGGTTTGGCACTGAAGGGTGTCGAGTCGACGGAGGAGCGGCTCCGCGAGCAAAACGAACGAAGATTACGATCGCTGATGCAGAAGTCGACCGACCTCCTCACCCTTGTTGAGAGCAGCGGCCGCATCCTCTATCTCAGCCCCGCCGCGTTCGCCATGCTGGGCCGTCAATCCGACGAGATGGTGGGGCGTCATTGGAGCGAGTTCATCCACCCTGAGGACGCTTCCGCTTTCAGGGATCAGCTCGCGAAGGTTCAATTGGAGGGACGTCAGGCTACGGTCGAAGGACTATGTCGCTGGACACGCAGCGACGACAGTACGCGCGTCGTGAGCACCGTCATGACCAACATGCTCGAAGATCCCGACATCAACGCCATTGTATTGAACAGCCAGGACGTTACCGAGCGCCACTCCCTTGAGCAGCGACTGCACGATCTGGCGTTCCACGACTCGATCACGGGTCTTCCGAATAGGGCATTCTTCGTTGACCAGGTGGGTCAAGCACTTGATCGAACGCGTGGCCAAGTCAACTCCATTGCTGTGCTGCACATCGATCTCGACGACTTCAAGAACATCAATGACAGCATCGGCCACGAGGCGGGTGACAAGGTGCTGGCGGCAGCCGGCGACGCTCTGGCGATCGCGTTGAGGCCCGGTGACACACTGGCTCGACTTGAGGGAGACGAGTTCACCGTTCTGCTTGAGATTGGCGGTCTGCCCGATGTGGCACAGACCGTTGCTCATCGCATCTTAGGAGTGTTCGATGAACCCATCCGCGTCGGTGACGGGAGTCTGCCCCTTCACGTGAGCATCGGAATCGCGCTGAACGTTTCTCTAGACGATGGTCCCGACAGCCTGCTACGAAACGCCAATCTGGCGATGGGTTCTGCGAAGCAATCTGGAAAGAGCCGTAGTGAAATGTTTCAACGGGAGATGTACAGCCAGGCGGTCCATCGCCACGACATTGCCACTGAGTTATTTCGAGCCTTGGGAAATGAAGAATTGCAGGTCTTCTACCAGCCGATCGTCGCCACGGGTAACTTGAATGTGATGGGCGCCGAGGCCCTGATCAGGTGGGACCACGAGCGATTCGGGATGATTCCAGCAATCGAGTTCATTGAAGTCGCCGAGTTGAGCAGATTGATCATCGTGCTCGGCGATTGGGTCCTGAATATGGCCTGCGCACAAGCTCAGTCGTGGAGAGAGTCCGGCGTCGTCGACGAATCCTTTTACGTGAGCGTCAATCTGTCCGCTCGCCAACTTGGGGATCCCGAGATCGTCGAACGGGTCTCTCGCGCCCTTCTGGACTCAGGGCTGCCGCCAGGCTCTCTCGTGCTGGAGATAACCGAGAGCACGCTGATGTTCGACTTCGAGGCCGGACTGGCTCGTCTTCACTCCCTGGGAGAACTGGGCCTGAGGCTCGCTCTCGACGATTACGGAACGGGCTATTCGTCACTCAATCGACTGGCGACGCTTCCGGTGGACATCGTCAAGATCGACAAGACCTTCATAGACCGGTTGACGACGGACAAGGCCGGAAAGGCGTTGGTCAGGAGCATCGTTGATGTAGTGAGTGCTCTCGGAATGTCCTGCGTAGCAGAAGGCGTCGAAACCCCGGACCAATGTGCCGCACTGGCCGAGATGGGATGCGACAGCATCCAGGGCTATCTGTTTGCCGGGCCCACGTCGGCCTTGGAATCGGCACTCATCTTGCGTACGCTGGGCGCGCCTCAGCCAACGCGGTCGTAGTGGGCCGGAACAGGGGACCTCGGGCATCCCAGGTGCGCGAGCACTGGGATGCATTACGGACCCACCGATGGGTGGGCAAGTCTTGCTGTCCTCCCGCTGAGAGAGCCCAGGTTGAGAGTGAATGTCATCCGTGACGAGGTACCGTGGCACGCATGTCATTGTCAACGCCAACGCTGCACACCGCTCGCCTGCGACTGCGTCCCTTCAACGACTTGGACGCGGACGCCCTCTTCGCGCTGCACAGCAACGCCTACGTGCTGCGCTACTGGGACACGCCGCCNNCCGGTGGAACCCGGACTACCGCAGCGCGTCGATGGGCTACTGCCTCGACGATGCAGCGTGGGGTCATGGCTACGCAACCGAGGCCGCTCGGGTCTTACTGCAGTGGGCATTCGACACGCTGGAAATGAATCGAGTCCAGGCCGAGACCGATACGCGCAATACGGCATCTGCCCGCGTCCTGGAGAAGCTCGGATTCGTGCGCGAAGGGACGTTGCGCGAAGACTGCGTCGTGAATGGTGAGGTCTCAGACTCGTGGGTGTACGGGCTGATCAGGCGGGAGTGGCAACCGTCGTTGGAGCCGTTTCCCTTCCGCTGAGTCTTAGCTCGCGAGACTGCGCCCGGCACGACAGCCTCAATGCGAGATTCACACACTTCTACGCATCCGGTGACACGCGTGACTCGCAAGTCTGTCCACCACCGCGTCGCGGTTCGTTGAAGGGAGACGAGCACGAACCTTTTCGTATGCTAGAAACTTGAACGACCCGTTGGCCTCAAGCGCCGGAGTTGAAGATACGGACATCTGCTCGGGGGGGGCCAACATCACCTAGGCACCAATTCCGCCCACGCTCCGTGTTCCGCCGACTCGGATCGCGAAGGACACTTTCGTGGTTCATCAGGTACAAGAAGCGCTGGGACAACCGCTGTTCATCTACCTAAATTCGATGGTCATCCTCGGCAAGGAACCGGTGATCATCGACACCGGCACACCCGCAAACCGCAAGCAGTGGCTCGAGGACGTTTTCTCCCTCGTCGAACCGAAGGACGTCCGGTGGATCTTCATATCTCACGATGACGTCGATCACACAGGCAATCTCGATGAGGCACTGTCGGCGTGTCCGAACGCGCAACTTGTCTGTAACTGGGCGATGGTCGAACGCCACTCGAACTGCTTCGATTTCCCGCATCACCGATGCCGTTGGGTGATGGACGGAGAGTCGTTCGATGTTGGGGATCGGACGCTGCACGCGCTGCGACCTCCCGTGTTCGACGCACCCACCACACGAGGCCTGTTCGATCCCACGCCTCGAGTGTTCTGGGCAGTCGACACATTCGCAACACCGTTACCCGATCCGCACGCCGCAATTGCCGACCTCGACCAGGAATTCTGGGCGAATGGCCTCGCCCTCTTCGCGTTAGGTGCAGTGAGTCCTTGGCTCTCGATGGTCGACGAAAAGAAGTACAACACGTTCGTCGATCGCACTCAGAGTCTCGACATCGCGACGATCGCCTCATGCCATAGTCCGGTAATCGAAGGTCACTACATCGATCAAGCCTTCACTCGGATTCGCGAGCTGCCATCACTCGACGCGATAGTGCTGCCAGATCAATCTGTGCTCGATCAAATCATTGCAGCAACGTCACAACTCCCGGTCTAGGAGATCGGTCGCCAGTGGATGGTGGCAGACCTAATGGGTCGCCGACACAAGTGAAGCGAAAGTTATCGGTGATCTTGTAAACACTGAACTTGCGATGGTTCGGGAGGACCTCTGCTAAGGAAGGCCAGCCAGAAATTCTATGAGAAGCTCGTTAACTTCGTTCGACCGTTCCTGCTGGGTCCAGTGACCGCATCCTTCAAGGACGATTGCTTTGGTCAAGTTCGGCATCGAAATGTCACGGAGCACTTTAACTATTCCTGAGAAGCCTGGCCACCGATAAACGATGTCGCGATCGCCGCAGATGAATAGTGAAGGCGGGAGAAGCGAGGCTTTGTGCCACGCTGCCATGAGTTCCCAATTGGCTTTGGAGTTCCGATACCAGTTAAGTGGTCCGCGCAGTCCCGAACGCTCAAACTGACTGACTAGATAATCGACGTCTTCATTGGTGAGCCACTCGGGAAGTGGACCCTCAGGAATCTCCGAGGGAAACTCTGACAATCCGGGATCGCTGACAAGCGGTGCATTGCCCGAGAGACCATAGAGGGATGACAGTAGAGATCTCCGAAGGTCGGCCTGCATCACCGCTTCGGCAAGGCCGACCTCCTGGAACAGAACTTGATAGTTATTCGGTCCGAGTATTTCAGTAAGAGCAGTCAAAGCATCGACGTCACCTCTTGGAAGGTACGGAACACTGAGCAGTACGACGCCCCGCACAAGATCCGGCCGTAGTAATCCAAAATGGGCGGCAACCGGCGATCCCCAGTCGTGTCCGACGACGACGCACTTGTCTTCCCCCAAGCCGGCAAGCAATCCAACCATGTCGCCCACAAGGTGAAGCAGTGTGTACTTTTCAACCTCCTCGGGGGAGTCAGTCCCGCCGTATCCGCGTTGGTCGGGGGCTACCACGTGATATCCAGCGGCGGAAAGCGCTTCGATTTGATGGCGATAGGAGTACCACGACTCGGGAAATCCGTGAAGCAACAGAACCAACGGGCCGTCGCCGGCTTCGGCGATGCGCATGTTGAGTCCGTTGGTTTGAATGGTGCGCTGAGTAATTGTCATTGATTTTCCTCGCTCGCCAACGTTGTCTCGGGTGCCGTGCCGAGATTGTTCAAAAGGACTCTAGTGTTGCACGCGCCTTCGCAGAGGTCTCCTTTCAGCCCCGAAGATTCACGATGAGTCAGAGTGCGAAGAACCAGTCAAACAAAATTTCCGCTGATTCAAGATTTCGAGCCATCCGGCTCATCGAGTCGCCAAGGCGAGTTGGTATTTCTGTCTAGCCGGGCCCCCGACACCAGTTAGGCCTAAACGGGCTCAAGACGCCAGTGCATGTTTGCAGATCTGTTAGGGCGGTCCCCGAGTCGAGTAATGCTCAAGTAGGTGCAGAGTGCTATTACGCAACTGGCCCGCTACGCTCGCCTTGAATCGTCTTTCGATGCTTCAATGAGGAGGAAACCATGCTCGGTGACAAGACAGAACACTTTGTGGGGAAGGGCACGGACCTCGGTGCGCTCCAAGCACATATCGAGAAGTACCTCACTGATGATGGCTTCAAGGTCCAGTCGTCGGTCGCAAGCGACAAGGGAACCGTAATTCAGGCAAAGAAGGAAGGCTTTCTTCGCGACGTCGTTGCCGCCGACCGCGCCTTCACAATTACGANNTCCTCGTCTCCGACCTTTTCTTGGTGGTCGACATCGCTGACTCGGCGTGGAGCCTTGAGGTCGAGGACAAGATCATCGCCGATTTGAAGAAGTTCGTTGGGTGAGCAGCGTTCGCAATGTGAAGTGAACGACTGTTAGGTCAAGCAAAGAGCAGCATGATTTCTGCCGTTCTTTCCTGATCCCAAGCGCCGTGCGGCTTCAGGGGTTTTGGAAGGCACTCCGATGCGCCAAGTTCAACTCCAAATGATCACTGAGGCGTGTCAACCTCCAAAGCAGGGTCGCGCCTGTTGCGTCGGGTTCGACACCAACAACTTGGCTCGCGGCGGCCTCGTATATCAAAACAGATCGTGCACCTTTTGGTCTCCCAGTACGGCCAGGTGTATCTGGCGAGCGAGTATGTCCGGCGGGGTCGCCGTCGTGTCGAGGACGAGGTCATAGGTCATCTCGTCGTGCACGACCGCGAACGTGCCCGACGCGAATCCGAGATAGCGGTCACCTCGAGCAGCTTCGCGTCGAATGAGCTCGTCGAAGTCGCAATTCACTCCGATCCAAAATGCGTCATCAAGCGTGCCCTTCGCCTGCTCGCGAATCGTCGCGTCAAGGATTACGTGGTCAATGACCAGATCAATTCCTTCTCTCGTCATATCGGCCCAGAACCTATGAGCGAGTCTCGTCACTGTGTGGAACTCGTGGCCGTATTCAGGTATCCAGCATGGCGCCGGACCAACCCCTTGCACGATACGCATTCCCGACTCGGACGCCGGGGAACCGTCCTCGCCGGGGAACGTGACGTCGGAGTCTGGCCACCCTCCAATGAACACATCGAGCCCAGAAGCGAACAGGGGTCGGGGCCAGAGATCTTGGAGCGCCGAGATGATTGAAGACTTCCCTGAACTGCTTGGTCCGCTGAGCACAATGAGTGACGCCGACATCCTGCGATTCTGGACTATCTGTCCTCAACTGTCAACTGTCAACTGTCAACCGCCAACGCAGGGCCGCACCTGTTGAGTCGGGTCTCCGCCCTCGAATTCGCCGCGTCGCCGAAGACCCTCGGTCACAATGAAGCGAATGTCAAACTCTGTTGTGTCGATAGACGAGTCACAACGGATAAGAGATCTCTTCATTGAGCAGGTTCGACGAGGAACTGTCAGCGATGGTCTAAGTGACGTGTCCGCAACGCCACGCATCGTTCGGTGGTCAGCGATAGGTGACGTTGGTTGGTCAGAGATCTCGTGGACAGACTTGGACGAGGCGAGTGCCGATCAAGTCATCGACGAGCAGATTGAGTACTTCTCGTCAGTCGGCAACGGTTTTGCGTGGAGAATCTATGAGAATGACCTTCCCGATGATCTAAGTACGCGCCTCGAACGGGCAGGGTTTACTCATGACGGAACATCGGAACTAATGATTGCGCGGGTGAATGACCTAACTATCGGGGTCGAACCACCCGAAGGTGTTGCGCTCGTTCGCGCAAACCATCCGGAGGGAATTCGTCGGCTGATCGAAGTTCACGAGAAGGTATTTCAAACCGATCACACGCAATTGCTCCGAACGCTTCTTGCGCAGCATTCCATCTCACACTCTCTCAACGAACTCGTTGTCGCCATGGCAAACGGCGCACCAGTATCTTCGTCGCGAGTACAGTTTTTCCCCGATTCGGACTTCGCGGGTTTTTGGGGCGGCAGCACTCTTCCGCAGTGGAGAGGTAAGGGCCTGTACGGCGCAATGGTGACGCACCGAGCCCGGCTCGCCCATGAACGGGGATACACGTATGTGTACGTCATCGCTTCCAATAGAAGTCGGCCAATCTTGGAACGTCTATCTTTTGAGTCGTTTGGGTCGGTTTCGTCATTCAGATGGCAGCCTGCGGTGCCTCCTCGTTGGATGTCCGACATTACGCCTCCACGCACAGCTCCCTGACAATGCTTAAGGATCGCATCAGATGTACCACCGTCGACGGGCCTAACGTTGCAAACGTGGCAACAAGAAGTCGTCTTGGATTGGAAGTCGTTGCCTTGATTGTGGTCGCAGCGACTTCGGCGATTGTGACCTGGTCCGTCACGGAGGTGGATAAGACCACGCAGCCCAGTTCCGATATCGCAGAATGCGTTCAGGGAAAACTACAAATTGCAATCGAACAGGGCCCGTTTGGCCGACACTGTCCCCGCCACCTTCGGATACACCTTCCTCGTCGCGAACGAAGGCGAAAAAACGTGCGAGCTACGCGGCTACCCATATGAGATCATCTTCTCGACCGTGGGCGGAGAATCTTTGAAGGTCTCGATATCCCACGAGCGGACTGAACTCTGCGCCCAGCCAAAGGTTCAACGCGTTGTGCTTCGCCCTGGAGGCGTCGGGTCCTTCGGTGTCAGTTACAACTACGCAATTGCACCATCCAGTGAAGAACCGACCACCTGTATCGCGCCGCTGATCGACATCCGCCTTCCTGCGCTTGGGTCACACTTCTTTTCGTACGAGTTTCCCGTCCGGATGGACGTCTGCGAGGCGGGCCGAAAGGCGGATGTAACCCCCGTCGAGGACCGAGTGGCGCCCACGGCGTAACGGAGTCGAAATGGTCACGTTGGTCGACGTGCGGCCACGCGTCCCTCCCGGGCTGAAGCCCAGTGCAGGGTTGGATTAATCGCCTTCGGGCGCCTTGGTGATGGTCTTGCCAGACGAGAGTGCGTCCTCCAAATCGAGTTGGATTTCGTCGCCTCGCACGGCGTCATTCGACTCGTCGTCGACTTCGAGCTCGGTCATCAACTCCGGCAATTCCTCGCCGCCCGCTTGCGCCACTTCGTCTCCCTGGATGTCCTCATCGACGTCGATCTCCCTCTTCGGAATCGTGGCGTTGAACCCCGTCGCCAAATCGTCCGCGTCGACCGACCCCTGGACAAACTCTTCCTCATCCTCATCCTCGTCGAGTAGCGCCGCATCTGAGGAGATCTCGTCCTCCTCTAACTCGCTGATCTCCTTATTGATCTCATCTTCGAGTTCCAGTTCTTGTTCGTCCCTGTCCATGGTTCCTTCTCTCCTACTCTCGACAGTCCCAGATCCGGACTGGGTGCACGCATCGTTGCACGATTCGATTCGAACGGCCTCGCGTATGCACCGGGCCCGTCGCCTCCATGGTAACGGAGGCGGGATTTCTCCCACTGAGCGGCGGGAGCGTCGCCCCTTCGACACCAATCAGGTCGTGCCTAGGTCGAGTCGCCGGAGGAAGGTTGCATATAGCGGCGCCGTCCAGACCCATTGGAACTGCTGCACCGGGCCGCTGAAGTTACGGTCCCGTATTCAGCGCCATGAGTGGCTGACCATGCGAGTATCTCGTGAACGTGACGAGGCGGGTGTTCCTTCCATCATTCCAGGCTCCGCGCCAACCCTCGAAGTGGAGTTCGAGGGTCATCAGCAGGGTGAAGTCATTCGCTGACTTCCATGAGTAGGGGTGGTAAGTCAGTACCTTGCCACTCGCCAACTTCACGGTGCCGTTTCGCTGACCCGGCACCAAGAACCGCCTTGACGCGGTCGCTGGGCCAACGAGGTGCCAGTAATTCAAATAGTCCTGCAACTCATTCGCCGCACGCTGATACGCAGCTTGGCGCGTCTGCGCGGGGGTTAACAACTTCTGGATGACGCCGGTGGCGACGTTGAAGTAGTCCTTGGTGCAAATCGGCACCCGATCCGGCAGGGCGAAGTAGTGCGATGGCCACGAGTCATTGCGCACCGCTGGGTTCGACTCCACTTCAATTCCTTCGGCATACTTCGGAGCGCACGAACTTCCATGCTCGCGCACCATCTTCTTGAATGCGGCGGTCGAGATCGAGCTAATGGACACGTTGGCGTACGCGCGGTCACCGTTGGCTAGAACGATCGGCGGATAGGCGACGGTCCCACTCAGTGAGCCAACGCCGACAGGTGTGTGCGACGGACCGTTTACCGCTTGCACGGGAACGTTGTCGACGATCAACGTGCACGTCGAGCCCGTATTCTCGAACCAGAGTGTCGCCTTGAAGCCAGCGGACGTCGAGTACGTTCCCTTCGGCGGACTCATCGAAGGCCGCAATTGGGCCGGTCGACACGTTGGGGGCATCGTGGCGTGTTTGGTCGTTGCTCCGGCCAGGGGAGTGGTGAACGGAGAGATGGAGAGTAGTGCGACAGTGACGGCGGCGATCACGAACTTGTTGAGTTGTTGGCGGAGAGCGAACGACACAGTAGATCCTTTATTACCGGTAGGCCTGGGCAACGACAGACTGATAAGAGCCATCATTACCCGAAGCGCCAACGAAGGGTTGCACAACTGTCACGTCGGGTCAGCGACTCGAGCAGTTACCGAGTGTTCGCGAGTCCGTGGATTGGACGTGAACTGGTGTCGTTGTCGCCGCACGTGTGAAACTCTGAACCTTTCAGTTGCGCCGAACGGTCAAGCTAATCCGCTGATGTTATCCATTGACGGTAGGCGCAAGGCGCCTAAGGAGGGTGACGGTGTTGTTACGTCGGATTCCCGACACCAACAATCTGCGACGAGCGCATTTCCTTGACAGCGTGTCTTTAGATTGAGTTCGTCACGAATGCAGTTCGCGGGTGCCGAGATACGGTGAACGCAACCACCACGTCATCGGCGCTGGCAATCAGGTTTCGCTACGTCGACGCATTCGCGTTCGTTGACCACCCATCACACGTGAGTGTCGCGAATTTCGAAAGAGGCGAGCAAGGGTCGCCAACACCACCACGGTGAAGACGATAAAGAACGCGTCAGCAATCAGCATTAACCAGCCGTGTCCGGCGTAGGGAATGCTCGGCCCGTGGGGAACCCACCAAATGGGCGCAGCCCAAAAGACGGCGGCCACGAGGGCCGCCCACCACTCGCCGTGTGCGGGGCGATCCGAAGCGAGGGCCAGCCACGCGATCAGTAGGACCACCCAGATGAAGTGATGCGACCATGAAACGGGTGACGCCATCGACTCGGTTGCTTCGATGATGAGAAAGGCCAGGAGTGGCGATGACACCCGATAGGCGCGAACAGCGACAAACAGTCCGACGACCGTAATGATTGCGACGAGAAGAAACATCGTGGGCGCACTTATGGTGTGACCGAGAAGGCGATCGGCGACACCGACGACCCCCTGGTTGCCGACCCACGGCAGCCATCCGGCACTGTTCGGCTTCCAGACATCGTGCGTCCAATAGGTCCACGAAGTGCTTGACGTCAGAGCTGCAGTTGCGGCTCCGGCCACGACGAACGTGCCAAGTGCCCGTAACCAGGAGCCACGCTGACGGGTCAAGAGTAGGTAGGGGACGAGAATCAGTGGCGTGAGTTTGATCGCGGCCGCAAGTCCGACGAGATAGCCGCGGCGATTCGGCCGAACGATCGTCATATCGCCAATCACCGCGAGGGCCAACAGGATATTGACCTGTCCGAGAAGGAGGGTCTCTCGAACGGGGTCGAGAAGACCAATTGGAGTGATCAGAAGCATGGCCCACCAGACGATGGTGCGTCGGTCGAGGGTGGGACAAGCCGCTCGAAAACTGATGAGGAGGACACCAAACAAGGCCACGAGACTCAGCCAGGAAAAGACAATCTGGTCGAGGTGCACCGATAGGTGAGAGAGAGGCGAGAACAGCACGGCGGCGAACGGCGGGTACGTGAAGCCCAAGTGCGTGGGCGGGTAAATAACGCGGTAGAGATCGGATCGAAAGGCATGGGCGCCACCTAGGAGATAGGTTCCGAGATCGATCAATCGATGGACGGCGGCCAAAACTGTGACACCAATTACGCCAATGCTTGCCGAGATGATGGGCCACATCCATCCGCGCGTGCGTGCGATCGTTTCTAGGTGGCGTGACCAATTCGTTGGTCGAGCCAAGGAAACGGAATCTAACGATGGCGGCTTCCGATTGGATGGAGGGAGCGAGGCCATCGAGGCAGACAGTACTAGACGTGTCTTAAGTGTTTGCTCTGAGAATCGTCGCCAATCGTTTGCTGCTTGAGTGTGGGCCGCTGTACTGAACTACAACAAAGTGGCTAGCAAGTCCTCCAGCTGATCGAAGCTGGTCTGCATGCCCCGACTGTCACCTTGGAAATGATCTCCAAGGCTCGCACGATCCTTGAATCTCAAAACGTCCGTCATCGTCGTGACGCCGCCGTCCTCAGTCAAAGTCATCGTCTCTATCGCTTCATCGTCCGGCCAACCCTCGAACATCCACGTCGCAATAATCAGCGTCGGGCGCTCGATCTCCAAGAACGTGCCACGGAACGAGCACTCATAACCACCCGGGGCGTACCACGCGTAGTGATACTTCCCGCCCACGCGCAGATCAATGTCACAGATGTGGAGCGGTTCCGGATCCGGGCTGAAGTGCACACGCACGTGCTCGGGTTTGGTCAGTGCATCAAAGACGAGTGCCATCGGCGCATCGAATGCTCGCTGGGTCTTGATCTCGCAGTCGCCGATCACTTCGGTTGTTGCCGAGCCGTGTCGGTTCTCTTTCATGGTGCTCCTTGCTGTTCGTTGCTTCCTGTGCCTTCTTGACGCTGGAGTTCCGTGAGGTAGTCGTCCAACCGGTCAAGCCGTGCATTCAACATGTGCTCGTACTTAGCAACCCATTCCTGGAGTGGTCGCAGGCACGTGGGATTCAGACGATAGAGGCGGTGGCGTCCCAGCGCACGACAGTGGACAAGACCGACTTGGCTGAGTACCCGGAGGTGCTTGGAGACCTGAGGTTGGGAGATTGCGAGCTCGTCGACGATTGCGCCGACCGGCATTTCCCCTCCAACCAGCACGTCAAGGATCTCGCGGCGGTGGGCATCGGCGATCGCGTTGAAAACGTCGACAGTGGCGGGGGAGCGGACCATCGTCCCATCATATGTCCAACAGGGAATATGTCATAGACACCCTGCGAGGTCTGGACCATACAGTCCATTAGTTTCGTCCATGAATGGACTGTATGGTCCAGACCGGTAGCCTGGGTTCGTATGACATCTGCTGCAAACTTGACGCCAAAAGGTGTGGCTACCCGAGAGCGCATCGTCGTGAAAGCCGCAGACTTGGTCTGGGCCCGTGGGGTGGGCGCCACGAGTTTGGACGACATTCGTGCGGGCAGCGCCACGAGTAAGAGTCAGTTATTTCACTACTTCCCCGGAGGGAAAAGTGAACTCATCTCTGCGATCGTGACCTACCAGGGAGAGCGAGTGCTTGACGCGCAAAGGCCGTACCTTGACGCGCTCGATACGTGGGACGGGTGGGAGGGCTGGCGTCACGCGGTCCTGGCCCACTACGGCTCCCAGGTCCACTGGGGCTGTCCAATAAGTGCTTTGGCGAGAGAACTCATCGGGCTCGACGAAGAAAGAGCGAAGGAGTCCAAGATGTATATGGATCGTTGGCGCGGCTATCTCTACGACGGATTACTTCGCATGCGCGAGGCCGGCACACTAAAGCCCTTCGCAAGTCCGGAATCTCTGTCGCTCTCCACGTTTGCCTCGCTGCACGGCGGACTACTGCTAACCCAGACGATGCAGTCGATTCGGCCGCTCGAGTCGGCCCTGGACGGAGCGCTCGAATTGCTGCATACTGCTGCCGCGACACAATAGGACCTACGTACGGAGGACGCGAAAGCGGATTTGCGCGGCGGCCGGCGTGTTGATCACGTGAATGACTTCCAGGCACCGTGGACCAGGACGTTGCAGCCGTTGGCCGCCTTCGGTTCACTCACACGGTTCAACTTCACGTCAATTGGCGCAAGAAACCTAGCGAACTTCGAACCATTCATAGTGGAGTTGGTTGCCCACCGCCGTACCCTTGCCGACGCATTGGATGAGGTTGATCCACCGGTAGCGGGCGTCGCCAGTTTCGAAGAGTGGTGCCACGTACAGGGGTGAAGGTCCCAACGCTGCCCCGATCTCGGTCCGGCCGCGGTACTGGACGAAGATGATTGCACCGTCGTCGGTCTCCATCGTCGTGCGGACATCGAGTGTCCCCACCGAACCAGAGATCGTGATCCAGTCGGCGCCCGTGACGCCAAGACTCTTGCCGTTTAATCGTTCCCCCTTGAAAACTCCATCGGACAGTTCGACGATGAGTTGAAGACCCGAAGGAGAGTCGCCCACAAAAATTGGATCGGAAAGTGTTGCGTCAACAGTGCACAATGGGACGAGTACAAGTGACATTAGCGCCAACCTACCCACTGACTTATGACTGCGAAGCAGTGTGGCGCAGCGATGGTTCGATGGTGAAATCAACCACACGTAGCTCACCACGAATGGCGTATGCACCTCGATTTGATCAATCCCGAGCCTTCGGTGGAGGGACTCGTGCACCTCGGCGCGAACGTCGTGCAGCACGTCGATTGGGGCTTTCACGGTTGGACCGTGCTGGAAGTCCCCGAAGGCAACGAGTTCTGCGTCGCGGCAATGGCCTACGAAGACCGGACGTAAATCGACGTGCTCGTCAATGGACGTATGGCCAGTTTTCGGCTGAGCTCTCAGAACGTACGAAGAGCATTCGCGGACGTGTAACGACTCCCGGTGTGACAAATGTTGCGCCTGAACGTGTATTTTGATGAGACTCGACTTACCGACGGGACTCTCTTGACCGCCTCCATTGACCGTGCCAACTACAAAGTGACCTTCGCCGTCCTCGTGGTCGGCGTTTCGGCCTACGCCCTTCTGCAGTCGCTGGTCATTCCGGCCCTCACGACGATTCAATCCGTGATGCACACGGATCAGAACACCGTGACGTGGGTGATTACCGCGTATCTGCTCTCGGCGTCGATCTTCACCCCGATCATGGGTCGCTTGGGCGACATGATTGGAAAAGAGCACGTCCTTATTGCCACCCTGCTCGCACTGTCCGTGGGATCGGTCATCGCGGCGCTGGCGCACTCGATAACCGTGTTAATCATCGGGCGAGCCGTGCAGGGAGTTGGCGGAGGTGTGATGCCACTCTCGTTCGGCATCATTCGCGACGAGTTTCCCAAAGAAAGACTGTCGTCGGCGATCGGAACAATTGCGGCGATGACCGCTGTCGGTGGAGGCGCGGGACTCGTCATAGGTGGACCAATCATCAACAGCCTCGGATTTCATTGGCTGTTCTGGATTCCGCTCATCATGACGACAGTTGCCGCGCTGTTCACGTATCTCTATATTCCCGAATCACCGGTTCGCACGAAGGGTCGAATCAGCTGGCTCGCGTCCATCTCGCTCTCGGCATGGCTAGTCACGATTTTGCTTGGAGTGAGCGAAGCGCCCGTTTGGGGTTGGGGCTCACCCAAGGTCATCGCACTCTTGCTGGCCTCAGCGGTCCTGATCGCTGCGTGGATCAAAATCGAGACCACCGTCAGGTCACCGTTGATTGATATGAAGATGATGCGCATTCCGGCCGTATGGACCAACAATCTGGTCTCCTTCCTCTTCGGTGTTGGCTTGTACTCCGTCATGGCCTTCCTCCCGGAGTTTCTCCAGACTTCGCGGAGCGTCGGGTACGGATTCGGTGCGAGCACCGTGACCTCAGGTCTCTACCTGATGCCGATGACGTTTGGAATGTTCATGTTGGGTCTGTACTCCGGAAAGATCGCGGCGAAATACGGTTCGAAGTTTGCGGTCATTCTCGGATCGGCGATCTCGTGCGCCGGCTACGTCGTCCTGGCTCTCGCCCACAGTGAGAACTGGGAGATCTATTTGGCGAGTGCCCTCCTCGGTATCGGACTCGGTCTCGCGTTCTCCGCCATGTCTAATCTGATTGTCCTGGCGGTTCCTCCGGCGCAGACCGGTGTGGCCAGTGGAATGAACGCAAACATTCGAACGATTGGCGGAGCGGTCGGTGCGGGCGTCATGTCGAGCATCGTCACCTCGACGTTGCTTCGAAGTGGCGTGCCCGCTGAATCGGGTTACGTGCACGGCTTCATCTTCTTGGCGATCATTACCTTGTTCGCAGTTGTCGCGGCGGCGCTCATTCCAGCGGCCGTACCCGACGGCCAAGTCCACCTGGCGCACGCGGAGCTCGCCATCGTGCCCGGTGGCACAATCACAGAAGGCTGAACCTTTGCTCGTCGGCGTCACGTCGCTGGACGAGCGCGTAACTGCGGCCGAGGAAAGAATGTTGTTGTGTGTCGTTGCGCCCGAGTTGTCGTCATGGGTCCGTTCGAGATTGAACGACGACGTCTTCCCGTTGCCCTTGGCGCAGCGAATAGTCGAAGAATCGAACGGTTACGTTCGAGGTAAGGACGATTTGCGTCCGTACTGGACGGAGGGACTACGTCGCGATGGCGACCTTCACTTCACTCTGGAAGGCATGTACGTTGGTGTCGACACGCTCGTCATCAACTACCGCAACCAAGCAAATCGGCGCGTGAATGAGGTTCTCGTCTTCGAGGGTTCGCTCGTCATCGAAGGTCACGGCGCCTACGAGGCGTTGTAGCGTCGCTGACCGGTTCACGGCTGCCACTGCGACGTTGTCGCGTCGCTGAAGCTCAGACCCGCTTGGTAGCAATGAAGACGGGAATGGTCCGTTCGGTGCGAATCTGGTACTCCGAGTAGGGCGGGAATGCCGCCACGGCTCGTTCCCACCACACCTGGCGTTCTTCGCCGGTCGCCTCGCGCACGTCAACGTCAAATGGCTCGGGACCATCTTGGATCAAGACTGACTCCGGTGCCGCCCGCAGGTTGTAGTACCACACCGGATGCGTCGGGGCGCCGCCTTGGGACGCCACGAGGGCGTACTCGCCGTTGTGCTCGACACGCATCAGTGGTGTCTTTCGAACGTTGCCGGTCTTATTGCCTCGCGTGGTCACAATGATGATGGGCAGGCCGGTGTCGCGAAGCGTGTTGGCCTCGGTCCCGCCGGAGGCTTCGTACGCCTCGACCTGATCGCGCACCCAGCCAGAGGGGCTTGGTTCGTAGTGACCTTGCAATGACATGATGTCGTCCTCCCGCTGTTCACATCGAATGATGCCGTCGAGCGTACAGGCGGCGACTCGAATCCACGCTCACGAGCAAAGTCCGGGCAGTTTTGTTATCGTGCGACTATTGAAAAAGGGAGGCACTATGCCTGAGTTTCCAACGATCACTCACGTGGCACTGACCGTGAGCGACCTCGACCAGAGTGTTCCGTGGTACGAAAAACTCTTCGACGCGAAGCCGGTGCTCGATGAAGACACCGGTCCGTTCCGCCACGTGGTGTGGCTCGTCGGAGGTACGACGCTGGTGGGACTGCACCAGTTCCCCGAACTCGATGACGATTCCGCGTTCACTGAACGACGCCTGGGTCTCGACCACTTGGCGTTCCAGTCCAAAAATCGCGCGGAGCTCGAGTCGTGGCAGGGACACCTCGAAAAGTTGGGGATCGCCCACGGCGGGATCGTCGACGCCGGGTACGGATCGGGACTCTCGTTCCGAGACCCCGACAACATCGCGCTGGAGTTCTTCGCACCACCGTCGTGAGGGGCCTCACGACGGTGTTCGACGGGCCTTGAGGTTGCGAAGAGGATTTCGAAATGGAGTATCGGATCGCGCTCGCCATTACGGCTGAAGGATCGCGACGTAAACTCTTCGATGTACTTCGCACGACGGAAGGACACAAGGCGTTCTGGACAACGGACTGTGAACTCACCGACGTTGACGGTCGATTCAGTTTTCTTCAATCGCCAGTCGACTTGGAAGTGACAGTCTCGCTGGTCGAAGAGGAACTCGTGTCCATGACGGTGACTGCCGGATTTCCCGGGTGGAGCGGTTCAACATGGCAATGGCGGCTGAGTCCGGTGCCGGGCGATGACAACGTGACGATCGTGCAGTTCCGACACTTTGGCTTTGAGTCAGGTCACGAAGAGGACGCCGTGGGCTTTACCGCGCAGACGTGGGCCATGATCCTTGATCGGCTCGCTCGCTACATCAAGAGCGGTCAACCAGATCCCTTCTTCACCAACGAGTCAACGTAGGTCCACGTTTCCTTGCCGTGTCGATTCATTCGCCCGAGAGTAGCGACGCTATTCTCGAAGCACCTTTCGCGAATCGCTCCAGAGGAGAACCATGGCCATTGACTTCACGCTCGCCCCAGAGCACGAGGAGATCCGAAGGCGCGTTCGCGACTTCATTCAGGGCACGGTCATTCCGACAGTCGCCCGGCCCGACGACGTTGAGCAGTCGCTCTCTCGCCGCGAGTACCTCGCCACCATCCTTGATCTGCGCGAACAGGCCAAGTCACTCGGGTTGTGGTTGCCGCATATGCCAAAAGAGTGGGGCGGGATGGGTCTCGGTCACGTTGAGCTCGCAATGGTGCAGGCGGAAGCGGGCAAGACGCGCGTTGGACCGTGGGTGCTCAACTGCATGGCCCCCGATGAAGGCAACATGCACACGTTGTTGCATTGGGCCAATGACGACCAGAGAGAGCGTTACCTTCGTCCTCTGTGCGAAGGACGCGTAATGTCGTGTTTCGCCATGACCGAGCCAGAGGTTGCAGGTTCCGATCCGACGCTCATTCAGACGCACGCGCTGAAGGACGGCGACGAATGGATCATCAATGGGCACAAGTGGTTCATTTCGAATGCGCGTCGCGCACAGTTCGCAATTCTCATCGCGCGCACGGAGTTGGACGTACCCGAAGGTTCATCGGGTGCGACGACAGCGTTTCTCATCGACATTCCCTCCGAAGGGTGGAACGACGTGCGTGAAGTCGAAACGATGCATGGCTCGACCGGACACAGCGAGATCGTGATCACCGACCTTCGCGTGCGCGACGCGCAGGTCCTTGGTGGACGCGGCAACGGACATCGCCTCGGTCAAGCGCGACTCGGCCCGGCGCGACTCGCGCACTGCATGCGATGGATCGCACAAGCCGAAACGGCGCTCGACATGATGGTTGATCGGTCGATTCATCGCTACTCCCACGGGTCGACACTGGCTGAGAAGCAGGGCGTGCAGTGGATGATTGCCGACTCCGCGATGGAGCTGTACCAGTGCAAACTCATGGTCCTGCACGCCGCATACAAGATTGACCGCGGTGACGACTTCCGTACGGAGGTTTCGATGACGAAGCACTTTGTCGCCAATAGTCTCAACCAAATCATTGACCGTGCCATCCAAGTCCATGGTGCGCTCGGTTATTCGACGGATACGCCGCTCGCCAACATGCTCCAGCACGCGCGCTGGGCAAGGCTCGCCGACGGTGCCGACGAGATCCATCAGATGCGCATTGCCGAACGGACCATTGCGGCCTACAAGGACTCTGGGTCCACGTCGTCGGCCACCGGCGGACTACCAATCTAAGCGTTGCTACATTCGTACTAGGTAGTTGGCGATGCCGGCCCAGTGATGGGAAACCAGCGAAGGAGAAGTGCGATGACGGACGACGACATTTTGGCGCGCATCAATGCCCTGGTCTATGAGGAAAAGGTTCTTCGCGAACACGAGACGCCTGACGACGTCGAACGACTCGCCACGATTGAAGTCGCCCTCGATCAATGCTGGGATTTACTTCGTCAGCGTCGCGCGCTTCGCGAATTCGGTCGCGACCCGGCCGACGCCGCACTGCGTAACTCCGACGTCGTAGAGAACTACGAGCAGTAGAGCGACGTTCGCCACGTAGGTGCGTTCGTACTGCGTGGCAAGAGTTCCAATCTTCCTTCGAGCACTCCATGGTCGCGCCGCCAGTGGCGTGGTGGGCGCTATTCGCCGACGTTCGCCGTGACCAGTTCGACGTAGATGTCGAGATATCCCACGTGGCGCGCGTACTCCTGGAGTAAATGAAAGAGCACGCGCTCCAGTGTTGCGGGGTCATCGTCCCCCCAGCGCTCACTTTGTGCTCCGACCTCTTCGAGGTCGTGACGTCGCACGATTGCGTTCGTAATCTCTCCTCGAACTTCGAGCGCAGCCAGCAGGGATGTTCGGGTGTCGTCGGGTGCGGGAGCGAATCGTGGTCCGACGTGATCACCCCACGGGTCTGGGACGTTCTGGCCCTCG
>PLZP01000021.1 GCA_003152215.1 Acidimicrobiaceae bacterium | reverse complement strand
GCTTCGCCGAGCTCGAGATGCACCCGCTCGACACCAACGACCGTCGGGAGCTGGCGCGCTCGGGCGCCGGTCTTGGCTTGTGCAACATCACAAAGTGCTGCACCGAGGTCTGCCCCGAGCACATCCACATCACCGACAACGCAATTATCCCGTTGAAAGAACGAGTCGTCGACGCCGACTACGACCCCGTGGCGTGGCTCGGCCGCAAGATCCGTCGCCGGACCAAGAAGTCGGCGGCCGGCGCGGCAATCCAGCCCACCCCCTAGTTCGTGGCGGACTTCCTCTCGGCTGAATGGTTCTCGCAACTCAACGAAACGCTTCGAAACGCCGGACCGCTCCCCTTCGAGAGCGACGCCTCCACCGTGCGCGTCGTGCTGGAGTTCCCCGACGCCCCCAAGTCCGCTCCCCACGCACTCACCTTCACGCTGAGCGCCGAAGGTGCGAGCGTAGAGCCGGGTGACCACCTCGCGGCCGACGCCATCGTGCAACTCTCCTACGTCGAGGCAACGTCCCTGTCGAATGGCACGATCGACAGCGCGTCGGCGCTGCGCGATGGCCGCATCAAAGTGCGTGGCGACATCAACGCGATCGTGCCGGTGCTCGGTTGGTTGCAACGCTCCCATCCGAGCGCCCACTAGATTTTCGCGGTGGACCTCCCCCTTCACGAAGATGACCTCGCCGAGCCGGGCGTGCTGGAGGCGCACATGCTGCACCGCAGCGGCGCGAACGTTCCCCCCGTCGCGGTGCTCTGTTTCTTCAACGAGTTGCTCGAACAACTGGAGGGCGAAGGTGTCCTCACGGTCAAGTACGTCTTGCGAAGTGAGATTGGCCGAAATCCGATCTACGAATTCGAAACCAACGAAGGTACCGTCGCCGTCGTGCACCCGGGAGTCGGCGCGCCGCTCGCCGCCGGTTTCGTCGAAGAGGTCGCCGCGCTGGGCGTGACAACCTTTGTCGCATGCGGTGGCGCGGGCGCGCTGGTTGAGGACTTGGCGCTCGGTCACGTCATGGTGGTGGCGTCGGCGCTTCGCGACGAAGGGACGAGCTTCCACTACGCGGCGCCGAGTCGAATAATCGACGCCGACCCCCTCGGAGTGGGGATTCTCGCAGAGGTACTCACCGAGAATGACGTCGACCACTTCGTTGGGCGCACGTGGACGACGGACGCATTCTTCCGCGAGACGAGAAGCCGCGTCGAACGCCGAATCAACGAGCACTGCACCATGGTGGACATGGAGTCCTCCGCGTTCATCGCCGTCGCTCGCTACCGGGGTCTTCGCTTCGCCCAACTCCTCTACGCCGGCGACTCTCTCGCGGGCGAAGAGTGGGACAGCAGGTCATGGTCGTCGGCCCGTTCGGTTCGAGAGCGCTTGTTTCGACTCAGTGCCACCGCCGCACTGCGGCTGCACGCGGCGATTTAGCTCGCGGACAACTCCGTCATGGAGTTCGATCCCTGATTGGCCACCCAGACCCGGTTCCCGATGAAGGTGATCGAGTTCGAGAGATCGAAGTGGTACTGCCCGCCCGAAAGGACCTTGACCACTTTCCCGGTCGCCGCCGCAATCTCGCTCACCGTCGTGCCCTTCGGACCCGACGTCCCGAGGTTGGTCGCCCAGACGTCGCGGCCGCTGGACGTGATGGCCGAGACGACACTGAGACCGAACTGAGCGCCGTGAATGAATCGTATGAACGCCCCCGACTCGGCGTCGACCTCGGTGAGCGAATTACTCCGACTGCTCGCGATCCAGACGTGATTGCCATCGGTCGTGATGGCCAGCGGACCATCCAATCGGTACGCCTTACCTTTCATCACTGTCGTGAGTCGCCCGCTTTCAGCTTCGAGTTCGACCACCGTGTCGGTCAAGCTGTCGACCACCCACACGTGCTTCGCGTCCGAGGTCAAGTTGTTGACCTGCGCAATGCCGAATGACTTGGTCTTCACGACCTGGATGAAGTCGCCCGTCGACGCGCTGATTTCGGCGAGCTCGTTGCCACGAAGATTGGATATCCACACGTCGACACCGTTTGACGTCACGAATCCGGTCCCGTGCAACTTATACGTGGAGCCTTTGATGACGGCCACGAGATTGCCCGTGTTGGCGTTCAGTTCCGTTATCGAGTTGCCAGCGTCGTTCGCGACCCAGACGTGGGTCCAGTCGTCGCTCAGCCGCTCCGGTCCTTCGAAGTCAAACTTCTTGTCGTTGAGGACACTGATGACGGCACCTGAACCGGATTTGAGTTCTGTGACCGAGTTATTCGAAGCACTCACCGCCCACACGTGTGCGCCATTGGACGCGATGGCCGTGATGTTGTCGAAACCGTAGGCCGGACCCTGGACGACCTTGACGAGCGCGCTCGGCGCCGCGCCAGCGCTGATCGCAACGAGTCCACTCGAGACCGTGAGCGACAACGCGAGTACGACTCGCATTGGGTGTTTCACGGTATCTCCTTCGGGGTGCTCGAATCTGCGGTACTTGACGGTAAACGGGCCACCCAGAAAAGCGGCGCCAGCGTGTCCTAAGCGTACGGCATCGACGGTCGGATTTGTCCTCGCGCCTACGATTGCCCTTGGCAGTCGACGACGCGGTGACCGGGGAGAAACAATGAGCAACAGCAACGAGAACACCGCCGGACCGGCCAACGGTGCCGAGTCGCCCGCGGCCAGTGAACTCAACGATGAACAGGCGTCGGACGTCGCCACCTGGTTCGACAACATTCCGAGAGGGCTGAAGCTAGGCATCGCCTTCGTCGCCATCGCCGTCATCGCCGTCGTCTTCGCCACGTGGCACGACTTCTACATCCACTGGTTCCAAGTCCACACGGGCACCATCAACGAATCGGGCCCCTACTACGGCTTCTGGAGCGGGTTCGGCTCAGACATTGGTGAGGCCACGATTGTCGTCGGCATCGTCACCGTGTACCGACACCACAACTGCCACGTGAAGGGGTGCGCGCACCTCGGACGACGCGTCGACGGCACGCCGTACGTGGCGTGCCCCAAGCACCACCCCGACCACCAGGGTGGCAAGCGCTCCATCTCGTTTGAAGAGCTGAAGGCCGCGCACAAGAGGGCGCGCGAAGCACAGCAGTAGTCACGTGGAGTCGCCGAGTCGGCGTAGTCCTCGCTCAGTTCAGTCGAAACCGCTCGATGTCCCCTTCGATTCGAGCAGCATGGCCCTGCTCGACGTCGCACTCCTCGGCAAACTCTCTCCACCGGCCCACCGCCGCGTCCACGTCACCAAGGGCTGAGCGCGCACCCGGCACGTTGAATCGTTCAGCCAACTCGCGGAGATCGCCGCGCGTGATGTGCTCGAACTTCGCGTTGACCGACATCTGATGTCGCTGCGTCCAAAGCCCTTCGGGGTTGTAGGAGTGATTGACGTCGTAGGCCGGCGCGAGGGCCCAGTCGCCACTCGCGGAGCAGACGAAGCCGAGGTTTTTCGTGTGGTCGTCGCGATTGGCCGCCGCAACATTGAAGGCACAGCGTCGAAATGCCTGCTCGAGCGAAGCACGCCCGAGGTCCAAGCGGACAACGACGTCGAAGTACTGCGCGTAGCTGTGCGTATCAGGCGCATTGAAATCGAGGTGGTCCATGGCGCAGAGGCTCAAGATATGTACTTTGCCGCCGACCTCGTCGCGGTCGAATCGCTGGGTCATGAAGTGGGCACGGCCGCTCTCTTCGAGNNCCGAACTGCCCCTGGTCATCGACGCCGTCGAGTTTGAGTATCCAGTACCCGTACCCCGAAGGCGCGTCGAACTGACCTGAGCGGATCTGTCCGGTTCCGGGATTGAATGAAATCACGGCCTTGGCCCGTGCACCGCCGGCCGACGTGCCAACCGAGATCAGTTCGGCCAGCGCCGACTGGATCTGTTCGTCGCCGCCGAACTCCCCTCGCAGCGCCGATCTCGCCGCGACGACGAGGTCGGCCACCTGGATCATCGTCGAGCCCTCGCTCTGGCTTCCCATTGGGGGCGCGAACTCGAGCGCCCCCATCGAACGGGTACTCGCGTAGGCCAATCGGTCCAATGGGGTGATCGTCTCGCTGCGCACACCTTGGGACACCAGCGTCGCATTCACGAGGGCGTTACCGAATTTGTCCGGTAACGCGTCGGCCAAGAGCGCCGGCAATCGATAGAACGTCCGCTCCGCGAGTTCGGGAAACTCAAAGACCCCTCGTCGAGCGGGCATACGAAGTGGCACCAGTTCGATGCCGGTGCGCAGCCACTCGGGCGCGTACTCAAAGGCGTAGAACTCGCTCGCCGGATCGAGTGTTACGGCCCCCACCGTCTGGTCCCACGCCCTAACTTCAATGACGTTCGCTTGGACGTAGGTCACGCTGTCGATGAACGCGACACGCCGCGGCGCACCCTCGTCCTTTTGGCGGCACTCTTTTGTTCGCGCAGGCGTTGCATGGGGCTCACCGTGGGCGCGCGGGGCGGTTGAAGGGCTTCGACCCATTGGTCGGTATTAAGCAACCGAGTGACTCGAAGTAACGTGCGAACGCTTGAGCCCTTGCCGTGCTCGAGGTTCTGGACCGCCCCCAAACTCACGTCCGCCTGCTGCGCGAGATCCTCTTGGGTGAGACCGGCGCGAACGCGCCGATCCCGCAGCGCCGATCCGATTGCACTGAGTTGCTCGTCAATCGTTTGACGAGTGCTGGACATGTCCGACATCGGTACCTCCGTAATAACTATATTTGTGCCTTAATGATACCAACGTAAAGGCGTACGCCAAAGGAAATATAGATATTTCTAGGTATTAGGCGGAATAATGGTGATAACACATACTTTTATGGCTGTATTATCCACCAAATCGACCAGTGCAATAATCTCCCTTGAGCAAGAATCTACGTAATTGGGTGACGTAAGAACCTTTGATCAAGGTGTCGGCGTAATAGACCTTGTTACTCAATTCACCGGCCGCCTGGAAGCTCAAGACCTGGCTCCAGGCCTGGGAACCTTGATTGAGTTCGCACTCGTCGGCGACCCACGCCGCGAGAGCACCAAAGGGCCCAATGCCACTGAACGATGGGCTGTGTTCGCCTTTCGCCCAGACCGTCGCCTGCTTCAGGAACGACGCCGCTTCGGGCCGGATCAACGAAGGGTAGTGACCTGTGACATCGGTGAGGTGTGTCCCGTCAAAGGAATCGAGCACGATTGGCATTGGCGTGCACGCATAACAGCCAAACGTGTAAGCGAATCGATCGTCTTCGGTCCGCAACAAGACGTGCGAAGAGCCGACGAGCATTGGTCGAAAGCCGCCATTGATGTCAAAGGCCAGTGCGTACTTGAAGTCCGTAGGCGTCATGTCGAGGACTTTGACGAAGCGATCACTCGATTGCTGCAGCGAGTACAGGACCGGGAGTTCGCAACAGTGCGCTCCCCCGGTGTAGCCCTCCGTCAACACGGCCGGGCCACGACCCTTGGCGAATGAAATGACGCACAGTTCGTCAATCTGATAGTCCTTCGTCGCCGAAGGTTTCGGGAGGATCCACGTTCGTGTGCCACTCGAGACCGTGAGCTCTCCCGTGAAGGGCATGCCGCTGGGCTCGTCGGAAATCGTGTCCTCCTTGGTGGCCGTCGCACTGAAGGTGGCTCGGAAGCCATCGAGGGAGGCGCTGACCGACGCGTGATGTCCCAGCTTCACTGCCGGGAACGAATACGGCGCGCACGTGGAACCGGCTTCGTGGGTCGACGTCAGTGGCTTCGATTGATTGGTGAGGACCAAGAGCGCGAAGGTGAGCGCAGCGACCACCACGAGAACGAGCACCACCGTGATTCGATTTTCCACGTGCAGCCTCGGTGTGGTCTTCGACATTTGTCATCTCCCGAATCTGAAGTGGTGCAGATGTTAGTGAGACATGTCCGAACGTCGCGACTACTTTCCAATGAATATCGCGACCCGGGACAATTGGGCGAATGAAGATCGTTTCGAATTGATGCAGTGGCTAAATCAGTCCGAGTGAGCGCACCTCGTCGCGCTCAGAAAGCAGCTCGTCGGTCGTGATCTTGATGCGGTCCTTCGCGAAGTCGTCGACGTCGAACCCCTCTTTGACGCGCCACGATCCGTTGCCGTCAGACGTGATGGGGAAACCGAACGTCAGTCCTTCGGGAATACCGTACTCTCCGTGACTCGACACGGCCACCGAGGCGCAGTCGTCGTTGGCCGTCGGCTGCACGAGACTGACGACGGTGTCGATTGCGGCATTCGCCGCCGATGCCGCGGAGCTTTGACCTCGTGCTTCAATGATGGCGGCACCGCGCTTCTGCACGGTCGTGATGAACTCACCGCGGAGCCAGTCGTGATCGTCAATGACGTCGGGAACCTTCGTGCCGTTGATGGTCGCGTTCGCGAAGTCCGGGAACTGCGTCGCGGAGTGGTTGCCCCAGATGGCGACGTTCTTCACGTCCTTCACTGGTACGCCCGCGCGCTTCGCCAACTGACTCTCGGAGCGGTTCTGGTCGAGTCGAGTCATCGCGAACCACCGGTCGGCGTCGACCTCGGTGGCGTTGGAGCGCGCAATCAGACAGTTCGTATTGCACGGATTGCCCACGACCAGGATGCGCACGTCGCTCGCCGCGTTCTGCGCAATGGCCTGTCCNNCCGTTGACTTGCAAGAGGTCGCCACGCTCCATGCCAGCCTTGCGCGGCACCGATCCAACGAGCAGCGCCCAATTCGTGTTCGTGAAAGCCTCGCTGAGATCGCTGGTCGCTTCGATGCCCGCGAGCAGCGGGTACGCGCAGTCGTCGAGTTCCATGACGACGCCCTCGAGGGCCTTCATCGCCGGCTCGATCTCGAGCAGTCGCAGGACGACCGGTGTGTCGGGCCCGAAGAGCTGTCCCGACGCGATGCGAAACAACAGTTGGTAGCCAATCTGACCGGCGGCGCCGGTAACCGTGACGTGGACGGGCGTGGTCATATTTCCTCCAATTGGATTAGTTAAAGACGGTCAACGATGGCCGAGCCGAACTCGGAGCACTTCACTTCCGTGGCGCCCTGCATCAGGCGGGCGAAGTCGTAGGTGACAATTTTGTCGGCGATGGTGGCTTCCATGGCGCGCACGATGTCGTTAGCGGCATCGGTCCAGCCAAGATGCTCGAACATCAAGACTCCCGAGAGCAAGATAGAGCCGGGGTTTACCTTGTCCATACCCGCGTACTTTGGCGCGGTGCCGTGGGTCGCTTCGAAGATGCCGTGGCCGGTCACGTAGTTGATATTCGCGCCCGGGGCGATGCCAATGCCGCCGACCTGGGCCGCCAACGCGTCCGAGAGGTAGTCACCATTCAGGTTCATCGTGGCAATCACGTCGAACTCCGTTGCTCTCGTGAGCGACTGCTGGAAGCAGATGTCGGCAATGACGTCCTTCACGAGCAGTTTCGATCCCGGCTTGCCGTCGCAGTCATTCCATGCAACGGCCACGTCACTGAACTCGTCCTTCACGAGTTGGTAGCCCCACTTCATGAAGGCGCCCTCCGTGAACTTCTGGATGTTGCCCTTATGCACCAACGTCACTGACTTGCGATCGTGCTTCAGGGCATACACGATGGCCGCGCGAATGAGTCGCTCCGAGCATTCCTTCGAGATTGGCTTGATGCCGATGCCGCTCATCTCGCGGATGTCCCAGCCGTAGGTCTCCTTCAAGAAGGCGCGCAGCTTCTCGGCCTCGGGTGATCCGGCCTCGACCTCCAGTCCGGCGTACACGTCCTCGGTGTTCTCACGAAAGATAACCATGTCGACGAGTTCAGGCTGCTTTACCGGCGACGGAACGCCCTGAAACCAGCGCACGGGCCGTAGACAGACGTAGAGGTCGAGAATCTGGCGTATCGCGACGTTGAGCGAACGAAATCCACCGCCAATCGGCGTCGTGAGCGGTCCCTTAATGCCGATCAGGTAGTCACGAAAAACAGTGACAGTCTCTTCAGGGAGCCATTCGCCGGTCTCGTCGAAGGCCTTCTGTCCGGCGAGGACTTCTTTCCACTCAATGGTCTTGCCGTACTTCTTGGCCGCTGCATCGAGCACCATCTGGGACGCGGGCCAAATGTCCACGCCGATGCCGTCACCCTCGATAAAGGGGATGATGGGGTTGTCCGAGACGTTGAGTTCGCCCTGCGCGTTTTGTGTGATTTTTTGAGCCATAGAGCCATCCTACGGCGAATTTCGAGAGCTCTTTTTGGGTCCAAAGTCCTCGTCGCGGTCCCGACATCTACTCAAAGAGCGCGTGATAGATCTCGCTCGTAGCCGTCGAGCGGTTGAGTGTGTAGAAGTGCAAACCGGGCGCGCTGGCCTCTATCAACTCTTGACAGAGCGTTATCGCCGCACGGATACCCTCGGTGCGCACCGCGGGTGCACCGCCACGCTCGTTGGCCTGCACAAGGCGTTGCACCAGTGAGTCGGGCACGGCGCCTCCCATGGCACGCATCCGGTCAATGCCCGAGATCGTGGTGACCGGCATAATGCCCGGGAGGACCGGCTTCGTCGCGCCGAGCTCGGCGAGCTCTTCGACGAGGTGCGTCCATTCACTCGACTCGAAGAAGAACTGTGTGACGGCGAAGTCGGCGATCGTGAGCTTTTCCGCGAGAAAACGACGGTCGCTTCGCAGATCGGCGGAACGGGGATGTCCGTTGGGGTGCGCGGCGACACCAATGGAAAAGTCGCCCATCTCGCGCGTCAGCTCGACCAGATCAATGGCGTAGTCGAACTCCGAGGCGGCGCCGAAGACGTCATCGGGACGGTCGCCGCCGAGCGCCATGATGTTCTGCACGCCGGCGTCGGAGTAGTTCTTCAAGAGGTCGCGCATCTCGGCGCGAGTGTGCCCCACGCAAATCACGTGCGCCATCGCCGTCACGTAGCCGTCGCGCTCGATTTGGTTGACCAGGTCGTAGGTCCGCTGGCGCGACTCTCGTCCCCCGCGATACGTCACCGACACGAACGAAGGTTGCAGTGGCTGGATGTCTTCAAGTGACGCGGCGAGGACGGCGCTCTCCTCGTCAGACTTCGGTGGAAAGAATTCGAACGATCTGGTGGGGCCAGCTGCGAGCAGCTCGTCGATGCGCACCGAGTTAGGTCGTCACTCGACCGAAGTCGTCCTCGAGGCGGACAATGTCGTCCTCACCGAAGTAGGTGCCGTGCTGAACCTCGATGAACACCACGGGCACCGTCCCGTAGTTCTCGCAGCGGTGAGCCTGACCAATCGCGATGTCGATGCTCGCTCCGGGTCCGAGATCGTGTTCCACGCCGTCCACGATGACGGTCGCTTGACCGGCCACGATGAACCAGTGCTCGGCGCGCTTCGCGTGGAACTGGTAGCTGAGCCGCTTGCCGGGCGTGACCACAATTCGCTTGACCTTGTGGTCGAACATCTCGTCGTCGAGCACCGTATAACTGCCCCACGGGCGCTCGCTGTACTCGCGGCCCTTGTCGTCTGTCGTCTCTGTCATCGCACCTTCTCCGCAGCTAGTACCGCATTTCGTAACAGCATCGCACGAGTCATTGGGCCGACGCCACCGAGACGAGGCGTGATCCACGCAACTTTCTCAGCAACGTCATCGGCAATGTCACTAAGAAGTTTCTTACCCGCGAACGTCGTCCCCGCGCCTACCACCGCAGCACTGGCCTGCACCATGTCGGCAGTGACGATGCCGGGCACGCCGGCCGCCGACACAATGACGTCCGCGGTACGGGTCAGCGCCCCGATGTCCTCGACCCCGGTGTGCACGACCGTGACCGCGGCATTGCAGTTCGGCCGGCGCATCGCCATCAGCAGCGACAGTGGTCGTCCAATGGTGAGACCGCGTCCGATGATCACCACGTGCTTCCCTTCGACCGGCACTTTGTACTCCGCGAGCAATTCAACAATTCCGATCGGCGTACACGGCAGCGGGCCGGGCGCACCCATGACGAGTCGTCCCAGATTCGTCGGGTGCAGTCCATCGACGTCCTTGGCCGGATTCACGCGAAGGAGGACTTCCTCTTCGTTGATGCCGTCGGGGAGCGGCAGCTGCACGAGGATCGAATGCACGTCCGGGTCGGCGTTGAATCGATCGATCACGGCTTCGATCTCGCCCTGCGTAGCCGAAGCCGGCAAGTGTTCGTCGAAGGAACGAATGCCCACTTCCTTGCACTCCTCAATCTTCATTTCGACGTAGCGAGCACTCGAGGGATTGTCACCAACGAGCACCGTGCCGAGACCCGGTATTCGACCGTCGGCGGTGAGGCGTGCCGCGCGGTCCGCGAGTTCCATCTTGATTCGCTGAGCCAGTCGTTCACCATCAAGTAGTTGTGCGCTCATGTTGCTCCTAGTGGCGAAAGTGACGCTCACCGGTGAGCATCATCACGATCTTGGCGTCGTTGGCGGCGTCGATGACTTCTTGGTCGCGGACGGATCCGCCCGGTTGGACGACCGAGGTGACACCGGCGCTCGTCAGTGATTCGAGTCCGTCGGCGAAGGGGAAGAAGGCGTCGGACGCGGCGGCCGCGCCGATGGCGAACTCACCGGCCTTGCTCGTGGCGATACCGGCAGCGACGACGCGCGACTGTTGCCCCGCGCCAATGCCGACGGCGACACCATCGCGCGCGATCACGATGGCGTTCGACGTCGTTCGTGCGCACACCCGCCACGCGATCGACAAGTCCTGAAGTTGCTGCTCGCTCGGCAGTGCCTTGGTCACGCACTTCCATTCGCCGACGGGGACGCGCAGTTCATCGGCGTTCTGTACGAGCGCGGTATCACCAAAGGTCCGCACAGAGAGTCCGAGCGGCTCGGGCGAGGGCGCACTGAGCAGTCGGGTGGCCTTGCGGCGCTTCACGAGGATTTCCAGAGCGTCCTCGTCAATTGAGGACGCGATGATCACGTCGGCTTGAGGACCCTCGGCAATCAAGGTGGCAAGTGACGCGTCGAGTACGCCACCAACGGCGATGATCCCTCCAAAGGCACTCTGCGCGTCGGCGGCGAGCGCCTTTGCGAACGCGTCCGTGTACGTCGCGGCAACGGCGGCCCCCGACGCGTTCGCGTGCTTGATGATGGCGACCGCTTTCTGTCCGGGCACGTCAAGGGCGAGTTCGTGTACGAGGCGCCACGCGGCGTCGGCGTCGAAAAGATTGAGGTAGGAGAGCGCGGCGCCGGCGTGCTTGATGACACCATCCCACCACGGCGTCGTGCCCGCGACGCGGTATCGTGCGCCGATCTGATGCGGGTTCTCGCCGTAGCGAACGACGTCGGCCCGTTCGAGTGTGAGGTGCAGCGTCGAAGGAATGACGCGGTCAACGTCGCTCGGCTGATCTCCGATCGTGCCCCCACGGTCGAGCCACTGGACTATCTGCGCGTCGTAGGCCGCCGTGTGCGCGAAGGCCGCGCGCGCGAGGTTGTGTCGCGTGGCGTCGGACAGCGAACCCGAGGCGACGATTTCGAGCAGGACCTCGTCATACTGCGTGGGACTCGTAAGGACGCCCACGTGCTCGTGATTCTTCGCGGCGGCGCGCACCATGCTCGGGCCGCCAATGTCGATGAGTTCGACGGAAGGGTCGGAGGAAAAGGGATAGAGGTTGCACACGACGAGATCGATCGCGGTGATGTCGTGCTCACTCAACGCGTCTAGATGCTCCGCTTTGGAGCGGTCGGCGAGAATCCCCGCGTGAATACGAGGGTGCAAGGTCTTTACGCGCCCACCGAGCATCTCGGGGAATCCGGTCACATCGGCGACGTCGAGGTGAGGAATTTGGGCGTCCGCCAGCGCTCTCGCGGTTCCACCGGAGGCCACCAGTTCGACGCCGTTGGCGTGCAGGCCCGTGGCGAACTCGACCAGTCCGGTCTTATCCCACACGCTCAGTAGTGCCCTCACTCCGCCTCCTCCAAGGTGCCCGCGAGCAAGGAAGGTTCAATTCCTTCGCTCAGTGACGCCATCACCCTAGTGACCACCAAGGGGTACAACTCACGTTCGACGAGCTTGATTCGTTCATGCAATGACTCTTCGGTGTCGCCGCTCAACACCGGTACACGACGCCGCGCGAGGATGGGCCCGTCGTCGAGGGCCTCGGTCGCGATGTGCACCGTGCACCCGGTCTCGCTGACGCCCGCCTCGAGGGCCTGGGTCACGGCGTGCCAACCTTTGAACGCGGGGAGAAGGCTCGGGTGCGTATTGAGGACGCGGCCGGGGAAGGCGCGGTGAAAGGTCCCCGTGACGATGGTTCCGAAACCGGCCATCGCGACGAGGTCGACGTCGCGCGAGCGCAGTGCCTCGGTGAGTTCGACGGTGAAGCCTTCGCGGTCGAATGAATCGGCAAAGCCGCCGTACGACTTTCGATCAACCATCAACGACTCGACGCCCGAGGCGAAGGCGACGTCGAGCCCACGACACGGCCGATCGGCACAGACGAGTGCGACGTCAACGGCCGCGCGCAACATCGATTCGAGAATGGTGCCCGAACCCGACACCAACACGCAGAGGCGAACGTCGCTCAACGCGCTACAGCGCCTTGACGATCTCGCCCATTTTTTCGCCGGCCTCAGTCGGGTTCTGACAGACGTACACACCGGCCGCGGCGAGGGCGTCCATCTTTGCCTGCGCGGTGCCCTTCGACCCCGAGATGATCGCGCCGGCGTGGCCCATCTTTCGCCCCGCCGGCGCGGTCACGCCCGCGATGTACGAAACGACCGGTTTGGTCATGTTGGCCTTGATCCACTCGGCGGCGCGCTCCTCTTCGGAGCCGCCAATCTCACCGATCATCATCACGGCCAGTGTTTCGGGATCGGCCTGAAAGGCCGCGAGACAATCAATGAAGTTCGTACCCGGTACGGGGTCACCACCAATGCCCACGCAGGTCGTCTGACCAATTCCCTGCTGGCTGAGTTCGTACAGCGCCTGATAGGTCAACGTGCCCGAACGCGAAACGATGCCCACCGGTCCTCCGGCGAGGGCGATGTCGCCCGAGGTGATGCCGATATTGCACTTGCCGGGACTGATGATGCCCGGGCAGTTTGGTCCGAGGAGCCGTACGCCGGGAAAGTCCTCGACGAGACGGTTGTAGGTGATCGCCTCGTCCTGCGCGGGAATCCCTTCGGTGATGCACACGATGAACGTGATGCCCCCTTCGGCGGCCTCGATAATGGCGGCCGCGGCGAACTTGGGTGGCACGACCACGAACGACGCAGTCGCGCCCGTCGCGTCAACGGCCTCCTTCACGGAGTTGAACACCGGGATGCCGTCGACGTCGGTCCCGCCCTTGCCCGGCGTGACGCCGCCCACGACCTTGGTGCCGTAGTCGCGATTGCGCAGACCGTGGAACCTTCCTTGGCCACCGGTCAGTCCTTGGACAATGACCTTGGTGTTCTCATCTACAAAAATGCTCATTTCGTTTCCTTACGAGTTCGCGAGGGCGACGGCCCGGCGGGCGGCGTCCAACATTGTCGGTTCAGTGATCAGGGTGTCGCTTAAGTGCTGGGCGAGAATGGCTCGGCCCTCCACGGCGTTCGTGCCGTCGAGGCGCAGCACAATCGGCGAGGTGATGGTGACGCGCTTGAGCGCCTCGAGCACGCCGTTGGCGACCTCGTCGACGCGGGTGATGCCGCCAAAGATGTTGACAAAGATTGCCTTCACCTTGGGGTCGGCGTTGATGACCTCGAGAGCCGACGCCATGATGTCCGCGTCCGCACCGCCGCCGATGTCGAGGAAGTTGGCGGCTGTGCCNNCTTCTCGCGCGGGTCCTCGAACTCATCGGCTCGGAACTCCTCCCACTCGGGGTGGCGGAACGATGCGTTCTCATCGAGCGTGACTTTCGCGTCGAGGGCGTGCACCTTATTGTCAGGCGTCAGGATCAGCGGATTGATCTCAGCTAGGTCGCAGTCGCCCTTGGTGTAGCACTCGTACAGTTTCACCAGCAGTTCAGCGGTCTGCTCGCGAGCGACCTCGTCGAGCTCCGCTTCATTGACCCAGCGCCGAGCAGTTTCGACGTCGAGCCCATGAATTGGGTCAATGGCCAGAAAGGCAATGGCCTCGGGGTTTTCTTCAGCGACCACCTCGATTTCGACGCCACCCTGGGCACTGAGCATTCCGAGGTGCGTCTTGTTCTGGCGATCGAGGGTGAACGAGGCGTAGTACTCCTTGGCGATCTCACTGGATCGTTCGATCCAGATTCGATGCACCACGTGGCCCTTTATATCGAGGCCGAGGATGTTGCCGGCGTGCAGACGAACTTCGTCAATGTCGTTGGCCAGCTTGACGCCGCCAGCCTTTCCGCGACCACCAACCTTGACTTGCGCCTTTACCACGACCGGGTAACCAATTCGCTCCGCGACGGCGACGGCCTCATCGACGGTGTCGGCGATGTCGCCGGGCGACACCGCGATACCGAAGCGCGCGAAGTACTGCTTGCCCTGATACTCGAACAGATCCATCTACATCAACTTTCAACTCGGCGACTGTCGGGTGACAACCTTAGTGATTCAGTGCTGGTGCTCTCGCGCGTCGAGCGTGGACTCGAGCCACGTGCCAATCTCGGCGAGTGACGCGCCGGGCGTGAAGACCCTCGCCACGCCCAGCCCTTCCAGCCCTGCGATGTCGTCGTCGGGGATGATCCCACCGACGAGCAGCAGCACGTCTTCACGACCTTCGGCCTTCAAGAGGTCGATGACGCGTGGCACCAGCACCAAATGAGCGCCCGAAAGCAGCGAGAGTCCCAGCGCGTCAGCGTCCTCTTGGATCACCGCCTGGACAATCTGCTCGGGGGTCTGGTGCAGGCCGGTGTAGACGACCTCGAATCCGGCGTCTCGAAGGGTCCGCGCAATGACTTTGGCCCCTCGATCGTGTCCGTCGAGTCCCGGCTTGGCAACGACGACTCGGTACGTGCGATTCATTAGAACCAAATCATAGATGAGGGGTGGGCGGACTAAATTTGGTTGCCGTGCACGCAAAGTTCAATGAAATAGACCCGTGTAGCGTCGTTGCCATGGCACATACCGAACTGCCGCACCGGAGTCCCTTGAGGGCTCTGGTGTCGGCAATGCGCCCACGCCAGTGGATAAAGAATGGCCTCATCGTGGTGGCTCCGGCCGCGGCGGGCGTGATGACCCACGCGGACATCATCCGCCATACGGTGGCGGCGTTCCTCGCATTCTGCTGCGTCGCCTCCGCGATGTACCTCTTCAACGACCTCCGTGACGTGGCGGCCGATCGCGAGCACCCGACCAAGCAGTTCCGAGCGATTGCCTCGGGACAACTGCCCTTCGGCGTGGCCAAGGCGGCCGCCGTACTCCTGCTCTTAGTGGGCTTCGCCATTCCCTTCGCCCTCTGGCACCCCGAGCAACTGTTTCTGGTACTCGGGCTCTACGTCGTGATCACGGTCAACTACGTCGTCTGGGTGAAGAACGTCGTCATCATCGAACTCGCCTCCGTCGCCAGCGGCTTCATCCTTCGCGCCTACGCGGGCGCGGCGGCGTCGCACATCTACGTGTCCACCTGGTTCCTAGTCGTCATCTCCTTCGGCGCCCTCTTTCTCGTGGTCGGCAAACGCTCCAGCGAGCTCGAGACGCACGGCGCCGGCGCCACTCGCAAGGTGCTGTCGCAGTACTCGCCCGGGTTCTTGCACTCCGCCCTCACACTGAGCGCCACGGTCGTCGTCACGGGCTACTGCCTCTGGGCCTTCGACACGTCCTCGACGGGCCTCTCCTCGATTCACCACGACCTCGTACCGATTCGACTGAGCGTCATCCCGGTCGTGCTCGCCGTCTTGTTCATTATCCGCTCCTCGGAGTCAACCGACGCCGAGGCGCCCGAGGATCTGCTCCTGCACAACCGCATTGTTCAGGTGCTGTTCCTCCTCTGGGCCCTCGCGTTGGCACTCGGTACCTACGCATGACCCGCACCGCCCTCTCGGGTTGGGGCCGCACCTCAACGAGTTACGCCGACGTCGTCTCGCCCAACAACGAGTCCGACATTGCTACGACGTTGGCGACCTCGCCCGGCGTGATTGCGCGCGGACTCGGCCGCAGCTACGGTGACGCCGCGCTACTGAGTGGTGGCGTCGTGCTCAGTAATCGCGATCTCAACGGCATTGGTCCCATCGACGCGGACGGCGTCGTCACCGTGGGCGCCGGTGTCTCCATCGACGAGTTGCTCGCGCAGTCCATCCCGCGCGGTTGGTTCGTGCCCGTCACCACCGGTACCCGTCAAGTCACGATGGGCGGCGCGGTCGCCGCCGACGTGCACGGCAAGAACCATCACGTCGATGGCTCGATTGCACTACACGTCCTCTCCATGCGACTCGTCACCCCCACCGGACCGGTTACCGTCTCGCCCGAGGTCGACGCCGAACTGTTTTGGGCGACGTTTGGCGCAATGGGACTCACCGGTGTGCTCACGTCGGTGACGTTGCGACTCATCGCGATCGAGACTGACCGAGTTCTCGTGGACACTGACCGGCTCGCGAATCTCGATGCCGTGATGAGTGCAATGGCCCTGGGTGACAACGCCTATCGATACTCCGTCGCGTGGGTTGATTGCATGTCGCGTGGAAAACATATGGGGCGCGCCATCCTCACCCGTGGCGTGCACGCGACGAAGAGTGATCTCGAATCATCATCGTTGTCGAGTCCCAAGGACGCGAAACTCGTGGTGCCCTTTGATGCGCCGAGTGGACTCCTCAACCCGCTCAGCGTCCGGGTCTTCAACGAGGTGTGGTTTCGTTCCGCGCCTCGTCACGAGGAGCGAGAGCCGCAAACACTGTCGACGTTCTTCCATCCACTCGACGGTGTACGTGACTGGAATCGACTTTACGGACGACGAGGTTTCGTGCAGTACCAGTTCTGTGTGCCCGACCGATCATCAGAAACGGTCGTTGCCGCGGTGGACCTGCTGTCGTCGTCCAAAGTGGCGAGTTTCCTCGCGGTCTTGAAGCGCTTCGGCCCCGCGAACCGCGGTCCACTCTCCTTCCCCCTCGAGGGCTGGACCCTGGCTTTGGACCTGCCGGTTGGCTCCTCGAAGCTGTCTGCCATCTTGGACCGACTCGACGAACTCGTGCTGGAGGGCGCCGGCCGCGTGTACCTCGCGAAGGACGCTCGACTGAGTCCCGAGAAGTTCGCCGCCATGTATCCACGTCGTGGTGAGTTCCTCGCGGTGAAGGAGCGAATCGACCCCGAACACCGGATGTCGAGCGATCTCGCTCGACGCCTCGACCTAGTAGGAAGGTAGGCAGATGGAGAATGCCTTCGGACAGCCCCAGACGCTCATCGTCCTCGGCGGGACCTCGGACATTGCGCGTGGTCTCACGAAAAAGCTCGCCGCCGCGCGAGCGCACACCGTCGTCCTCGCCGGTCGCAGCCGAAACCTGCTCGACGAAGCGTCCGAAGAGGCGACGACGTACGGCGCCGCAACGGTGGACACGGTGGTCTTTGACGCGAAGGACGTCACCGACGCCGGGCGCGTCGTCGCCGAGTGCTTCGACAAGGTGGGCGACACGGTCGACCTCGTCGTGGTGGCCGTCGGTCTCATGGGCGACCAGTTTGAGAAGGAGGACGACGCCGCCCTCGCCGGCGAAGTGGCGACCGTGAACTTCTCGTGGCCCGTGGCGGCCCTGGCCGAAACGCGGCGCCGTTTGGTCGCCCAAGGGAGCGGGCGCATCCTCGTCATGAGTTCGGTCGCCGCGGTGCGCGTGCGCAGGAGCACGTACCTCTACGGCGGCGCCAAGGCCGGACTCGACCGACTCTGCGAAGGAATGGCCGATTCGCTCGAAGGAACGGGCGTGCGACTTCAACTTGTTCGACCGGGTGTCGTGCGAACCAGGATGTCGGCGGGCCTCCCGAACGTTCCCTTCACCACGGACGTTGACGACGTCGTCAAGAACATCATGAAGGGTCTCGCGAACGGCGACCCAGTGATCTGGAGCCCGCCGATCCTTCGCTACCTCTTCGCGGTCTTGCGCCACCTGCCCAGGTCGCTGTGGCGCAAAGTGATGGACCGCTAGCCGCCCTGCGCGGTGGTGGTCGTCGTCGGTGCCGTCCTCGACGTCTCACTCGCACGAAGTGACATCGTGAAGAAGTCGCGGCCCCAGTACGACTCGAAATAGCGGCTCGGCGTACCGGGCATCGACGCCAGGAGACTCGTCCCGTTACCGCCGTTGATCGGCGTGTTGAGGGCGCCCATGTAGGTCGAGTACTGGACCCAGTCCACGTTGATGTCGAGTTCCATCCCTTCGATGGCGCCGGCTCGAATGAGGATGTCGGCCAAATCGGCGATCGACATGCTCGGGCCGCCGACGTACACCAACGCGCCGTCCTTGGTGATCCCGAGTGCCGAACGCCACACGTTGAAAGAGTTGCCGAGGACCTTTCCCCACTTCGAGGAGTTTGGATTCGTCAGACCCGGAACGGGCTTCGCGTTATCGACGATGAGGTCGAGGTTCTGGCGCACCGACGCAATTTGATTCGTCATCACGACGTCGCGGCCCCATTTGGCGACCGTCATTCGACCGTTCTTGAAGATCACGACCGAGGCCGCGCCCTCGCGAAGGGGAATGAGTGTCTTACCGTCGGTGTAGTAACCGCCGTTGGAGTCAGCGGTCAAGAAGCCGGCGTTGAACGCGGCGACGAGGTTCTCGGTGTCCTTCGCCGATACCGGCGCCGTGTGCGAGAAATGCCCCCCGCCNNGCTTCGTACACCGTGGGGATGCCGTTCGCGGTCGCGCGACCCGCAACGTGCCAGACACCTTCACCGGGCAACGGTGTCTTCGCCGGGGAGACAATGTTGGTGGGCGGCGCCAGGACGAGGTGGGAGGTGAACTTCTTCACCGGGGTGCCCGAACCGAACGATCCTTTCGGCGGTGCACCACCCTTCTTCGGCGGATCGAGGCGATAGAGCTCCTTCTCGGCCCACGTGACCACGCTGCCCAGACTGTGCTGACGGCCCCACTCCGCTGCTCGCGCCGACAGGCTGGTGCCGTACGTCGGGTTCAGGAGTGCAAAGAAGAGTGTCGACGCGAGGTAAATGAACACGATGATCGTCGCGAGGGCCAACAGGACGAGTGCGCGACGTCGCCAGTAGACGTGCGCTGGCAATCGGTGGGTCCGGGGCCTCGGCGGTGATGGCGGTCGGTAGGCCGGGCGCGTATAGACCATGAGTCCTCATTCTGGCACCAACGACCGTTGACCGGCATCGCGCGAACGAGCGATGCCGACAGGAGGATCAGGCTCGATGCAACGGCGTCATTGCGAGCACCAACTGCTTCGTACCGTGTTCGACGAAGTCCACCGCGGCCCGTGCGTGACTCCCCTCGCCCTCGACCCTCGTGACCACGCCCGGTCCAAAACGGTCGTGCACCACGTGGTCGCCAACGGCCAGACCGAGCTTTTCGGCGCCCGTCGAACGCACCGGCGGCGCCGCGCCCGTGCCGAAGGCTCGGCCCTCGGTGAACTCGGTGCTGCGCCCGACGAACCCGTCGCTATCGGTGTAGTTGACGCGCCGCATGGGCACCGGGGCGGAGACGTCGTGAATAAGTTCGCTCGGAATCTCCTGGAGGAATCGGCTGGCGAGCGCGTCGGTGCGATTTCCCCACATGGTGCGGGTCCAGGCGTGGGTGAGGACCAGGTGGCGCATCGCGCGGGTGATGCCGACGTAGCAGAGGCGTCGCTCCTCCTCGAGTTCGGCGTCGTCAGCGAGTGCACGCCGGTGCGGGAAGATCGTCTCTTCGAGGCCCGTAATGACCACCGCGGGGAACTCGAGACCCTTCGCCACGTGCAACGTCATCATCGAAATCGCACCGGCGCCACCGTCGAGTTGATCCGAGTCCGCCACGAGCGCCATGCGCTCGACGAAGTCCATCAGCGTGTCGTACTGACTCGCGGCCGACGCGAGTTCGCCGAGGTTCTCCAAGCGCGAATAGGCCTCGTCGGTGTTCTCCGCGCGCAAGGCGTCACCCATGCCCGACTCACGCACGATGGCGTCGATCACTTCACGCGGCGCCAGGTCGTTGGCCAGTGCCCGCAGTTCGTCCAGCATAAACGAGAAGCGCTGGGACCCACTGAGCGCCTTACCCGTGAGGCCCGCCTCCTTGGCGTAGTGCGTCGCCTCGGCGAAGGACAGTCCGTGCTGTGCGGCGTAGACGCCGAGCTTGGCCTGCGCCGCGGCGCCAATGCCGCGCTTGGGTTCGTTGATGACCCGTCGCGCCGACGCTTCGTCGCGCGGGTTGACGATCAGCCGCGCGTAGGCGAGCGCACTCTTGATCTCTTTGCGGTCGTAGAACCGCATCCCCGAGATGACCCGGTACGGGATGCTGGCACGGAGCATCTCCTCTTCCAAGACGCGACTCTGGGCATTGGTCCGATAGAAGACCGCCATCTGATTCCACGACAGTGACGACTCGGTCGCGAGTCTGCGCAGCTCGGACGCGACCCAGCGACCTTCGTCGTACTCGTCACCGGCCCGGTAGAGTCGAATCTTCTCGCCCTGCACGTCGTCGGTGAAGAGGTTCTTCGCGTGACGACTGGCGTTCTTCGCAATGACCGCATTCGCGGCGTCGAGGATGGTCTGGGTCGAGCGGAAGTTCTGTTCGAGCAGGATGACCTTGGCGTCGGGAAAACGTTGCTCGAACTGCAAGATGTTGCGCACGTCGGCCGCCCGAAAGCGGTAGATCGATTGGTCGGAGTCGCCCACCACACAGAGGTTGCGGTGCTTCTCGGCGAGCATCATCACTAACTGGTTCTGCACGCCGTTGGTGTCTTGGAACTCGTCGACCAGCAAGTACTTGAATCGGTTCTGGTACGACTCGCGGATTCCCTCATCCTTTTGGAGCATCGCCACCGCGTTCAACAACAGATCATCGAAGTCCATTGCGTTACTCAACATCAGCCGCTCGGCGTAGAGGAAGTAGATCTCCGCGATGCGTCGGTGGTGCGGGTCGTCCCCCGACCCGGCGTCGGCGTAGGCGGCCGGTGTGAGCATCTCGTTCTTCGCGGCCGAGATGGCCGCGGCGACACTGCGCGGCGAGAGTCGCTTCGTGTCGAGGTTGAGTTCCTTCATGATTCGTTCGACCGCGGTCTGCGCGTCGCCCGCGTCATAGATCGTGAAGCCGCGCTGATAGCCCAGCACGTCAGCGTGAGCGCGCAACATCCGCAGACAGGCCGAGTGGAACGTCGAGACCCACATCTGTTGCGCGTCGGCACCGACCAGATCGATGACGCGTCGGCGCATCTCGTCAGCGGCCTTGTTGGTGAACGTGATCGCCATGATCTCCCAGGGACGCGCGTCGCCCATCGCGAGGATGTGCGCGATGCGACGGGTGAGCACCCTGGTCTTGCCGGATCCGGCGCCGGCAATGACGAGCAGCGGTCCCCCGCGCTGCACCACGGCCTCGCGTTGAGCAATGGTGAGTCCTTCGAGCAGCGAGGCCGGGTCGAGCGCGGGCTCGGGGACGGAGCGGTCATTACCCCAGAGCGACTCGTCAGAGAACGAGGACCGGGTCACTCCCACTCAATGGTGCCCGGCGGCTTGCTCGTCACGTCGAGCGCCACGCGGTTCACGCCGTCGACCTCGCGAATCAGTCGATTCGCGATTCCCTCGATCACGTCGTAGGGCAGCCTCGCCCAGTCGGCGGTCATCGCGTCGTCACTGGTGACGGCTCGGATGATGATCGGGTACGCGTACGTTCGTCCATCGCCCATGACGCCCACAGTACGCACGGCCGGTAACACCGCAAAACTCTGCCAGAGCTCTCGGTANNGATGCGCACGCCGAGTCCCGGTCCGGGAAACGGCTGGCGCCAGACGATCTCGGCCGGCAGACCCAACTCCTCGCCGATGTGACGGACTTCATCCTTGAAGAGACTGCGCAGCGGTTCAACGAGGTCAAACGAAAGGTCTTCGGGAAGTCCACCGACGTTGTGGTGGCTCTTGATGTTTGCCGCGTGCCCCGAGCCCGACTCAATGACGTCGGGGTAGAGCGTGCCCTGGACGAGGAAGCGCGGTCCATCGCCGCCCGCACCGAGGTCACGGGCCACCGTCTCGAACTCGCGAATGAACAGTTCGCCGATGATCTTGCGCTTCACCTCGGGGTCGAGGACACCGGCGAGCGCGTCGAAGAAACGGTCCTGCGCTTTCACGTGGATCAGTTCGACGCCGAACTGTCGAGTGAACGTCTCTTCGATCTGCTCACCCTCGTTCTTGCGCATGAGTCCCGTGTCGACGAAGACGCAGGTCAACTGCTTGCCGACGGCTTTCGTGACGAGCGCGGCCGCCACGGCCGAGTCGACGCCGCCCGAGAGCGCGCAGAGCACTCTCTCATCGCCGACCTGCGCGCGAATCGCCGCCACCTGATCTTCGATGATTGAGGTGTTCGTCCACGTGGGAGGAATGCCGGCGACGTGGTGAAGGAAGTTCGACAGAAGCTCTTGGCCGCGCTCCGTGTGGGCGACCTCGGGATGGAACTGCACTGCGTGCAGTCGGCGACGAACGTCCTCCATCACCGCGACCGGTCCCTCCGGTGAAGAGCCCGTCACCACGAAGCCATCGGGCGCGGTGGCAATGGCGTCCCCGTGACTCATCCAACACGTCAGTGACGAGGGCCATTCGGGCATCAGCACCGACGGGCCCTGACGTGTCATCGTCGTGCGTCCGTACTCTCCGACGCCGGTGTTGGCGACCTCGCCACCCAACTGCAACGCCATGAGTTGCGCGCCGTAACAGATGCCGAGCATCGGGATGCCGAGCTCGTAGATCGCCGCGTCGAGTGACGGCGCGGGTACTTCGTAGACGGACTTGGGGCCGCCGGAGAGGATGATGGCGGCGGGCGCCTTGGCGCGCACTTCGTCGGCGGTGATGGTGCTCTGGACGATCTCTGAGTAGACGTGCGCTTCGCGCACACGACGGGCAATCAGTTGGGCGTACTGGGCCCCGAAATCAACGACGAGGACGTTCTGGGTCAATGTCCCATGCCGACGCCCTGGGAGCGTTGCAACTGCTTTCCTTCAGTCTGGAGCGACGGAGCGAGCATGATCTCGGCCTTTTGGAACTCTTTCAGCGTCTCGTAACCACAGGTGGCCATCGACGTGCGAAGAGCACCGAACAGGTTGAGTCGGCCATCGTTTTCGTGCGCCGGTCCGAGCAGGACTTCCTTCAACGTGCCGCGAACCTGCGTGCGAACACGGGTGCCGCGGGGCAACGTCGGGTGGAAGGTCGCCATGCCCCAGTGAAAACCGCGGGCCGGCGCTTCGACGGCACTGGTCAAGGGTGAGCCGATCATGACGGCGTCAGCGCCGCAGGCGATGGCCTTGGCGATGTCGCCGCCCTTGCTCATGCCACCATCGGCAATGACGTGGACGTAGACGCCGGTCTCATCGAGGTGACGCATGCGAGCACCCGCGACGTCGGCGATAGCCGTCGCCTGAGGAACACCAATGCCGAGCACGGCACGTGACGTGCACGCGTTGCCCGGTCCGACACCGACCAGCACACCGGCCGCGCCCGTGCGCATGAGGTGCAGGGCGGCCTGGTAACTGGCACAGCCACCGACGATGACCGGCAGTTCGAATTCACGGATGAACTTCTTCAAGTTGAGCGGCTCGACGGTCTTGCTGACGTGCTCGGCCGAGACGACGGTCCCTTGGATGACGAGGATGTCCAGGCCGGCGTCGAGGATGGTCTTGGCCATCCAGTCGGTGCGCGCCGGGGTGACCGACGCCGACGTCGTAACGCCACCAGCCTTCATCTCCTTGATGCGCTGGGCGACGAGTTCGATCTTGATGGGCTCCAAATACATCTGCTGCATGCGCGCGGTGGCCTTGTCGTCGTCGAGCTCACGAATCTCTTCAAAGAGCGGCATCGGGTCCTCGTAGCGAGTCCAGAGTCCTTCGAGATTGAGGACGCCCAGACCACCGAGACGACCAAGTTCAATCGCGGTGTCGGGCGACATCGCGCCGTCCATGGCGGAACCGAGCACCGGCAATTCAAATTTGTAGGCGTCAATCTGCCACGAGATATCTACGTCTTCGGGGTCACGCGTGCGACGCGAAGGAACGATGGCAATGTCGTCGAAGCCGTAGGCCTGCCTCGCTGATTTGTAGATGCCGATCTCTACTTCCGCCATTGCTTCCTCCGCCTAAGAAACAGCACCCAAAATTAGGAATGCGTTGAAACGATTCTACTAGGCGAAATTAGGACCGGGCCCCACTGCCCTCGGGCCATTCGACACCGGTGACGATGCAGAGCAACTCGGTGACGACGCGCGCGGTCGCACCCCAAATGAGGTCGCCGGGGACTCGGTAGAAGTAGATCGGAAAGTAGCCGTCGGCGTCGGCGCCCGGTCGAGCCAGTTCACGTCGCCACCGTTCTTCCAGGTATGTCCCGTCGGCAAGCAGGTCGGCGAGCGGCACCGTGAACGCGCGGTCGACCTCGCCGGGATCGGTCACCATCACCGGTCGCCCGTTCAAGAAACCGATGACGGGCCAGATGGCCGATCCGAGCGCCAGCGTCACGATGGGACTCAGCCATCCGACGACGCGCACCGCGCTCTCATCGATTCCGACTTCTTCGCGCGCTTCTCGCAAGGCCGTCTCGGTGGGCGTCTCGCCGGCGTCACTGCGCCCACCCGGGAGGGCGATCTCTCCTCGGTGCTCGCGCATGGAGAACGATCGTCGGGTCAGTACGAGGTGCGTCTCGCCCGCCTCCTCGAACAGCGCCACGAGCACGGCCGAGCGCCGGGTAATCGGCTGGCCCTCTATGTCGGTGATGGCCATGGCGCTCGGATCACCGGGAATCACTGAGTTCTCGAGATGGCGCAGTGCGTCCCTCAGTCTCGATTCAACGAGTTGGAGTGAAAGCCCCGTTCGCTCGATGGTCGTCAACGTGCTCCATGGCGCGAGCGCACCGGCCCGGATGTCGTCCGGCTCGGGGAGGGTCTGGGGGTATTCGTGACCCTCGAAACGCGCCGGCCTCGTGCCGTCTGGCGCCATTGTCAATCTCCCCTAAAGTTGAGTGCGAATAACGAAGCGTCACTATTTTATTCGGCCCCCCTTTGGCCCAATCAGGAGAACCAGTCTTCATGAAGTCCCTCGCCCGTTTTGCCTATCGCCGCCGCTGGCTGATCCTCGCCCTCTGGGTCGTCCTCTTCCTCGGGATGAACGCGCTCTCCCAGGGCTTCGGCAACGCCTACGCGAACACCTTCACTCTGCCGGGAACGAACTCGACCCACGCGCTGTCGCTGCTGCAGTCCGGTTTCAAGAGCAAGTCCGGTGACGTCGACGAGATCGTCTTTCAAGCACGAACGGGCACGATCCAGAGTCACGAGAAAGAAATCCTCTCGATGGACAAGAAGGTGGAGAGGGTTCCTTCGGTCGCCAGCGTCGTGTCGCCCTTCGTCGGCGGCTCATTGCAAATCAGTCCTAACGGCAAGATCGCGTACTCCGTCGTCTATTTCACCAAGCAGGGGTACAAGCTCACGAACAAACAGATTCAACCGGTCGAAATCGCGGGCATCACCGCGCGCTCGACGTCGCTCAACGTCCAATTCGCCGGCAATGCCTTTGAGAACCTCGCTTCGCAAAAGGGAAGTCCGGATTTGATCTACGGGCTCATCCTCACGGCCATCGTCTTATTTCTGGCCTTCGGCTCGCTCTTTTCAATGTTGCTGCCACTCTTGGTCGCGATTGGCGCCGTCGGCATAGCGACCGCGTCAACGACGCTGTTGAGTCACGGCCTCTCTATCGCCAACTTCGCGCCCATTCTGGGATCGCTCATTGGCCTCGGCGTCGGCATCGACTACGCGCTCTTCATCGTNNACGGCCGTCAACACCTCGGGCCGCGCCGTGCTCTTCGCCGGCTCTACGGTATGCATCGCGCTGCTCGGGATGCTCGTCCTGCAACTCTCGTTCTTGAACGGTGTCGCCATCGCCGCGTCGTTGACGGTATTGATCACGATGCTCGCCTCATTGACGTTGCTCCCGGCCCTCCTCGGCTTCTGGGGAGATCGCATCCTGAGCCGAAGAGAGCGCCGTTCGCTCGCGGCCAACGGTCCCGAGCCGATCGTCACCAACTCGGGCTGGCAGCGCTGGGCCAACACCGTGACCAAGCATCCCCGCAAGTTGTCACTCGTCGCGCTCATCGCGATCGTCGTGATCTGCATTCCCTTCTTCTCGCTTCACCTCGGTAGCTCCGACGCGGGAACCGACCCCGCGAGCTCGACCACTCGACAGGCTTACGACCTACTCGCCACGGGCTTCGGTCCGGGATTCAATGGCCCGCTGCAGGTCGTCGGATCCATCCATAACGCCAAGGATCTCGCAACCATGGTGGCGCTCGACCAGAAACTGCAGGGCAAGCCGGACGTCGCCGTCTCGGCACCGATACAGGTCTCCAAGAGCGGCAAGGTTGCGGTCATTTACGTCGTGCCCAAATCCAGNNCCCATACCCATACCGGCATCTACGTCGGTGGTCTGACGGCGATCTTCGTCGACTTCGCCCAGGTCTTCACTTCCAAGATCCCGTTGTTCGTCGGCGTGATCGTCTTGCTCGGCTGTCTGTTGTTGATGGTGGCATTCCGCAGCATCGTCATTCCGCTCACGGCCGCGGCGATGAACATCTTCGCGGCCGGTGCGTCGTTCGGTCTCGTCGTCGCCGTCTTCCAGTGGGGTTGGGGTAGTTCGTTGATCAACGCCGGCACCGGACCGGTCGAATCGTTCTTGCCGACGATCATGATCGCCATCCTCTTCGGGCTCTCGATGGACTACCAGGTCTTCTTGGTGTCGCGCATGCACGAGGAGTGGATCCACACCGGCAGCAACGAAGAGGCCATCAACCGCGGTCAAGCCAACACTGGGCGGGTCATCTCCGCCGCGGCTCTCATCATGATCTGCGTCTTCTTCTCCTTCGCCTTCGGCGGCCAGCGCATCATCGCTGAATTTGGCATCGGCCTCGGCGGCGCGGTGTTAATGGACGCGTTCATCCTTCGCACGATCCTCGTGCCGGCGTTGATGCACTTCTTTGGCGACGCCAACTGGTACTTCCCAAAGTGGCTGGATCGGATCACTCCTCACTTCTCGTTCGAATCGAGCGAAGAGGCTGCGGTCTAGTCAGACGACCCCGATGCCTTCAGGGTTTTTGACATTGGTGCGCGTGTCGACGCCCGCTGGCGCGGGTAAGTTCAAGTAAGGGACGACCTAGGAGACGGACGATGGAAATTCAGCGAACATTCCAGATCCACGATGCGGGCGGTCCCTTCGGTCCTGGTGGTTCAGGCTTCGGCCGAATGATGTTCAATGGCCAAGGTGGCTCAGGAATAGCGAGGTTGATAGTCGTGTTCGGTTTCCTTCTCTTGCTGGCGATCGTGGCGTACTTGTTCATTCGCCACTTCGATCACAATCAG
>PLZP01000100.1 GCA_003152215.1 Acidimicrobiaceae bacterium | reverse complement strand
CAGATGTGTAGAGCATCGAAACGAGATCGTCTGCGTCGAGTTCTACCTCAGGAGGTACTGCCAGAGGATTCACATCACCGAGATAGTCCTGGAACGAGACAATCTTGACTCGAGGGTCTGGAGCGCCAATCTTCGCTTTGCGTCCCGGTTCTTCGCTTAAGACAACAATGGTTGTGAGCGATGTCAGTTCGTTGAGCCGGGGTCGAACACGTTCCAACCGCTCTTCGTCGGCAAAGAGCACAGTACTTTCCGAGTCGCTGAGCCCATAGAGCAGTTCGTCAGTAATCCACCAAGCATTGAGCGGAACAACAATGGCCCCTGATATTGACGCTCCCCAATAGGCGATGACCCATTCGGGCAGATTCCTTGCCGCGATCGCTACGCGGTCCCCCTTGGTGATTCCGTCGCCGACGAGACGTCCGGCGATAGTTGAAGCCAGGCGGTAGTGCTCTTCGAAGGTGTAGCGCACGTCATCATGAACGAGGAAATCCTTCGAGCCGAACTGCAACGAGCTATCGAGGATCTGACGAAAGGTCGCCGAGGCGTTCTTCCATACGGTCAGCGCGATCCCGTTTACGGTGGTTCGTTCGGTCTCGAAGGTTTGACCTGGACCTGTCAGACGTTTGGTCGCTTCTTCGAGCGTGAAGTGGTCGTCAATCATGAGAAGTGAGATTACCTCCTTTCTTCTCGCGGCTGAAACAGCGCGGCGCGGCAATGCCCCCGTCACCTTCCAACGCTGCTGGTCGACGTCGCGTCGAGGATCATGCGACACGTGCGAAGAAGGGGTACGTCGCGTTCATCTGCAGAGTGGTCGGCGTGATGACCTTTTCCCATTCACTCCATATCCCGGGTTCGCTCAAGAAGATCGCGTCGCTAAATCCCGACGCAAATGATCGGGGACTCCCTCGCAACATGTTCGTCGAAGTTCACCCGGGTACCCAAACCTCATTACACGCTTGATCATCTCATCTCGGGCAAATGCCCTCAGTGTCAATCGCTAAGCGAGGTGTGGCGCAATGAGGTACTTCTCTCCGGTTGCTTGTTTACTGTAGGTGGCGAGCGCCTCGGGGTGAAGCGCTTCTGCCAGCGACACCTCCCGGGTGTAATGGCTCGCGAAGGTCGTTGTCAAACCTGCGGCCACTCGTTCCCGCAATTCCCTCACGGCTTGAGAACCCTGGCTCTGCAAGAACGGGGTGAGAAGGTNNAGTTACGTGTGAGTTCTGTGGGGCCTTGGTCGAGGCCCCCGTAAATGTAGGCCTGCTTGTGCGTCGTTGAGCCGTATCGCGAGTACTGCGTCGCGTTGGCATTGGCCGCTGCTTCCATTGCCGTGAGTGTCTGACTCACGAGTCGACCTCCTCCGACGGCATCGAAAACAAGGGTCGCATTTGTCTCTTTCAGTGCGTCGACGAGCTCGCTCATGAAGGATGGTGATGTTGAGTTGCATACGTGCGCGGCACCGAGAGCCCGGAGAATCTCCTCTTGTTCGGCCGTTCGGACGATGTTGACGAGCGGCACCTTCTCCTCAATCGAGAGCTTGACGAGCATTTGTCCGAGGTTTGACGCTGCGGCGGTATGCACGAGAGCCGTGTGTCCTTCGCGGCGCATTGTGGCAATCATTCCGAGAGCGGTAAGCGGATTGACGAACGATGATGCACCGAGCTTGGCCGGCGTGCCCTCGGGCAAGACGAGACAAGCCGAGGCGTCAATCAGGCGAAACTGCGAATACATCGAACCTCCCGCGACGGACACAGTTCTCCCGAGCAGTGCCTGCGCAGAGGAAGCCTCTCCAGCCGCTACGACGGTGCCGGCCCCTTCGTTTCCGACCGCCATCGATGTGCCTACGCGCCCTTTCAGACGTTGAATCGCCTTTTCGGGAAGTGACATCGTCACAACCGGACGATCGGTCGTTCCTGAAAACGAAGCAGATGACACGTCAGCACCTGCAAGGAGGAGTCCCAGATCCGATGGATTAATCGGCGATGCCTCGACGCATATCAACACCTCATTACCTTGAGGTGACGGCACCGCAAACTCATGAATCGACAGCTCGAGTGTCCCGTCTTCGGTGACCAGTGAGCGCAGTTCAAGGCCCACGTTCGGAAGAGTTGGCGCCATGTTCCGTACCCCTTTTCTAGAGTCCCCGGCAATCCGCCGAAATGAGATTCGTTCCAATGTAATCGCTCGTACTCGTTCAGGACAGCTGGCGAGTCGTCCACGTGGCCGCCGCGTGATGATCGTCGTACTCTGCCTGGCGCTGTTGTGCCGACTACTTAGCGAGCGTGAACGTGCCCAGGTCACCTACGGCGCTCCTGCGCGGGCCTAACTCCTTTCTCGTAGACGACGAACTCGGATAGGTCCTTTGAAAACGACAGTTCCGCGTAACGTCATGAATATGAATGCCCTGCTCATGAAGAGACCGTCAAATCACAAAGGCCCCGCGACATCGGTGGTCGATGTACTCGACGCACTCTCACTGAGAAGAACTAAAGGAGACCCCAAATGAGTGAACGTGCGTTGAACAACAAGGTGGCTCTGATCACCGGCGCGAGTAGGGGCATTGGCGCGGCCATCGCCGAGCGATTCGCGCGGAGCGGTGCAATGGTCGTGGTGACCGCAAGGACTGTCGACCCGACGACGAGCAAATTAGCTGGCACGATTCACGAGACCGTGGAGAGGATCACGCGATCGGGAGGAAAGGCGGTGGCGATCCCCGCCGATCTCTCGATAGCGAGCGAACGCGAACGACTCGTCGCCGAAACAGAGGAACGCGTGGGACCTGTCGATGTGCTCGTCAACAATGCCGCGGTCAGCTACTTCATCCCTGTCCTTGATTTTGGCGCCAAGCAGTTTCAGTTGATGTTCGAAGTCGAGGTCGTCGCTCCATTCCATTTGGCCCAGCTGGTCCTACCCGGAATGATTGCCAAGGGCGAAGGGTGGATCCTCAATATCTCTTCGGGCGGGGCACGTCACCCCACGATCCCGCCCGACCCCGCGCGACGGGCTGGCGGCGCGGTCTACGGGATGTGGAAGGCGGCGCTCGAGCGATTCTCCACGGGTCTCGCCGCAGAGATGTACGCCAACAACGTCGCGGTGAACGCTCTCTCGCCAAACCACGTCGTCCCCACGCCGGGCACGGTGTTCCACCGAATGGTGCGCCCGGAGGACCCCAGCCAAATAGTTGAGCCGCCCGAAGTCATGGCCGAGGCCGCCCTCGCTCTATGCACCGTGGCGCCGAGGTCCCGCACCGGGCGCATTGCGTACAGTCAGGATCTACTAGACGAATTAGGACTCGTCGTCAAGGTTGACGGTTCATCGGAGTTGTCGTCGTAGCCCGGCTGTAAGGACCGCCAGCACACGCTCGCGGCGGACCTACCCCGTGATCGACCACCATGGTGGGGCCCAACCAGGCTGGGCAAAATCAAGTAGCACTCTGACCGGTGGATAAACGCTTCTTGTCAAAGATTCAGGAATCACGACCCTGCAACATCTTCTTTTGAATCTTGCCCATGGCGTTTCGGGGAAGCTCGTCAATAAGCACGACTTCACGAGGACGTTTGTGTGCCGAAAGTCTCTGGGTTACGAAGCGAATCAGTTCATCCTCCGCAGGCGCGCACCCTGGCTGAGGCACCACCCAAGCGACGATCCGTTCTCCCAAATCTGGATCGGGCCGACCAGTGACCGCGACGTCCGCGACTTCCGGATGCTCGAGGAGGACCTGTTCAATTTCCCCAGTCCCAATCCGGTAGCCGCCGCTCTTCACGAGGTCGGTTGACGCTCGACCGACCAGCCGAAGATTGCCGTCTTCGCTCAGTACTCCTAGGTCTCCCGTAGTGAACCAGCTGCCGTTGAAAGACTCCGAAGTGGCTCCCGGCTGGTTGAGATAACCGTCAAACAAGCTGGCACCGCGCACGATGACGCTGCCGATCGTTTCGTCATCTGCGGGAACATCGTCGCCCTCCTCGTCGATCACCCTGACTTTCATCGCTGGCAACGATTGACCAACGTACCCGCGCCTCACGACCGTTCTGGGGTCAGCCGACGTGATAATGAGGGTCTCAGTCATTCCGTATCGCTCGACGACCCGATGACCAGTCAATTGCTCAATCCGCTCGAAGTCGCTGGCTAGCAGTGGCCCTGATCCCGAAACCAATAAACGAGCGCGCGAAAGAGCACGTGCGGTGCGCGGATCGT
>PLZP01000051.1 GCA_003152215.1 Acidimicrobiaceae bacterium | reverse complement strand
ATCTGCTCGAGGTCCCAGGGCCGCGCAGTGAACCGATACGGTTTGGCAGTGAGAGCACCAACCGGACAGATCTGAACCGTGTTGCCCGAGAAGACGGAGTCGAACGGCTGGGTCGGCGAGGTGGCGACCTCGATCAAATCGCCGCGACCAGCAAAGGCGATCTGCGCGTCACCCGCTACTTCGTCGGCGAAGCGAGTGCAGCGAGCACACTGAATGCAACGCTCGCGGTCCAGGAGGACGAGTTCGCCGATCTCGATGGGCTTGACGAAGTGTCGCTTCTCTTCGATGAATCGAGTCTCGCCCGAGCCGTGCGTGAGCGTCTGGTCCTGGAGCGGGCACTCGCCGCCCTTGTCACAGACCGGACAGTCGAGCGGGTGGTTCGCGAGGAGGAACTCGAGGACGCCGTCTTGGGCCTTCTTCACTTTTTCAGAGTCGGTGATGACGTTCATGCCGTCATTGACCTTCAAGAAGCAGGCCGGCTGCAGGGTGGCTCCGCGCGGCGAGTCGACTTCGACGAGGCACATGCGACAGTAGCCAACCGGCTCCATGCGTGGGTGGTAGCAAAAACGCGGGATGTAGTTGCCGCCACGTTCGGCGACTTCGATCAACAACTCGCCGGGCTGGGCTTCAATTGATCGACCGTTGACGGTGATCGTGACCGTGGTCTTGATGACGTCAGTCATGGGGGCACCGACCGAGTTCGACGTGCGCGACGAAGTCGTCGCGGAACATTTGGATCGCGGAGTGGACCGAAGAGGGGATCGAGGGGCCCAGCACGCAGATGGTCGTCTGCTGGGGCGGCCACGTGAGGCCCGGCGCGATGTTGTCGCAGAGGTCGAGCAACAGGTCGATGTCTTCGAGACGACCGCCGCCATGTTCGATGCGGTACATCGCGCGCTCGATCCAACCCGAACCCTCGCGACACGGCGTGCACTGGCCGCATGATTCGCGCGAGAAGAACTTCGTGATCCGCCACGCGGCGCGCACCACACAGGTGGCGTCGTCCAACACCACGATCGAACCCGAACCCAACATTGAACCCTTCTCGGCGACTTCATCCTGACCGAGCGGGAGGTCGAGCATGTCGGGTCCGAACCACGGTGCTGACACGCCGCCGGGAATGATTGCCTTGATTTTGTTGTCGTTGATGACGCCGCCACCGAGTGCGGGGTCGTAGATCAGGTCGCGGAAGGTGTTCTTCACCATTTCGATCTCGAAGACGCCGGGATTGTTCACCCGTCCCGCGAGGGCGAAGAGTCGCGTGCCGGTCGAGCGGCCGCCGCCGAGTGCGGCGAAGGCCGCCCCGCCGTTGTTGATGATCCATGGGAGATTGGACATCGTCTCGACGTTGTTGACGACGGTCGGCTCGCCGTAGAGGCCGGTCACCGCGGGGAAGAACGGCGGCTTGATGCGAGGAAAGCCGCGCTTGCCTTCGAGCGCCTCGATCAACGCGGTTTCCTCGCCACAGATGTAGGCGCCGGCACCCGGGTGCACGATGACGTCGAGGGAGAAGTCCGAGCCGAAGATTTTGCGACCAAGTGCGCCGTGTTCGTAGGCGTCGTTGACGGCCTGTTGTACCCGCTCGAGTCCGAGAGCGAACTCGCCGCGAAGGAAGATATACGCGGTCGTCACCTGTAGCGCGTAGGCCGCGATGATGACACCTTCAATCAACTGGTGGGGGTCGCGCTCGACGAGGAAGTGGTCCTTGAACGTGGCCGGCTCTGATTCGTCACCGTTCACGACGAGATAGGAGACCGGCGCTTTTCGCAGCATCGACCACTTGCGACCGGCCGGGAAGCCCGCCCCGCCGCGACCGAGCAGCGACGCTTGATCGACTTCGGAGGCCACGGCCTCGGGAAACATCGTGAGCGCCTTGCGCAGACCCACGTAGCCGCCAGTGTCGAGGAAGCGCGACAACGTGTGCGAGTCGGCGAACTCCGCTCGTGACGAAACGATTTTTGGTGCGGTCAAGGTAGCCACTACTTGGTCTCCGCCGCGCGAGCTTCTCGCTGCTCGCGCGCCGCGGCGCGTTCGCTTGCGACCTCGGCCCGCGGTGCGTGCAGACCGCCGGTGCGACGCACCCGGATCAATGTGCCGTGGTTCGGGACTTCATGGTCGAGTTTCCCGGCGCGAAGTTGCCCGACCAACGCGTCGAAGGCGTCGGGCGTCGTCGTTCGCACGTATCGATGGTTCACCTGCACGCACGGTGCGAAGTCGCAGTCGGCCAGACACTCGGTCTCCTCCAACGTGAACAGTCCATCATTCGACGTCGCGCCGACCGGACAGCCGAGCGACGTCACGGCATGCTCAAGCAACTCGTCGCCACCGGCGAGCAAACAGGCAATGTTGGTGCAGATACCGACGACGTACTTTCCGACGGGCTCCAGGTGGAACATGTCGTAGAAGAGGGCCGTCCCGCGCACGTCGGCCGGTGTGGTCAACGTCAACGCCGCGACCTCGGCGATGCCCGCGTCAGAGATGTACCCATCCTGCTCCTGGGCCAGGTGGAGCAGCGGCAGCATCGCCGAGCGAGGTCGCGGGTAGAGCGCGAGCACCTCTTCGGCGCGCTGACGGATGTCGATGCGAAAATGGCTCATCGGTCAACCTCGCCCATCACGGGGTCGATGGTGGAAATGACGGTGATCGTGTCACTCATGGAGCCGCCGCGCATCAGCAGCGACACGGCTTGGAGATTCACGAAACTTGGAGCCCGTACGTGGAGACGGTAGGGCTTGGGGCCACCGTCGGATACGAGGTAGCAGCCAATCTCGCCACGAGGCGACTCGACCGCGGAGTACACCTCGCCAGCGGGAACGTGAAAGCCCTCGGTGAAGAGCTTGAAGTGGTGGATCAACGCTTCCATCGACTCACCAATGCGCGCGCGCGGCGGCGGCGTCACCTTGGGGTCTTGGCTGCGATAGTCGCCGGCGGGCATCCTCTCGATGCACTGGCGAACAATGCGAATCGACTCGCGGATCTCGTTGAGGCGGATCGCGTAGCGGTCGAAGTTGTCGCCGAACGTGCCGACGATGACGTCGAAGTCGACCTCGTCGTAGGCGAGGTAGGGCATCGAGCGACGCAGGTCCCACGCGACACCCGTTGATCGCAACAGCGGACCGGTGACGCCGAGTGCCAGCGCCTCCTCGGCGGTGAGGGGCGCGACGCCCACCATGCGGTTGCGGAAGATTGGCTGACCGGTCAACAGCTCGTCGTACTCGAAGGTGCGCGCGTAGATCGTGTCGCAAATCACCAGTACGTCGTCGCGCCAGCCGTCGGGCAGGTCGGCCGCGACGCCGCCCGGGCGCACGTAATTGAGGTTGAGACGCAGTCCGGCCGTCTTCTCGAAGAACGCGAGGATCAGCTCGCGCTCGCGGAGGCCGTAGATCATCATCGAGCTGGCGCCGAGGTCCATGCCGTTGGTCGCCATCCACACCAGGTGCGACGAAATGCGATTGAGTTCGCTCATCAGCATTCGAATCCACACCGCGCGCGCCGGTACCTCGATGTCGAGGAGCTTTTCGACGGCCATCGAGAAGCACAGTTCGTTGATCACCGGGCTCAGGTAGTCCATCCGCGTCACGTTGGTCGCGCCTTGGATGTAGCTGAGTTCCTCGCCGGTCTTCTCCATGCCGGTGTGCAGATAACCAATGATCGGCTTGGTACGCAATACGAACTCGCCATCAAGCTCGAGCATGAGACGAAGCACACCGTGGGTCGAGGGGTGCGATGGACCCATGTTGATGATCATCGTCTCGTCGTCGTGACGGTCGTAGTCAACTGACGTCGGATCGAGCGTCAGGCCGTCGAGTCGAAGTACCGCGCCGACTTCACGTCCCAGTTCATTGACGTCCGTGGTGTCGCGACGCTGCAGCTCCTGCGCGCCTTCGGAGGTCTCGGCCGTCAGAAGTTCAATCCGCTCCGCGACGCGTATTGTCTCGTCGCTCATCGCGGCCCCGGCGACTCTTTGAACTGCACGGGGACACGGCCAACGCCGTAGTCCTTTCGAAGAGGATGTCCCTCCCACTCCTCGGGCATCAAGATGCGCGTGAGGTCGGGGTGGTTCGCGAACAACAGACCGAAGAGGTCAAAGGCCTCGCGCTCCATGGCCTCGGTACCGGGGTAGAGGACGAAGAGGGAGTCGACCTCGGGCGCGTCGTCACCGGCCTGCACGCGAATTCGTGCGCGCTGCTTCTTCGAGAGGCTCAGCAGATTGACCACCACTTCGAAGCGCGTGGGCGCGACACCGTCAGGGAGCCAGCGGTCGAAATGTTCGAGGTAGTCCACACCGCAGAGGTCAACGCACATCTCGAAGCCGTCGTCTTTGAACGAACGAACGAGTGAGAAGTACTGGTCGAGGGTTGGAAAGCAGCACAGATCCGCAGCGAGTCCTTCGCTCGTAACTACGCCCGGGGGGGCCGCGGGAGACAGGGAGATCACTTCGGTGTGCCTACCCTCACAGCAACCGGGACCTCGGGCGTCCAGAGGTCTTGTGAACCGTCGAGGTGCACGGGGCGACCTTCGTGACGGCGNNACGGGCACGATCTGGTCCACACCCTGGACGATGGCGTAGTTGTTGAACAGTCCCCCGGTTGATGCGCACACGCCCATGGAGATGACCCACTTTGGTTCCATCATCTGGTCGTAGACCTGACGAAGGACCGGGGCCATCTTCTGGCTGACACGACCGGCGACGATCATCAGGTCGGCCTGACGCGGCGAGTTGCGAAAGACTTCCATGCCGTAGCGCGCGAGGTCAAAGTCGGCGCCACCGGTTGCCATCATCTCAATCGCGCAGCACGCGAGGCCGAAGGACGCCGGCCACACCGAGGCGCGTCGCGCCCAGCGCACGATGTCCTCGAGCGGACCAGTGAGAAAGTTGTGCTGGAGGTCTTCGAGCGCCACGATTACGCCGCCTGATCTGCGTCAGAGTTAATTCGAAGAATCGTCGAGGAACTCGTGCGTGACGGCAGACCCGGGACCAGATGCTTTACCGGTCCCCACGACAGGGCACCCTCGGCGACCAGGAAGAGCAGGGCGCCAAAGACCGTCAGCGAGAAGATCAGTATTTCCACGAGACCGAAGAGGCCGAGTTGGCGAAAGACCACGGCGAAGGNNCGAAGATCATGGCGACCAAGTAGAAGCGAACCGGAAAACGTTGTGGCGGCTCGATTTCGGGGACAATCCCGCACTCGTACGGTGCCAACTTCGCGTCGGAGGGACGCTTGCGAGGAGCCAGCATGGCTGACATCACAAGCGAACCCGCACCGAAGAGCACTCCGAGAACAAGGAGCCCCAGTATTGGTAAGTACTGGTCCACGGACATCATTTCTACCAGACCCGAACAGCCCCTTCGACTGATGGGCGCAGGGTCGAACGGCCTAGGCTTGGTCGATGCCAACTCTGCGCGACGTCGTCGCGAAACGCACCGTCTTCGACGCCGTCATCGTAGGTGCGGGACCGTCAGGCTCGGCCTGCGCGTACTGGCTCGCCCAAGCTGGGTGGTCGGTCTGTCTGATTGAGAAGAAGCATTTCCCGCGCGAAAAGACCTGCGGTGACGGGCTCACCCCGCGATCGGTCTTCCAACTCAAAGAGATGGGCCTGGAGGATGTCGTGGCCGAGAATGGCCATCGTTTCAAGGGATTGCGGGGATTCGGCTTCGGCGCGTCACTCGAGATGAACTGGCCCGAGCACCCCGTGTTTCCAAATTACGGCTACACGATCACGCGTTTCAACCTTGACGGACTCGTCGCGGAGCGGGCCGAACGCCTGGGCGCAGTCCTACTCGGCGGCGTGGAGGCCGTGGCGTTGCTGGAACCATCAAACGCATCCGATGGTGGACTGCGCGGCGCCGCGGGGGTCGTGGTGAAAGACAAGGACAACGACGAAGCGGGCGAGATCCGAGGTCGCTATCTCATTGTGGGCGACGGTCAGAACTCACGACTCGGTCGCGAGCTTGGCACCGTGCGCAATAAATCCTGGCCCATGGGCATGGCGCTTCGCGGGTACTACACGAGTGATCGACACGACGAACCGTGGATTGATTCGCACCTCGACATCCGCGACCCCAAGGGCGACGTCGTCCCCGGCTACGGATGGATCTTCCCCTTGGGCGACGGTCGCGTCAACGTGGGCGTCGGTCTCCTCTCGACCGGTGGCGCCTGGAAGGGCGTGAACACCACAAAACTCCAGGAGTATTTCGTCGCCCAAACGGCGCACGCGTGGGGACTCAACGACGAGACCTGCTTAGGTCCGCCGACCGGCGGTCGACTGCCCATGGGACTCGCACTCGGACCCAGGACCGGTCCGAACACGCTCACTATCGGCGACGCCGCCGGTACCGTCAATCCCTTCAACGGTGAAGGGATCGCCTACGGCTACGAGACCGGCCGGCTCGCCGCGAGTGTCGTCGCCGATGCGCTGCTCCACGACGACTCGTCGCTCCTCCCCCTCTACGACGACCTACTCGAAACGGCCTACGGTGACTACTACAAGGTGGCGCGCGCATTCGTACGCGTAATCTCTGAACCCAAGATTCTCTCGGTCTGCGTCGGCGTGGGCATGCGTATCGAGCCCCTGATGACGACGTTGCTCGCGATCATGGCAAATCTCATGCGCAATGACAAGCGCGGACCGGCCGAAGTGGGATACCAAGCGCTGCTTCGACTCGCCGACGTCATACCGGAACAGGCATACGCCATGTTGCTCGGCGACGCGAAATCCGGCGACTGACGAAGCTCAGTCCGCCGACGACGACGACGACGCCGTACGCGAGAGCAGGGTGCTCGCCAAGTTCGCAATGAACGTCTTCGACGTGGGCCACTGGTTGACGATTGCAGCGACGGTTACTTCGTAGTGACCCGATGAGACAACCACAACGACGAGATGCAGCGTTCCGGTCGTGTCGGGCAACGTCAGCGGCGCCTCACCACCGCGAACCCATCCTTTGACGAACGTGCGCGGTCGAAAGGTCGTACCGACGTTGGACGTGGGAATCTTCGCACGAAGCCCGGCCTTGACGAGGGCGACATTCGACGAGACGAAGCACGATCCGAACTTCTTGCGTGACATCTCGGCCACGTCGCGACTGACCATCGTCGTCGTCTTGTAGTACTGCGAGGTCGACGCGATTTGAATACCGCCGAAGGAGGCCGAACTGAAGACTCGCGACGAGACCTGGTAGTCCGGCTCTTGACCCGAGGCGCCAAAGACGCGATCGCGAGCGTTCGACACGCCGACACAGTGTTGGAACAACGCCGCCGCGTGCACAAACGCCGGCAGCGGCTTGACCGGCGTCGTCGTCGACGTATCGACTTGTCCGTACGCGGGGAAGAGAAAATCGAGCAGCGAACTCGTGGTCACGAACCAACCCGTTGGAAAATCCTTCATGGTGAGGTTGATGCCCTTCGCGTCGGCGAGTTCCTTCGTGCCCGACGTGTTCGAATACAGCCACGCTCCGAATCCTCCCGCGAGGGCAGCGAGCAAGACCACGAGTGCGAGGGCGAACGCACCAGCGCGTCGACGATGACGAGCGACCGTGCCGCCATGTTCGAGCACGATGACACGCCAGGCTTCGTAGTCGCCCACGCCGCGATTTCGCCAGCAGTAGCGCACGCCGTTCGCGGTCGCGAAAAGTGCAATACCGCGTGCAAATCGAATCAATTGGAGATTCCCCAACTCCGCCCACGGCGTTTGCCACGCGACGGCGGGTTCGCCGGCGAGTTGGGTGAGGCCGGTGTCGTCGGTCAGCAGCGTGACGTTCGACGTCGTTCCGTTCGCCACGAAGCTCGGACGAACCGACCAGCCACTGCTGCGAAGTGGGGCACTCATGATCTCGCCGCGACCTCCGCGGCCTCCGCCGCCATCGCCACCGTTGTGGCGAGGTCGTCGTCGGAGTGCGCCATGGAGACGAACAGGATTTCGTAGGCGCCCGGTGCGAAAGCCACGCCGCGGTCCAGCATCGCGTGGAAGAAGGAACGATAGAGCCCGTTGTCGCAGAGGAGTTTCGCCTCCTCGAAGTTCGATGGCGCCGTCGTTTCGTCGCGACTCAGGTAGAGACCGACGAGCGGTCCCTCACTCGGACAGAGTCCGACGAGGCCGCTCGAGCGGATCGCCTCTTGCAGTGACCGGGCAAAGCCGCTGACCCGATCGCTGAGTGCGTCGTAGTCCGAAGGTGTCACGAGGTTCAGCACCTTCGTTCCCGCTGCGGTGGCGAGAGGATTGCCGGACAACGTGCCCGCTTGGTAGACCGGTCCGAGTGGCGCGAGTGACGAGAGAAGCGCCTTTGAGCCGCCGAATGCGCCGACCGGCAGTCCCCCACCGATGACCTTGCCGAAGCACCAGAGGTCGGGGGTGACGCCGAAGTACTGTTCGGCCCCCGCGAAGGCCAGCCGGAATCCGGTGATCACCTCGTCGAAGATGAGGAGCGCCCCCACTCGGTCGCACTCCGCTCGCAGTCCTTGGAGGAAGCCACTGGTGGGTGCGACGAGATTCATGTTCGCCGCGACCGGCTCCACGAGTACCGCGGCGACGTCCTCGTGGAGTTCGGGGACGACGTTATAGGTGGCAACAATGGTGTCACTAACCGCACCGGCCGTGACGCCGGCCGAACCGGGTAACCCCATTTGTGCGACGCCGCTCCCGCCGGCGACCAGCAGCGCATCGGAGTGACCGTGGTAGCAGCCGTCGAACTTTACGATCTTGTCGCGTCGCGTGGCACCCCTCGCGAGGCGCACAGCGCTCATGACCGCCTCAGTACCGGACGAGACGAGTCGCACTTGTTCGAGGCCGGCGACGCGCTGCGTCATGGCTTCGGCGAGCAACACCTCACCGGGGGTGGGCGCACCAAACGTCGTACCGTCTTTGACGGCGTCGCGCAACACTTTGACGACATCGGGGTGGGCGTGCCCGAGCAGTGACGCGCCGTAGGACTGGACGAAATCGATGTAGCGCTTTCCTTCCACGTCCTCGACGTAGGCGCCGTAGCCTCGCGCCACGGTATAGGGCGTGCCACCCACGGAGCGAAAGGATCGTACGGGCGAGTCGACGCCGCCGGGTATGACCGCCTGCGCCCTCGCGAACCATGCTTCGTTCGTATCGCTCAAGCGTCGAGCTCCGTGGCGATCTCGCGAGCGAAGTAGGTCAACACGAAGTCCGCGCCCGCGCGCCGCACGGCGGTGAGCTGTTCAATCGCGACGGCGGTCTCATCAATCCAGCCATTCGCGCCCGCCGCTTTCACCATGGCGTACTCGCCACTCACGTGATACGCACAGACTGGGACGTCGAGCGCGTGGTGAAGATCGCTCACCACGTCAAGGTAGGACATCGCCGGTTTCACCATGACGATGTCGGCGCCTTGGGCAACGTCGGCTCGGGCTTCGCGCAACGCCTCACGACGGTTGCGATAGTCCTGTTGGTAGCCCTTGCGATCGCCACCTTCGACGATCTCGACACCGACGGCATCGCGAAACGGCCCATACAGCCCGCTGGCGTACTTGGCGGCGTAGGCGAGAATGATCGTGTCCGTGAAGCCCGCATCGTCGAGTGCGACGCGAATCGCCGCCACCTGGCCGTCCATCATGCCGCTCGGTGCGACAACGGCGGCGCCCGCCTGAGCCTGGGCGACCGCGACCCGTGCGTAGAGCGCAATGGTGGCGTCATTGTCGACCGTGCCGTCAGGCAAAAGGACACCACAGTGACCGTGACTCGTGTACTCGTCGAGGCAGAGATCGGCCATGAGGACAATGTCATCACCGAACTCGTCGCGCAACTCGCGTAGTGCGACTTGGACAACACCGTCGGGGTCCCAGGCACCACTGCCGACCTCGTCTTTGGTTGTCGGCACTCCAAAGAGCAGCACGCCCCGCACGCCGGCGCGCACCAACGCACGAACCTCTTCACGAAGCGAGGTGATGGTGTGCTGGAAGTGCCCGGGCAACGACGAAATCGCACGCGGCTCGAAGATGCCCTCGGCGACGAAGAGCGGCGCGACGAGGTCGTGAGGGGTGAGGGTGGTTTCGGCCACCAGTCGTCGCAGCGCCGGCGTGCGACGGAGTCGTCGGGGTCGTTCGGTGGGAAACACGTCCCCAGCCTATTGCGACCAGGAATCACGCCCTTCGGGCGATTTACTCGACGCTCGCGAGTCGTTGACGCAGGTGCGGGCCCCACCCTTCAATCACGCGTTCGTGTTCACCGGCGACGACCGCACCAGTCGAAGCGCCGGGAACAACGATCCACGCCCGTGCATCGACGAACGCGCGCGCGACGGTCCACGCGGACGGCGCGCCGATGAAGACCACGTCGGCAGCTCGCAGGAGAGCCTGCTCACTCTCCGTTGGAACGAGTGCCACCGTCTCGTAACAGGCCACGATCGACACGTCGAATCCCCGTTCGCGAAGCACATCGACGAGGTCGTCGCGCATCTCCCTCGCTCCCAGCACCAGCACGGGACCGCGCAGTATCTCTCCAGCGAGCGTCAAGGATCCACCGTCACCCTGTCGATGAACGCTGACACCCTGGCTCTCAAGCGCGGCCGTCGTCGCGGGACCGACGCTGAATACTTCAACGTCCGACGTCGAGGAGGCAATCGCCAGTGTCACGTAGGCGCGACTGCGCTCGCTCGTCACCACCAGCGACCGGAATCGTCCCCGTGAGTCGCTCTTCTCCAAAGCGTCCATCACCTGTTGTGGTTCGTAGTAGCGCGTGCTCGTGAGTGGCACTTCAGTGCACGACGCGTCCTGCGGTAGCCAGTCCTCGAGCGAGTCATTCTTGCCCGCTTCGCGTGTCAGGACGACCTTCAACGAGTTTGGTCCCATCCGGCGAGATCGCCGCCGCCCCTATGGTCGCGAAGTTCGATCGCGAGCTCGCGTCCCAACGCGGCCGCGTCCGTGCCCTCGACGACGACGCGGACACTACGAGATCCGTCAACGGACAACATCACGCCACTGACGCTGAGCGTCACGCCCTCGACGGTGGCGTACGCACCGGCGGGGACCGAACACCCGGCGCCGAGCTCACGTAGAAACGAACGCTCGGCAACGAGCGTGGTGAATGCCGCGCCGTCATTGAGTGCGGCGAGCAACGTCAACGTCGAATCGTCATCGTCGCGCACCTCGAGCGCTATCGAACCCTGGCCCACCTGCGGGACGAACCAGTCAGTCGCAAGTCGTTCACTCACGAGTTCGCCCTGGCCCAGTCGTTCGAGCGCCGCAGCGGCCGCCACCACCGCGTCGACGCCGTCGTGGCCCGCCTTTGCCAGTCGCGTGGCCATGTTGCCACGCAGTCCCACCACCCGTAGATCGGGTCGACGCTCCAACAGCAGCGCACGTCGGCGCGGCGATCCCGTCGCCACGGTGGCGCCGGGACCGAGACCGGCGAGTGAACGTCCGATGAGCACGTCGGCCGCGTCGAGGCGTTGTGGCACGCACGAAAGCGTGAGACCGTCCGGTGTCGTACTGGGCAAGTCCTTCGCGCTGTGCACGGCAACGTCCGCCTCGCCGTGCAGCACCGCGGTTTGGATCTCGACAGCGAACACGCCCTGTCCGCCGAGCTCATCGAGTGCGACGTCGCGACGAATGTCACCCTGCGTTTCGATGTCAACGAGTTCGCACGTCACCCCCAGTGACGTCAGACGCTGCTGCACGTACGTGGCCTGAATGAGCGCGAGTGGCGATCGTCGAGTCGCCAGTCGCAGGGCGCTCATAGATCGAAGAGATTACGAGTGGCCTCACTGAGTCGCGTTCCCTGATCAGTCCCCGCGGCTTCCTTCAGTGCCACCGTGGGATGATGCGCGATCTTGGCGACGACGGAACGAAGCAACGAAGCAACCTTTTCGCGCTGCTCCGGCGTCAAATCATCGAGCTCACTCTCGCGACGAGCCATTTCTGTCGACACCACGTCGTCAAAGTGTTCTCGAAGTTCACTCACAATTGCGGCCGCGCCTCGCGCGCGCTGGTCGCTGAGGTATCGCTCGACGTCGTCATCAACAATCGCGCGGGCCTCCTCAAAGGACTCGCGTCGATCGCCGAGCGCTTGGCCGACGCGCTCTCGCAGGTCGCCAATATCAATGCGTTGGACGTTCTCGAGGTCTTCCATGTCGCTCGACACGGCTCGCGGAAGCCCCAGGTCAACAATGAGCACTCGTTGCTGACATCGGGCGAGGTCGTCACGTGTGACCACCGGTTGCGCAACTTCCACCGCCGCGACAACGAGTCGCGCCTCGGACACGAGCGTCGCCACGTCCTCGAGGGTCGCTAACGCGACTCGATCATCACGTAATTCGCCGAGCAAACGCTGCGCAGTTGAGGAGGTTCGGTTCGCAATCGTGAGTCGGGCGAGTCGGGCTGGTCGAGCCAGCAGCGATCGTGCGATGCCACCGGCCAGTTGACCGGCACCGATTATCAACACGTCAGCACCCTCAAGGTCGACGCCGAGTTCCTCGGTCGCCATCATGACCGACGCCTGCGCGAAGCTCGTCGTGCCCCGTGCAATCTGCGTCTCACTGCGCACTCGTCGCCCTGTCGAAATGGCCCGCTGAAACAGTTCGGTGATCTCTGGTCCCGCAGTCTGTTCTTCGGTTGCCAATTCGAGTGCGCGACGCAGCTGCCCCAGGATCTCAAACTCGCCCGGCACGACTGACTTGAGCCCAGCGGCCACGCTGAAGAGATGCGTCGCCACCCCACGGTCGAAGTGCACACTCAGATGGTCAGCGAACTCGCTCGGTTCGAGTCCCGTGGCCTCACTCAACGTGTGCGTGATCTCATCGATCGCTCCGTGAAAGCGGTCAATGACCGCGACAACTTCGGTACGCAAACAGGTCGACACGAAGACCGCTTCGTGGATATTGCGTTGGCTCAACAAGCTGCGAAGAACCTTGCTCCATTCGTGCTCGAGGACCGTCGCACGCTCGAGGAGGTCCAACGACGCGTTCTCGTGGTCGATCCCGACCGATATCAGCGCCACGGTGACCTCGCCTTCACGTCGTCACTCGAGGACCAGGCGTCGAGATGCCGAGCGAGTGCAGCAGTCCCCCGCCCAACGGACCGGTGCCGTTGTTGAGGTGGTACATGAGAATTTGCAACTCGATTGAGAAGTCCACGTAATGCACGGCGGTGCCGATTGGCACCGTGAGCACTTGCGGTGCGAAGTTGAGTAGCGCGTGGATGCCAGCGCCGACGAGACGATCGGCGACATCTTGGGCGGCCTCGGGTGGTACACAAACGACACCGACGGTGGCGGGAACGATGGGATCGTCGAGCGACTTCACCACGTGGCCGGCGATCGTCGCACCCACGACCTCGGGGTCGTTGTCGTAGAGCGCGGCGAGTTGCGCACCGCGGATAAGAAAATTCGTCGAGTTCACGAGAGCTCGGCCCAAGTTGCCAATCCCGACCACCACAACGTCGTAGCGGCGGTCGTGACCAAGGGCCTCCGCGATGTGCTCGTTGAGAACCTGCACGTCGTAGCCCGCTCCGCGGGTGCCGAAGGATCCCAGCCCGGCGAGGTCACGACGAACCGTCGTGGCCGTCACGCCGGCCAACTCGCCGATCTGCTGAGAGTCGATTCGATTGAGACCGCGTAGTTGCCAACTCTCGGCAATGCGTTGATACACGGGCAGACGCGCAATGGTCGGCTCGGAGAGTTTCCTCGGTCGAAGACGCGGGGTCGCCATGGCTCAACGTTACTTTGAGGCTCAACGGCCCATTTGGCGACTGCGTTCGGCCGCGGCGGCGACCGCCTCAAGGAACGCGGAGCGCACGGCACGACTTTCCAGAATGCGAAGTCCCGCGGCCGTCGTACCGCCCGGCGAGGTGACCTGGGAACGCAACTCTTCTGGCGTTTCGCCCGTAGCGACCAGAAGCGCGGCCGAACCTTCAAAGGTGCCGACGACGAGTTGTCGAGAGATCTCGCGCGACAGACCCTGGTGGACGCCGGCCTCTATCAGCGATTCGATGACGAGATAGAGGTACGCGGGCATGGGGCCCGAGAGCCCGGTCACGGCGTCAATATTCTTCTCGCTCACGCGAACCACCGTGCCGACCGCGCCGAGAATTGACTCAGCCCAATCGAGGTCGTCCTTGGTCACGTGCGCCCCGCCAGCGATCGCGCTCACGCCCTTTCGCACGAGTACCGGCGTGTTCGGCATCGCACGAATGATCGCGATGGGCTCGGGAAACGACAGTTCGAGGCGGTGCGTCGAAAGTCCCGCCACCACGGACAAAATTCGTGTGACGCCCATGGCGGCGCAGTGGCGAGCCGCCGATTCGGCGTGTTCGGGCTTCACGCAGAGCGCGGCACCGCTCGTCGGTCCGACGTGGTCGATTTCCAACGCCGCGAGCACCGCGACCCCCGGGAGACGCGACTGGAGAGCCTCGCGCTGTTCACTGGCCGTCTCGATGATCGCGAGGTCACCCGGTGGACACCACTTCGCGTCCATGAGACCCTCAGCGAGGGCCGATCCGATCCTGCCGCCGCCAATGATTATCAAGGTGAATGCCATGGCGCAACGCTACAAGGTTCGCCGCTTAGATTCTCGGGCGACGCCGATAGATCGCGGGCAGCCCCATCGTCATCGCCGTCGGGTAGATCTCGTCGACATAGGTCAACGTAGCCCCGACCAACTCGTCGAGACGCTCGACGTCGACCTCGTTGATGGGAATCTGCGTCATCAGATAGATGCCCGCTTCGGGTCCGATAGCGAAGTGGACATCGCGCAGCTCCGCATTCTTCACCAGGAGGAATCGAAGGAGTGCCTCGCGGTTCTCTTCGGGGGCTGGCATCAGCTCGGTCTCCACGTGCACGCTTCGTTGGCGCAGTGACAGCCACAGGGTGATGACGTCCTTCTCCTCGCCTTTCAGGCGAATGAGCCAGTGGAAATGACCTCGGTCGTCGGGCGACGCTTGATGTTCGAGACCTAAGAGGGTTCCGCTCCACTGTTGGGACCACGATCGGATCGTCTCGTTCAGACGACTGGCCGAGTCGGCGTCGCCCAATGGTGCCCGCGTCATGTCAGCAGCGGACGAGACCCGAGAGCGCCAACTGCTCCGTGAGGTCGGCCAGCGACCGCGCAGCCGAGCGCCAGGTGTAACGCCGCGCGAGCAGTACTGCGGCGTTGGACATCGCGGTCGCGTTCTGTGGGTCCAGTGCCACTTCCACCGCGTTGGCCCACACCTCGGGATCACGCTCGTCGACGAGGAATCCGGTGACTCCTTCGTCGATCAAGGTCATGAGTCCGCCGACGTCACTGGCGACGACCGGTGTGCCGCACGCCGAGGACTCCAGCGCGACCAAACCGAAGCTCTCGGTCCTCGAGGGGACCAGCACGACATCGGAGGCGCGCATCCATGTGGAGAGGAGCTGGTGCGACTGAGGAGCGATGAAGCTGACGTGCGAAATAACGCCCGCTTCCTCGACTCGACGGTGCAGGCTCGCGAGGGTTGCGCGACCATCGGGTCCCGAAGGTCCGCCCACGATCGCGAGCATGATATTGCGACCGCGGTTTCGAAGTTCAATGAGGGTCTCGAGCGCGAGGTCCACGCCCTTNNGCCCGACGGGCCTGCGGGCGATAGCCCGGCGCGAAGAAGGCGTGCTCGACGCCCAGGGGCACGATGTGTACTCGAGAGCGCTCGGCGTTGTAGAAACGGACGAACTGCTCGGCCTCGACCTCACAACTGGCGAGCACCGCGTCGGCGCACGCGAAGATCGCCGCCTCCTGGAACGCGCGATCTTCCGACTCGCCTTCGAACGTGTCGGCCTTGACGCGCTCAAGAGTGTGGAAGGTCATAATGAGCGGGATGTTGAGTTCGTGCTTTAAACGGTGTCCCGCCAGACCGCTCAGCCAGTAGTTCGCGTGGATCGCGTCAGGGATACCGGTCAACTGGAACAGTCCGGCCACATTGTCGGTGAACTCCGCGACGTAGTTCGTCAGTTCCTCGCGGTCGAGCGCCGCAGGAGGGCCGGCCGAGACGAAGTGGACCCGGAACCCCGGCTCCACGTTCACGACGTCGCCAACACGAGTGTTGTCTCGGCGGGTGTAGACGTCAACCTCGTGGCCGAGCCGAGCGAGCGCGCTCGAGAGTTCGCGGACGTAGACGTTCATCCCTCCACCGTCGCCCGTGCCGGGCTGGGCCAGGGGTGAGGTGTGATAGGAGAGGACCGCGAGTCGAGCCACGGGGGCATCCTACCGGTGTCTTCCCTGATTCAACAGGTGAACTACCCAGTGCTTCAAGCCCTTTTCAGCACAATATAGACGGCTCGTCGGGCGGGCACGAGGCCAAAAACTCTCGAATCGGTTGACGCATCGGCGTTGTCGCCTCGAAGATCCAGTTTCGTGCCCATTCGTCCGACGCATCGTTTCAACAGCCACCGATCAGCGTTGCGCGGGTCGCGCACGACCACGACGTCACCGGTACGAACCCGGCGCCACCGTCGAAGTGCGGTCAGTCGCTCACCCGGTAAGTACGTCGGTGCCATGGACATCCCCTCTACGGTCACACGCCGAAGGAAGAACTCGAGGAGCCGGTCCATTTCAGTGAACGATAGACGAGCATCTTCACTAGTCTGCGTAAGGAAATAAGGTTTGCACTGCCACGGTGCAGCACGATCGAAAGGCGAAGCCATGACGCTTCTGACTCGCATTAACGCACTACTGGACGCCACGACCACACCGCTCGTCGTCTCGGCCCACTGCGACCTTCCCTGTGGCGTCTACGACCCGGCCCAGGCTCGGATCGAAGCACAGTCCGTGAGGGGCTGCATGGAGAAGTACAACGCCTCGAGCGACGCTGACTTCAAGGTGCGCGCCACCATCATCAAGGAGGAGCGCGCCGAACTGGTCAAGCACCACCTCTGGGTCCTTTGGACCGACTACTTCAAGGTTGAGCACCTGAAGGAGTTCCCGAACCTGCACGACCTCTTCTGGATGGCGACCAAGAGCGCCGGTGAGGCGAAGAAGACGAATGACGTCGTCGTCGCCGACCGTCTCCTCAGCGAGATCGACGCCATCGCCGAACTGTTCTGGGCTACAAAGAAGTAAGTCCAACCGAGACGAGTCCTCGAGTCTTCGGTCATCGGGACTGATGGTGCCTCGGGGGTCAGGCTAGTTCGGGGTGAGCCGGACAGTTCGCGAGAAGCGGACTGGCAACCTGCACGTTTTCGTCAATCGGCGCGTTGCAGACTTGACACGTCCGGTAGGTGCCATTGCGAAGTCGTTCCAGCGCGCGGTCTACGTCGTTCAATGTCAACTCAATGGCGCTGACGCTCTCGTTGGCGAATTCGCTCACCCGTCCAAACTACCGGGCGAGCGCCATCGCGAGGAGTTACTCCTCTCGAAGTACCAGGGCAGTCGACGTACGAGCGGCCATGCGTCCCGGCACGCTCGCGATGACGTTGGCGAGCACGAGTGCGCCCACGCCAATGATGGCGATCACCAGTCCGGGCACGCTCGGGGCCGGTACGGCGTCGATCTCGTGCGCGAACAGGTTCCACAGAGTGCGACCGAGCACGATTCCCACCGGCACCCCAATCACCACGCCGATGCCCACGGCGATGCTGGACTGCCACGCCACCGCCAGGGCGAGTTGGCGTCGTACAAATCCCAGAGTCTTCAGGAGTGCCAGCTCTCGTCGCCGTCGCCGAACTGACGCGACCAGAGTGAGGGCCAGCGCGACGACGGCTCCCAATGCGAGCCCGCCACCGAGGATCGCCGGCGTCGTAGCCATCGAGCGGTAGTTCACAATTTCAGCCGGCCGGAGCTGCGCGACCAAACCACCCGCCGATCCTTGATCACTGTGCACGCGATTCAATCGGTAAATGATGTTATGAACGCTCTTCAGTGCCAATGGCGTATTTGTGCCCGGACGTAGCCGAATCAGCACGACCTGGGGGCCGGGAATCGCAGTCTCTTGTGTATTCGTGAGTGACAACGGAAAGTCGCTCGTTGCCACGAGAGCCCCCGTGCCCATTTCGAGACCCTTTGACACCGGCGTAAACGTCGCGGTGCCCACGATTTTTAGTGTGGTCGACTTCGATTTCCCGTTATAGAAGGTGACCGACTCGCCGACTTTTTTGTGCAGCACAATGAGCGTGTGTTGTCCGAGCACAATCTGATTCGCTGCTTCCAGGCCGTGTCCCGAAAGCAGCGGGGGAGCAACCTCAGCGCCGGGTGTTTCGGTCATCACCTGAAGTGAATGACCATCCAACACGGCTCTCGCAAAATTTGCGCCCGACCAGGACGCCACGTAGTGATCGTGGTTGAAATACGCGGCAACTTGCGGCCCGGGAAGGTCCTCTTGACCGGCGAATCCCGATAAGAGTGCGTAATCCCAGTTCCATCCGTACAGTGTCGGATGCGACACGAGGTTGTCAAGGCCGGCCCCGAACGTCACGGTCGTCACGAGAACGACGACCGCAAGTATCGCACCGAGGATGGCCGAACGAACCGGCGCAGCGCTTGCTCCGCGACCCGAGCGCAGAGCGAAGCGCAAGCCCACGGCCAGAGAGAGCGGAACACCGGTCGCCGTCGCGAGTCGCGTGATCCACGAGTCGGACGAATAGTCAATTTGACGAACCTGACGAATCCTTCGCAATTCGCGTCGGGCCAGCACGAAAGCGATCGTCATCAACAGAATCAACTGAGCGAGAAGGCCAAAGCCCAGGATGGTCCAGTCATAGGAGATGCCCCGATACGGATAGACGAAGCGAACCGGCCCGATCGGCGCTAGGGGCGACAGTGCAATGGCGAGGGCAACCGCGAGCAGCGCACCCGTCGCCACGGCCAGGAATATTCCAACAAGTTCTGTGCACAAGGCCATCCAGGTATTGGCGCCGAGCGCTTGGAGCGTGCGCGCTTCGCTCGACTTGGCGCGCAGCATTCGACCAATGGTCAATCCGGCAATCAGCATGACTGCGATAGCAGCGATCAGACCGAAGACGCCGAGTGCGATCGCCTCAGGCTTTATCTCTTGTTGCGCTTTGTTAAGAATCTGCGATGGACTGCTGACTCCTCCAATGGCGAACTTGGCAATCGGATCGACCTTGGCCACCTCAGCTTGGACGCGCGCCACGTTGGCCGAACCGCCTGCGACTTTGATTGAAGTGCCCGAGTAGTACGCACAGCACGTCGCCAACTGATCGTTCAGCTTGGGCGACAACAACACGACCCCGGAGGCGAGCGCGTCGATGTCGTCTTGAACGACGGTGCTATTGATGACGACTTCGCCCACAATGGTGATCTTGGGATCCAAGTACGGCGGCCCGTTGTACGTAGAAGTCGTCGCCTCTTTGTCGGTGTAAAACGGAATCGAAATTACCGATCCGATATGAATGCCCGCCTCTCGCATCGCCTGTTCATTCACGACCGCTTCATCGGGCTTGTTCGGATTGAAGAGATGACCAGCGACGAGTGTCACTTTGTCTAGGGTCAAATATTCGGCGCCGCCGATGATCGTCGGCGGCGTTTCCCCAGGTGTGGAGTGCGGATGTATTCCCTTGACGGCGCCAAGATTGACGTTCCCGTCATATCCGACGGAAACAGCCGTCTCCTTGACCAGAGGTATGTGCCTAATTGTGTCGTTCAACTTTGGATTGATGCCGCTCGTAAGGCCGAGAGCGGGATCGTCGAATGCCGTGAAGACTTGCGTCGTCGAGGGATTGGTACTCGCTAAATACACCGGAAACGAGGAGTCGGTTCGCCGGGCTCCGGCGAGCGAGGCCATAGAAATACCGCCCACCAGTGCGATCATTAACAACAGGCTTACGTAGCTACCCCATTCGCGGCTAAACGTAGATCGAAAGCGATACGACGCAACTCGAAAAGTATGACTCATGTCATCGATGTCCTCGCCTCGGCCCTGATCGAATTCTGTTAGAACGAAGGCTGAAAACCCATGTGGCTGGCAACACTTTGGCGCTTAGTACTAACACCTCGCCGCAAATTGGCGATTTTCACAAAAGAATTCGAAGTCCGCATGGGCCGTTTCACTTGTCGCACCAAGATTCGTTTCCTAGGACCGAGCACAGTCCTTATCAACTTGTCAGAGTTAGTAGGCTCCCTTGAGCCAAGAATCAAATTATTGAAGTCTCGTTTTGGGAAATCATCGAAACTGGTGGTATTGCCAATGAACTACGACGAGAGAATTTGCTTCGGGCCGCTAGCTCATCGGGAAGAGCAGGGGACTTTTAATCCCAAGGTGCCGGGATCGAGACCCGGGCGGCCCACGATTAGT
>PLZP01000065.1 GCA_003152215.1 Acidimicrobiaceae bacterium | reverse complement strand
CCGATCGGATCTTTTCCACCTACGACCCGACTAGTGCGCTGAGTCAGGTCCGCGCCGGGACCCAGGACCTGGCAAACGCGCCGCGCGTGATCAGCGACGTTCTCGAACTCTGTCGTGACGCGCGAGAGCTCAGTGACGGGTGGTTCAATCCCNNCGATGGTGAACGCGGCCGGCGACCTAGCCGGCTACGGCGTGCCACCCACCGGCGAACTCTTTCGCGTGGGCATCGTCGATCCCTTTCGACCCGACTCGTTGGTGGCGTTGGTGGACTTGCGCGCGGCCCTGGCCACGTCGGGCACCTACGAGCGCGGCACGCATCTGATCGATCCATTCACCGGTCGAGCAGGCGTCCGCCTCGCCTCGGCGAGCGTGAGCGGACCGCACCTCGGAATGTGTGACGCGTTGGCCACTGCGCTGTGCGTGGCCGGCGAGGAAATGCTCGCCACCTTCGAGTCGTTGGCGGGCTACGAAGCCTTCGTCGTAGGACTCGACGGGACGCGTTGGTGGACGACGGGTTTCGCGCTGGCCGGGGTAACGGACTGCGACCTCACGGCTGCCGTACCGACATCAAGGTCAGTCAACAATTCAACTCTCATCTGACCCGACATGGAGTCCCGGATGAATACCGTTGGCGTCCACGTCGCTCGAGCTCGGACTCGCGACCAGTTGAATCAACGGTTCAGACTGGTCGCCACCACGGCCTCTTGAATGTGTGGTCACGTTGGCCGAAATCGTGTGGGGCAGTTGATTGCGCACGTCGGCAAGACCAATGATCGCCGGGCCACAATGGTTTCGTAAACACCCCGCCAAAGAGTGCGTACGAAGGTAAACCTCAACCCGTTAAGAAAGTCATTCGACGTGATCGAGGCCCAGGGGTGGTGCCCTCGGCAGTAGCACCCCGGGGCTGAGATACTGGAGGGGTGCGTGCGTCGCTCAAGTTCGAACATGTCGCCGTTGCCGTCTCGATAGTGCTCGGCCTCTCTCTCGCCACCGTCTTCGCCATGGTGGCGACCTCGCCGGATGCCGCGTCCACGACGAACGCCACGACGTCGCCCGTGTCGGCGTCATTCCTGCCCTCCGGGGAAGGCTGGATCTTGTCGGGGTACCACTGCTCGACAAGCGTCTGCATCGCCGTGAAGAGGACTATGAACGACGGACGGTCGTGGACGTCCGTGCCCCTCCCATCCGGCCTGCGCACGGTGGCGAATCCAACGGTGGCGAGCTACTTCCCCCTCGTTCAGCAGAACATCTACTTCGCCGACGCGAAGAACGGATGGATCTACGGATCGGCACAACCCGGCCACGTCGCGGAGACGAACGACTCATACGACGCTGAGATCTGGTCCACGCACGATGGTGGGGCGACCTGGTCCGCGGTCGACACGAAGTCGCTGGGAATGAGGTTCGATGTCCTCACCGTGGCGGCGAGCCGCGGATTGGTCTACGCCATCAGTTGGCGGACCGGGCAAACTTTCGGGCTCTGGCGCTCATCGGTCGCGACCGACTCGTGGCAACGGCTCAGCACTCCCGCTCTGTACTCGGCGGCCGGTGGATCGAATATGGAGGGCGCGTTGATCTTCAAGGGCGCCAATGGTTGGCTGATGTTGGGCAATGACCGAGGCGCCACCGCCAGCGCCCGCCTGGCCCGTTCAGGTCGGTGGGTCAAATGGACCGCTCCGTGTGACAGCGTTGGCGGCAGTTTCTCGGCGCCCGTCGCCTACAGCGCGACGACGCTCGTCGACGTCTGCACTATCGGCGGATTCGGGGCAGACGTCGCCCCCGGTACTCCTCACTACTTGAAACTCCAATCCAACTGGGTCTTCACCTCTCATGATGCGGGACTGACGTTCGATCCCACTCATCGCGTGGTGGCCGACGGATCCTCTGAATATCTCGATCAACTGCCAAGTCTGCCGGCGTCACCCGCAGCGGGAAAGATCTTCGTCGCCAAATCGGTTGCCCACGGTCTGTCCACGATTGATCATCTCTACTTGACCCGAAATGGCGGCAAGACCTGGACCTCGGTGTACGCCACCCCGCCCACTCCCTTCAGTCCCGTCATTCAGTTCGTATCCTTCACTTCGTCGCGTCTCGGTTACGCCATCGTCCAGAGAACGGCGACGACTTCGACGTTGATTATCTCTACCAACGGGGGCCTGACATGGCACGCATCCGCGACGTAACTGAACGTGACAAGCACAGCCCGCGATCGGAGGCTACGGCACGAAGTGGACGGGTCTGTCCATCGCGCACCTGAACGCCCGACGTGTTCCAACGTCGACGGCGTCGGGGCAATCTTCTTAGCTGAGGAGATGCCCAGATGGACAACGAAGACGCTCGAGCCGTAACGGGCAGTGTTGCTTGGGACGACCCGACCACCAGAAGCGCCTTTGCCACGTATCGCCGTAACTCGACGCGGGTTTGTTGGATTGGAATCGCCGTCCTCTTCGCGGGGACGTGACGGCCGGCGTCCTATCGTCGTGTGCGACAATGACCCCGTGCCCGGCGATCGACCGCAATCCGACGACGTACGAAGCCGGAGCGAAAAGTTCCGCGCGCTACGTTTTCATCTCTCACTGTCGCGACGAGCGCAGCTCGTCTCCCTGTGCTTCCTCGTTGGCGCCGGGGCACTCATCCCCTGGACCGTTTTCCTAGCACTCACGCTCCCCCCGAGATATGACGCTGAGCACTGGCGGCTTCTTTGGACCGGGTTCGACGCGGCGCTCGTCGCCGTGCTCCTCCTCGCGGCGTGGGCGGCGTGGTACCGACGCCAGATACTCGCCGCGATTGCCATGGTCGCCGGGACCCTGCTCGTCTGCGACGCGTGGTTCGACATGGTCACGTCCCTCGGCCACCGTGACGAATGGCTGACCATGCTCACGGGGTTCGGCGCTGAACTGCCGCTCGGCATCTTTTTCTTCTGGCTCTACCGACGCATGGCGATGACCACCATGTCAGCGCTCCATCAGGACACGGGCGTCGATCCTCTTCCGAGGAGGCTTCGCGATTACAAGATCGTCGAGGCGGAGCGTGAAAAGCTCGGCCTCGAGCCCGACGAACGGCCCAATCCATCGAAGTAACACCTTAAGAACACCGACCAACGCCCACCGTGCTTCAGCGCTCGAATAGACCGTGCGTCGAGTTCCACGCGGGTCGTGACTCGGATTCGAATCGACGGCTGAGCTCACACTTCGAAAGGGGCGTCACCGGTCTGCTCGCTTCGCGGTCCCAGCGTGCGAGCGGCGATCACCGCTGCCACGAGCATGCCGACGCCGGCGATGACGAGTGACTGCTCGAGTCCGCTGCGAAACGCACCGTAGGCGGCCTCCACGACGTGGTTCTCAATGGAACTGCCGGTGCCGTGACCCTGGCCGACGCCTCTCGGGACCGTCCCCGTCTCGACGGCGTTAATGATGATCGAGATGAAGTTGTGAGGGATCTTGAGAACATGGAGACGGTGCGTAAGGTCGCCGTTGAGATGAGCGTTCACCAGAGCGCCCAACACGGCGACGCCGAACACGGCCCCGAGCTCACGACTGGTGTTGGTCGCCGAGGCCGCCATTCCGGAATGTTCGGGGGGCACTTCGCTGAGCGCCACCGACGTCATTGGCACGACGCTGGAGCCAAAGCCGTAGCCCGCCATGGCCAAGGTCGCCATCAGCCACAGTGACGGATGGGACGAGAGCAGCAACAACGCAGACAACAAGATGCCGGCGCCCGCGAGCACACACCCCCCAGCCATGATGCCACGAGGTCCCACCTGCGCCACGCGCCGTCCGGCCACGATGGCCGCGACGATCATCGCGAGCGCCATCGGCACGAATTCGAGGGCGATGCGGGCGGGTGCGTAGCCGATCACCGCCGTGAGATAAAGCGCGGTGAAGAAGAAGATGGAAAAAATGGAGAAGTACAAGATGAAGGCCACGACAATCGCCCCGCTGAATCGTGGCGAGTGGAAATACTCAAGATTCAAGAGCGGTGAGGCACTGCGTCGTTCGATCCGAGCGAAGCCAACGAGGGCGGCCACGCCCACGAGGAAGAGTCCGATGACGACGGAGTTGCGATAGCCATCGGTCTCGCCCAGAATCACCGCGAAGGTCATCGCTCCGAGTCCCGCGGCTCCAGTGACGAAACCGGGAACGTCCAGGCGTACCGATTGGGGACTCGACGATTCGGGGACGGTCTTCACGGCGAGCAGCACGATGAGCACCGCCGCTCCCACGTTGAACCAGAACACCCCGCGCCAATCGCCCAAAGCCACGAGGAGTCCACCGATGACCGGCCCGAAGGCAAGTGCCAGTCCCGCGACCGCCGCCCACGTGCCGATGGCTCGGGCTCGTGAAGCGCGATCCGGGAACATGTGACGGATGATTGAAAGCGTTCCCGGCTCCGAGGCCGCGGCGCCAACGCCCATGATGACGCGTGCTCCGATCAGGACGTCGGGATTCGGCGCGAGGGCGCCCAACAGCGAGCCCGCCGCGAAGAGCAGCAGCCCCCCGAGCATGACCTTCTTTCGGCCGAGGCGGTCGCCCAACGTTCCGCCGATCAACATGAAGGTGGCGAACGTCAGGCCGTAACCATTGACGACCCACTGCAGTTGGGTAACGCCGGCGTGCAGATTCGACTGGACGTCGCCGAGCGCCACGCTGACGATCGTCATGTCCATGAACGTGAGAAACATCACGAGACAGATCGCGGTCATCGCGATGCGTCGTGTCACGCGCGAGACGGTCTCAGCGCTCTCCAGGTCCTCGGTCATGGCGCGATCGTCAATCGACTTCAGGATCTTGCGTAGAACTCGACGCCCGCGCCAGACGTCGAACGTTGTGCTCGATCACGAACGCGGAGACTGTCATCACTGCGACGCCGACCAAACCGAGCCAGAGCGTCGTGGTGAAGCAGACCACCAAAATGATCGTGCCCAACACGTAGGCCGCCACTCCCGACCACGCGTGCCGTCGCCACGATGAGATATCGTTGCCGCCGCTCATGAATTCGACCAAACGCGGGTCCTGGGACTTGAGTGACTGTTCGAGTTCCGCGAGAACCTTCAATTCGTAATCCGAATGTGGCATTCGTTCCTCCCAACCAGAGTCATCGCACTCATGTCCGCCGTGAACTCGCGATGCACTCGCTCCTGTCCTTCACGGTACAGAGCGTCGGGGCCGAAATTCGGAGGTCGAAAGTCATAATTTCGAGGCTGATTCTCAGTGTTGGACGCAACCGGCCAGGGCCATGACGGGCGATCACGGGCGATATCACGATTCACGCCCCCGCGTGGCTTCCAATTTTCCCACGACGAGAACATGAACTTCGGTTGACAAAAGGACCTTCGGCACTGTGAGGACCACTCTCGAACATCTACGTTGAAGGGTGAGGCGCGTTGGCACAGATCGTCAGTTCCACGGCACGAATGAATTGGCGTGCATGGCGAGACGTGCACACCTCAATGATGAGAGGAGAGTCGTCATGACAAAGAAGGCGAGTGTCGAAAACAAGACCCTCGAAATGAAGGGCCGGGCCGAAGTACTCGTGGGCAAGGTCGTGGGCAAGGCGATTCAGGCCAAGGGAGTCGCTGATCAGGTCGAGTCGGACCTCAAGAATGCCGGTCAGGACTTCAAGGAAGCTGGCAAGGACTTGAAGAAGGCGGCCAGCCGGGTCAAGAAAGCTTCGAGAAAGAGTTAAGCGTTCCGGTCCGTTGGGATCGCGGGACATTACGCGCGCCGGTCGACTGCCGTGGCGACATCAATCGATTGGCGGAGCGGGGCTTCTGCCCCTGTCTATCTACCTCGAAATCGATGGCGCGCCGTTGAAGTGAGCCGAGCCAAGTCAGAGTGACCGCCGCCCTGTTCTGGGTTGACGCCGCCCCTTGGGGAAGGTGCGTGCGTCGGATGTGACTAAATAACCTTTTCCGATTCCCTTCACGCTCTCTATGTTCAGGACTGGTGGAGAGTTGTGGCTCGGGTTGGCACGCCACTCCTTGCACCAACCTGCGCTGAACGATATTTCATTGCGCTTGAGCGACCGAGCCCTCAACGCCAGACGGCATCGAGTACGCGGATTCGCATCGCCCTCCAGGCGGGAATCAGGGCACCGATCACGGCGACCGCGAGCAAGATCAGGGCGTCACTACGTAGTTCGGTCGCCGAGACGCTGAGCGTGACCGGACCGATTGGGAACTGAAATGGGTGGTAACGAACCAACGGCATCGCGGCCCCGAAAAAGAGTCCCGCTCCCAAGAGAACGCCGAAGAACGCAAAGACCACCGCCTTGAGGAGATAGTTCACGATGATGGCCGGGCCACTGATGCCAATGGCTCGCTCAATGCCAATAGTGCGTCGTCGATTGACGAGATCAACGTAAGTCACGATGAACACGGCAATTGCGGCGACGAACAGCGATACCGCGTTGAGCACCGACTTGATGGTGTCGAAAGATCCGGTGATTTCCTTGACGCTCGAAGACAGGCTCTCCCACGATTGAAATGTGGCACGGGGATGATCGCCGCGAAGATCGCCCATGATCGCTCTTTCGTCGCCAATCTCCTTGGTTCTCACGTAAATCGCCGTGACGCTCCCCCGTAGTGGCGGGATCAATCGGTCGGCGGAGGCGGTCGTGATGAAGGCCGTGGCGTTGGCTTCTGAGAGATCGGTTTCGTAGATTCCCTTCACCACGAAGACGTGTGTGCGACCACCGGAAAGCGTCACCGTCACCCGATCCCCAACGTGGACGTTCTGCAGTGACGACTCGTACGTGGACACGCGGGACATCCCGTCCCCAGCAATTCCAATGCCGAGCACGATCTCGTCGTTCGCGCCCGGCCCGAGGAACGACCCCTGCAGCATTGCGCTGGGCGTCGCGAACGTCTTCGAGTAGGACGTGGGGTCGATCGCGACCACGGGAAACGAATTCGTGCGGCCCTCGAAGCTGACCTCGCTGCCGGCGAGCGAGGTAGCGGTCGCGGCCACCACACCTCGGTTGGCTCGGACCCGGTTGAGCAGAGTAGGCGCGCCGGGAATGGTCAGATCAAAGTGCGAGGGCGTGATCGCGATGCTGGACGTCACGTACTCACGAAGCTCCTGTTGGATCTCGTTGGTCGCACCCTGGATCAGGGACGGCACGAACATCAGCTCGGCGTAAATCACCGCCATCATCGCGACCGTGAGCACGACGATGCCACGATTGCCACGGATAATCGCGCGTCGACTTAGGAACATGGCAACGCGCAGCGACCAAAGTGATGACATCAACTCGCGTCCTCCACCATCTCGCCGTCGCGCAGGACTATGAGGTTCTTTGCATACCGTCGATCGTCAGGGTCGTGAGAGACGAAGAGTATCGTCACGCCCAACTCGGCGTTCATCTGCGAGAGCGCCGTCATCACCATTTCGCTCGATTCCGTGTCCAGGTTGCCCGTCGGTTCATCCGCGAAGAGCACCGCCGGTTCGTTCACCATGGCGCGAGCAATCGCGACACGCTGCTGCTGTCCGCCGGAGAGTTCCGAGGGACGGTGGCGAGCGCGGTTCTCAAGATCGAGCATCGCGAGCAGTTGTCGCGCTCGCAGCCGAGACTCGCGTAGCGGACAGCCCGACATAAGCGACGGCAGGTACACGTTCTCTTCGGCAGTGAGTTCCGGCAGTAGGGCGTACTCCTGAAATACGTAACCCAAGCGTCCGAGCCTCAGGACTCGTCGTCGGCTCTCTCGAAGTCGAGTTACGTCAATGCCGTTCAGGAGAACCATTCCCGAGGTCGGCGTGTCCAGGAGACCGAGTAGACGCAGCAGTGTCGACTTGCCCGACCCGCTCTTGCCCATGATGCACACCACGTCGCCGTAATCGACCTCAAATGAGACGTCACGCAGAGCGCGCACGGCAACATCTCCAGTTCCGTAGGTGCGTGTGAGCCCTCGAACCTCAAAGGCCGGCGAGCGCGCGGACCCGTCCGGCACGGTTAGGTCGTTGGTACTCGCTCGCGAACCCGCGCGCCTCGTCACGGCCACTTCTCAGGTGAGCAATCGAGACCGTGAATCGTGTCTTCAATGACGCTTGCGGCCAGTCCGTCATCGCCGAGAACGTGGTGAGGCTGCCAGCGGAATTTCGCGCCCACAACGCGCACGCCTTCAGTCATTGGCCCACCTTGGCACCAGACCTACTGCCTCTAGGCGTGTCGAAAGTCACATCTTCGTTGCCTAGATCGCTCGTCGAGAGAGGAGACGGCGAATCTGCGCACTAGTCGACCGGCGTCAATGCGCTTCGCGCACCCACATGTGACAGAGAAGTCCCCCGTCGACCACCAACGACTGACCCGTGAAGTATGACGCGTCTTCGCAAGCGAGTACCGAAACCTCGATCGATCGTATGACGCTCGTGAACGAACCCATTTCGGCTCGAACGGTCCGAGCGTTCACCTTAGGTGCACCTCATTTTTCCAGACGGAGTCGTTGTGCATACCGTCGGTGTGGTGACCGGAACCGTCGTCGGTGGAACATAGGGAGTCGTCGTCAGCGACGGCAACGTCGTTGGCGTAGCCGGAGCGGTTGTCGGCGTGCTCACCGGCCTGCTGGTCGTAGTGACCGCGCCGTGCGACGGCGTCACGGTCGAGGTGGGTGACGTTGGGTGCAGTGCCAACGTCGTGCTCGAATGACTGACAGGACGTCCGCCTGCGGGTTGTCGTGTGACGGAGTGACCTCGCAAGGTCGTCGTCGTATGACTAGTTGAACGCTTCGTCGTCCCCTTCACCGATGCGGGCACCGAACTCGTAGGCACGCGAGGGGCGCTAACCACGGTGGCGGCGGTCGAACTCGCGAGGTTCGCCACGCTGGCGAAATAGTGAACCCCGAAAGCAGATACGAGTCCCGAACCAATGAATATCGCCTGAGTGAGTTGGCGAACGCGAGTGAAGCTGCGTCGACGTATCTGGGGTGAAGCGAGGGCCGATCGCTCACTCGAGCCCCTCTTTGCGAAGAAGCGAGCCATCTAATCGCTCCCCGGCGGGTCGTCGGAACCGCCGCCACTCCCAGAACCACCGCCATCGCCGCCGCGGTGCCGTCGCGTCGTCGTGGTGGCTGGCGGCAACGTTGACGTCGTCGTCGTGGTGGTCGTCGTCGTGGTCGTGCTCGTTGTCGAAGTACTGGTCGTGGTCGGAGGAACTGTCGTCGTAGCAACGGTGGCGGGATGTGCCGGTGCATTGCGCGTGATCGTGTGACGTTTCACGGGCGTCGTCGCCACCAACCTCGAACGAACGGCCCCCACGACATCGTGCGTGACCGCAACTGCTGCTCGATGACTCACGGCAATGGTCGTAACGACTGGTTTCGCGACAGGCGTGGGAACCTTTGCCAATTGACCCGACGCGACCACGGCCAGCGCCAGCGCCAGCGTGACAGCCCCTGTAGTTATCCACGAAGCGAGTGCCCGCAGCCGTTGCATCGCCCCTCCTCAGGGTGTGTAGACAGGAAGTTGAATTGGTCCTAGACCTTCTCATTCGAAAATCAATTCACCATCAAGGTACTGACTCGGACGCGTAAATCGCTCCCTACGACTCAGAATTTCAACAGTTCGTAACATTCTCGAAGCGGGGCACCGGCGCCCTCGGACGACGTCGGCCAGTGAGCACGCGGACATTATGTCGCAACGCCCATCGGCGTAGTGACGAAAATGCCGACACGATGGCGAAGCCGGTTGAAAAGGGGTTGAGCAATCGGCGAAGTCGTCGCTCGACACGGTGCATGCCTAGGGGCCCTCGATGACACCTCTGGCAACGCCAGTAATACTCGTCGTCGTAATTCTTTGGCACACGGAGATGGGACCTGCGGCGAAGCGAAAGAAGAAGTCCGCGGGGTAACTGAAGCGCAGCGTGACGCCAATCACTTTCCTGGGGACACATGACGCTCTGGGGTAGTACTTGGCCGTGTTCGCCATACCGAGCGAGGTACTGGCGGTGCCGCCACCCGCGTCCAGCACCACGTAGCCACCACGACTGGGATCAAAATATGCGGCGGCCCGCGGTCCGACCGGCGTGTACGCGGCGCCGACCGGCTGGGTGAAGGGCGTGCCGTTCAGGTAGCAGTTCGACGGTCCCTCATTCACGAAGATGATCGTCGTATACGCGCTTCCTGACACGACCTCTGTGCGACCTTGCGCGACCTTGAGGCCCGATGCGTCCGTACAAATCGACAGTCCTTGGTATCTTTGGGCCAGCGGCGCGGGTGTCACCCCGCTCGCTCCGTTGTGCGTACGCGAACGCGAACGCACAACAGTGAACGTGCCGGCAACCGCTTGACGAGCGGCAAGTGTCGCCGCTTTCTGCGCCCCGGCGCGCGATTCATCGAGGTGCGGTACAGACCGGGCACCAACGTTGCTCGTCGGAACCGCTGAAGAAGCGACCGGGCTCGCGACGGTGACCACACCCAGCATCACCACACTGACAATGGATGTTCGACAACTCGCTCGCACAATCGAGCTGGCGCGGATGCGGATGCCGGTCCTTTGCGATGGGCCGCGACCCCCCTTCGCGAAAAACGTGATCAGCGCTAGGACACCGCCATCGATCGGGTGGTGCGGTCGCAACGTGTGCACCTTGGAGTCCCCGTTCAACGTCACAGACAGATTCTTGTCCGGGATTGCCCACGACGTCGGCGTGGCCGTGAATTCAAGGAGGAAAGATGCCTCTTTACGACCCATGACCCCCGGAGATAGCCGATGGTGGCCCACGGGCGTTGCTCAGTGGCGGCCGTCGTTGCGTGCACCGTGGACAACCTCACCACAACCACTCATAAACGGCCAGGGTTTGCAGGTACGTTTTGCACGGGTGGACCAGTCACCTGATGAAGGTCGAACTCTGTTGCGGAACCTAGCCCCTCGTTTCCTGAGTGGCGGGTCGAAAGTGGGGATTTAGGTCGTGTCGGATGACAAGGCAGCCGTTCCTGACCTCGGGGAGGTCGGGCGAACTCCAGAAGAAAGTACGCCCGCAAAGGGATCGGTCTTTTCAATCGATCTCCCAATCTTCGTCGCTTCGTAACACCTTGGTTGGCGAAGAATCGCTCCGTTTCACCTCGACGTCACGAATTGTTGAGAATTTGAGTCGAGAGTCCCGGTCGCTCTTTATAACGACTGTGGAGCGAATTGGAGGTCGGAACACTCCCGACGAGCGGTTCTTCCGCCGAAAGCGCAATTCAGCGAGGTTAGGTTGGCTTTAAGGCACGTTGTTCGCGAGACTCGTGAGTGCCTCGACTGCGACGTTCTCCTTCTTAGATGTCGCAGAAGGAGCGCCGTATGGCCCGCATTGCTTCTCTGGAATCAGACTTCCGAGGTTTCTTTCAGATTTCGAGCGACCTTATGTTGATTGCCGATGCGAACGCCAACGTCGCGGATCTGAACACCGCATGGTTGACCACGCTCGGATGGTCGCACGACGAACTGGTCGGAACGTCAGTCTTCAATTTGATTCATCCCGACGACCTCGCATCGACGATGCTCGAATACCAAGTACTGATGGACGGCTCCAAAGAGACGATCGTCGTCCATGAGACCCGCATCCGGTGCAAAGACGGTGCGTATCGTTGGACCGACTGGACCGCCGGCATGATGGGCGACACTCTGTACGCCATTGGTCGAGACATCACCGATCGAAAGACAACGCTCGCCACCCTCGCCGAGAGCCTGGAGACGACTCGTGCGATCTCCGACGCGGCACTCGACTCGATCGTGGTCATTGACCGTGACCTCAACATCGTTGAAACCAATGCATCGAGCGAAGAGATCCATGGCCACTCATCAACCGTCCGTCGCAACCATAATGTGCTGGATCTCATCCATCCCGATGACCGAGAGAACATCAAGCGCACGCTTCTACGCTCCTTCGAAGATGGCGGCGTGGCGATCCTCAATTTTCGCATACGCCATGCCGATGGCCACTACGTTGCCCTGGAGGCGAGGGGGCGATCCCTTCGCAGTGACGACGGAGTACCAACCAGACTGGTCTTCATCGGTCGCGACGCGACCGAAGCGAACGCTGCGAGGGCCGCTCTCACCGAGAGTCTCGAGTTGAGCAGAGCAATCTTCGACGCAGCGGTCGACGGCATCGTGATGATGGACCGGAACTTTCACATCGTGGAATCAAACGCAGCCGTCGCCCACATGCTTGGCGTCACGTCAGATCGGGAAGCGAACCAGGTCGCGATGACGTTCATTCACCCCGACGACGTGGCGGCGGTACGCGACGCGGCGAAGAGACTCTTCACGAGCGACGAGATCGTCACTGTTCGCTACCGGGCACAACACGCAGATGGTCATTGGGTGAAAATTGAGTCACGGGGTCGAGGGCTCTTTAACCCGCAAGGGCCAACGAACGTGGCGGTCTTCATCGCGCGCGACATTTCAAAAACCGTTGAGAATGAAGAGGCACTCGCGGCCAGCCTTGAGACAACGAGAGCAATCTTCGACGCGGCGGCCGACGGCATCGTGATGGTCAATCGAGATTTCCAAGTCGTCGAATCGAACCTCGCGAGTGCGAGCTTGTTCGGCTCGACCGCCGACCAACGGTCCGGTCTGGCCTCCTTGGACGACGTCCATCCCGACGACTTAGGCCTCGTGCTCGAGGCGGGCCAACGGATGTTCGACAGCGACGAGATTGTCACCGCTCGTTACCGGGTGCTGCGCGGCGGCGGGGAGGTGGCGACGATCGAATCGAGAGGTCGCAGTTTGTACAACCCGCTGGGCCCACCAAATTTGGCGGTCTTTATTGCCCGCGATATGTCCGAGTCGGTTAAGGCGGAGGAGGACCTCGCCGCAAGCGTCGAGACCACTCGGGCCGTATTGGAGGCGGCGCCTGACCCGATAATCATGATTGACGCAGATCTGAACATCCTCGAGGCAAGTCCGTCGACAAAACGGACTTTCGGCCTGACGCCCGCCGAACGAGTGGGTGCGAGCGCGCTCGACGTCGTCCTTGCCGACGACAGGGAGCGGGTCGAAGGTGAACTTCGCCGATTCTTCCGAGAGAAGAGGAAGGAACCGTTCAGAATCCGTTTTGGCGCGCAGCACAAGGACGGTCACACACTCACGATTGAAGCTCGTGGTTTGGTGTTGTCCGATGAGAGCGGACGCGCTCCGAGAGCCGTGATCGTCTCTCGCGACATTTCAGATGCCGTCGCCGCCGAGGCGGCATTGGCCGACAGTGTTGCCCTGACGTCCGCAATTCTCGAAGCTGCACCGGATTCCATCACGACTATCGACAACCAACTTCGCGTGATCAATTCCAGCGCCGGGGCCGAACGACTGTTCGGAATCCCGAGAGCCGATCGCCGGGGCCAATCGGTACGTTTCATTGTCCACCCCGACGACCAGTTCGAGTACGTCGCCGCCCTGAAGCGTCTCTTTCGTCTGGGCGCCGACAACACCATCACCATGCGCTTTCGTGCACACCACGCCGACGGAACGTGGATGCGGATACAGACGCGCGCTCGGTTGTTGCGCAACATCGACGGTCAGGTGCCCCAGGCCGTCATGGTCTCGCGCGATGTCTCCGAAGAGTTTGCGGCGCAAGAGGCGATGAAGAACGCCAGGGAGGCGGCCGAGCAGTCCAACCTCGCCAAGAGCGAGTTCATGTCGCGGATGAGCCACGAACTTCGTACGCCACTCAACTCCGTACTGGGCTTCTCACAGATCCTCCAAATGGAACTCGAGTCACCCGATCAGCTGGAACTCGTCGAACACATCTTTAAGTCCGGAAGTCATCTGCTCGACCTCATCAACGAAGTCCTCGACATTTCGCGCGTCGAATCGGGACACATCAATGTCTCACTCGAATCCGTGTCGGTCGATGATGTCGTCGACGAGTGCATTCGGATCATGACGCCCCAAGCCAGTGACGCCGGCATTACGTTGGTTGCCCGCGACTGTCACGACGCGCAGGTCCTCTCAGACCAACAGCGGCTGACCCAGGTGCTCCTCAATCTCATGAGCAACGCGGTCAAGTTCAACTCCGTGCACGGCACCGTCACCATCGAGTGCATCACGCAGGGCGATCGGGTCCGACTGAACGTCACTGACACCGGTGCGGGCATTACCCCTGAGATGGTGGATCGACTCTTCATCGCCTTTGAACGTCTCGACGCCGATGCGAAGGGCATCCAAGGGACGGGTCTCGGCCTTGCCCACTCCAAGTCGCTCATTGAAGCAATCGGTGGTTCCGTTGGCGTTGAGAGCGTGCCTGGAAAGGGATCGACCTTTTGGATTGACGTGCCAGCCACTGATGTCCCGCGTTCGGTCGCGCCGCAGCCCAGAGTGAGAGTCGCGACCACCAAGCCTGCGCTACCCGAGACGACCGTCCTCTACATCGAGGACAATGTTTCCAACATCCACTTGATTGAGCGACTCATGTTGAATCGAACGACGGTGCATTTAGTTACTTCCTTGCAGGGCGGGATGGGCATCGAATTGGCACAGCAACTCAAGCCGGCCCTCATCTTGCTCGATGTCCACCTCCCCGACATCCACGGATTCGACGTACTGCACCGGTTGCGAGACGATCCAAGGACGAAGGACATACCCGTCGTCGTACTCTCAGCCGACGCGACCGACTGGCAGACCGCACGTTTTCTCCAGGCCGGGGCGAACGACTACCTCACCAAACCTATTGACCTTCGACGACTGCTCGAAATGCTCGACGAATACCTTGGCGCCGCACCCTCACCGCTCGTGCATCACGACACGCCGTAGCACCGAGCGACGTGAGGCGTACGTGACGAATCGATTTCCACAACGCATTCCACTTGTCACGAATTGATTAACACGCGTGCCTACGATGAGCGAATGAGTGGACCCTCGAACATTGACGAACTCTTCGCCCTCTATGAGGCCAAGGGTTCGCAGCACTACGGCGAAGGCATCACGCAAAACGACCACGCGCTGCAGTGCGCGGCCCTCGCACGGGCCGACGGCGTGAACGACGAACTCATGGTCGCCGCGCTCTTCCACGACGTTGGCCACCTCGTGCTTGACGTGCAGGGCAACGAAGATTTCGATATGAGTCACGACGACGATCGCCACGAAGCACTCGGGGCACGAATACTCGCACCACTCTTCGGTCCAACCGTCGCGCAACCGGTCGCCCTGCACGTGATCGCGAAGCGCTGGCTGTGTACGAAAGAGCCCGACTACCACCAGCGGCTCTCCGCCGCGTCACAGGCAACATTGATTGCTCAAGGCGGACTGCTGAGCGACGAGGAGTGCGAACGCTTCGAGGCCCACCCGGGCTTCAATGACGCCATTGCGTTGCGTACGTGGGACGACGCCGGGAAGATTGAAGGACTGCACGTCGGAGAGCTTCGCGACTGGGAGCCAATCGTCAGGTCGCTGACTGCGCCTCGGTAACGAGCACGTCGCGGGCGTTGGCGCTCAGCTCAACGCGAGTCCCCAGTTCAAAGTCGGCGGCAGCACTGCTCATCACGTCGGCTTTCACCGTGGCCCCCGCAATGCCAATCTCGAGTCTGGTCGTGGCCCCGAGGAAACTCTTGTGCGTGACCACCCCGAGTCCCGTCGGTGCGACATGGACGTCAACGTCCTCGGGACGAAGCAGGGCATCCAAGGGCCCGTCCGTCGTTGGCACGTCGCCGCGAATCTTCACGTCGCGCCCAAACAACTGCACCGAGTCACCGGTACGGGTCACACCCACGCGGCTAGAGATTCCAACGAACCTCGCCACGAACTCCGTCGACGGCTTTGAATAGAGCTCGGCCGGCGTCGCTATCTGCTCGGCGCGTCCGCGCGACATCACGCACACGCGGTCGGCCATTGAGAGCGCCTCCTCCTGGTCGTGAGTAACGAACACGGTCGTAATGGCAAGTCGTTGCTGCAGCGCGCGAATCTGATCGCGCAGTTCGGCCCGAACTTTCGCGTCGAGCGCCGAGAGCGGTTCGTCAAGGAGCAGTACTCTGGGCTCGATGGCGAGCGCGCGGGCCAAAGCAACGCGTTGTTGTTGCCCACCCGAAAGTTGGTGCGGGTACTTCGAGACATGCTCGTCCAAGCCAACCAGTCCCAAGAGTTCGACCGCGCGGGCGCGTCGGGGTCCACTCTTTTGATGGCGCAGCTGCAGTCCGAACGCAACGTTGTCGCGGGCCGTCATGTTCGGGAAGAGTGAGTAGCTCTGAAAGACCATGCCCATGTCACGCTTCTGGGCGGGAACGTGCACCACATCCTTCCCGTCGACCAGCACTCTGCCGACGTCGGGTCGTTCGAAGCCGGCGAGCACACGCAACGCCGTCGTTTTGCCACAGCCCGAGGGACCGAGCAGGGCGACGAACTCGCCCGGCGCGATGTTCAGCGAGAAGCCGTCGAGTGCTCTGGTCGCGCCGAACTGGCGCGTGAGGTTGTCCAGCACGACGGGTGCACCGCCCCGGGGCTGCGTCGCGGCATTCGCCATGGGTGCTTGGGACTCTATATCCATGAGCATCAGCTCCTCCTAGAGTTTCGGTTCTTCGAACGGTCGAGGGACACGATAACGGTGAGGACGAGGCACGTCCCCAAGAGGGCCATCATCGCGACGAGCGTGTTGATACGTGGGTCGTCGGTCGGCGCGAGGTAGATCCACACGGGGACCGTCTGCCATCCGTCGAGACTCGCAATCGTGAACTCGCCAAAGACGAGAGCGAGTGTCAGCACCGACGCCGACATGAGCGCACTACGCAAATTCGGTACGAGCACGCGCCAAATGGTGTTGGCCCACCCTGATCCCAACGAACGAGACGCCTCGACCAACGTCTTTAGATCGAGCGCGCCCAGTCCGGCATCGAGTGCTCGGTACACGTAGGGCATCGCGAGCACGACGTAGACCAGCGCGAGGAGCCACTGTGACGCCTTCAACCAGCTTGGCGTGACACCATCGACCCCCACGATGAGGACGATTGGTGGAATGACGATCGGCAGAATCGTGATGACTTCCATGACGCGACGGAATCGTGGCATCCGCAGGTGCACGTAGATCATGGTCGGCACCATCAGGCCCATGACGATCACCATGGTCGCCACGGCCAACTCGGTCGAGAGCCACAGGGCCGAGAGGAATTGCGGCGCGTCAGCTATCTGGGTCAGTGGCTGCAAGGAAAACTGTCCGTATTTGTTGGCGAGCGAGAATTGCATGGCGGCGTAGAAGGGGATGATGAAGTACGCGGCGGCGAGGAACAGCGCAACGCCGCGTCCCCAGTGCACGCGACGCCACCACGAGAGGCCCTCGCTACCCCGGCTGTACTCCTCCATGAAATGGTCGTGCTCGAGGACCTGTCCGAGCTCTAACGAAGCCATCGCGACGTCCTTCGACGTAAGAGGGCGTAAAACACGACCGAGATGAGCAGAATCACGATCATGGCGAAGCCCAAGGCGTAACCAATGTGCGTCTGACCCGAGAGGACGTTGCCATTCAAAATGGAACCGATCTGGATCGGGGTAATCGCAATGGTGCCTCCGGTCAGCGCTTCGGCCGTCGCGTAGGCGGAGAAGCCACTACCAAAGAGGAGGAACATACTGCCAAGCACGGCGGGCGCCAGGACGGGTATTCCCACGTGCCGCCAGTAGCGCCACGACGATGCGCCCAAACCGCCCGCGGCCTCACGCCACGACTCCTGGAGACCCGCAAAGGCCGGCGTGATGATGAGGATCATTAGTGGAAGCTGGAAGTACATGTAGACGAACGCCACGCCCCAGAACTTGTAGAGATTGAAGCCGTGATTCCAGGGGTCGAGCCCAATCTTGGAGAGCCACTTCGTGACGACACCGGTAGTGGCGTTCAGTGCGGCAATAAACATGAATGCGAGGTTCACGCCGCCGAACTGCGCGAGCACACCCGAGCAGGCCGAGGTGATGCGCTTGAACGGTTCGTGCTTGGACGTGGCGATGGCGTACGCAATAAAGGTACCGAGGATGCCCGGAATGATGGCGGTGACCAGAGCCAGCTTGAGGCTGTTTTCGAAGCCGGCACGGAACTGACCACCGATCATGATTCCATCGGTCATCTTGCCTGGAGCGAGAATCGTCGTGATGTTGGCCCACGTGAGTTTGCCCGAGTTTGACCGGAACGCCAGATTGATAATGGCGACCGTGGGAATCAGCAGACCGAGTGTTACGTACAGCAGAAAAGGTGCGACGGGTGCACCGGTTCGGACCGACCGAAACAGTGCACCCGGCGTGAATTTCTTCTCGCTGAGCTCACCACTGACACCAGAAGGGGAAGGACTGGTGTCAGTGGTGAGCTCAGACATGGTGATGAATGAGTTGTTCGATCAACCGGCGGCGATTGCGGCAGCCCAGTTGGCGTCAACTGTGGATGATGCGGACGTGACCTGCGCAATGGTGGGAAGGGTCAACGTACCCTTAGGAGCCGCGGGCAACTTCGACAAGAAGCTCTGGCTGACGGACTTGTTCGCCGTCATTGCCGCCAATTCAATCGGGCGGGCGTAGCCCTGAAGGAACAGGTTCTGACCGACGCTCGAGTACAGGTACTCCTCCCAGAGACGGGCCGCCGCGGGGTCGGGCGAGTCCTTCGTAATTGCCTGGGTGTAGTACGCCGAAATCGTGCCATCCGTGGGAATCACTGACTTCCAGCCCGGCACGCTCGAGGCGACACCATTCTGCAGGTAGTCCCACCAGATGAGGATCGGCGTCGAACCGGCCGCCGCAGTGGCTGCGGTGCCCCCGGGAACAAAGTTTCCGATCTTGTTCAGGTTGGCAAAGAACGCAATGCCCGGCGTGACGTTGTTGAAGGAGCCACCGTTCGCAATCGACGCAGCCCAGACGGCGTAGAAGGCCGCCGACGCCGAGGTCGGGTCGTTATTAATGGCGACCTCGTTCTTGTAAATCGGGTTCGTCAGGTCGGCGAATGATGTCGGGCAGGTGGTCACGATCTTGGTATCACAACCAATCGCGACGTAGCCGCCGTAGTCATCAAACCAGCGACCCTTGGCATCCTTGGCGCTCGAGGGAATCTGACTCCAGTTCGCCACCTCGTACGGAGCCCACAGAGCGAGGTTGCTCGTGGCGTACGTGGTGCCGACGTCAACCACGTCCGGCGCGTCCGCGCGACCCTTGTCCTGCTGGATCGCGGTGATTTCCTGGGCGCTCGAACCGTTCGGGTTCGCGTCATTGATGTGGATCCCGTACTTCTTGGTGAAGTCCTTCATGATGGCCCCGTAGTTGGCCCAACCCGACAGAGGAATGGTGATCACGTTGACGTGACCCTCCTTCTGTGCGGCCTTGACGAGGGCGGCCATACCGCCTCCGGCCTTCGCCGATGTCACGGTTGCCCAGTTGACTTTCTTCGTGGCTGCGTTGGCTCCGACGGTCATCGAAACACCGGCAACCACGGTGCTTAACAGTCCGGCGGCCACCGCCACCTTCATTTTGTTTAACGACACGCGTTGTCCTCCTAAAGGTGAGTGCACCCCGTTGGTGACTCGCGATGACAGTAAGTGTCGAGAGTTAGCCGAGTGTGACGCGACGGAGCAACAAGTGTGACGGCTACACGGATTCTTTGCGAACGACTCGTCACACTCGAGGTTCAGTTAGGAGGTCGAACCCGAGTAGGTCAACGACCGAGTCGATGACGTCGTCGGCGCCCGCTTCCAACAGCCGGGGGGCGTCGTCGTTGCCCGACAGCACACCAACGCAGTAGCCGGCACCCGCGCGAAGTCCGGCCTGCATGTCCGATGACGTGTCACCCACCACCATGAGGGCGTTCATCGCCGTGATCTGTGACTTCAACGCGCACCACAACAACATGTCGGGCGCCGGTCGACCCCGCCCGGCGTCGGCGGGCGACACCCGAAGCTCAAAGAGATCACCCCATCCGAGTTCTTCTATCAACGCCTCTCGGGTGCTCGGCGAGAAGCCCGTCGTCAACGCCACCTGGAGTCCGATGCTGCGCAGCGTCTCAACCGTTGAACGCGCACCGGGGATCTCACTGACACCAAGTTCCTGTGCGGCGTCGACGAAGTTTCGCTCGAACGCCTCGTTGGCCACCGAGGCGCGTTCGGCGAATAGCGCGGTAAATACCTCGATCTTGGATTGGCCCATCGTCTCGATCACGTACGCCTCGGCCAACGTCGCGTCTTCGCCCGTGACCTCAAGATCGTCAATGGTTCGACGGAAGGCTTCGAGCACCAAGCCGTTGTCAATCAGGGTCGTACCCGCCATATCAAAACAGATCAATTCAACGTCGTTCACTGGAAGCTCTCCTCTGCAATGGCCGGGGCGAGGGTCATGCCTCGTCCCCCGGCTCCGGTTATAGCGCTGACCCCGGGAGCGACTTCTTTGCAGAAGTACACCTCGCCCGGCGCGGGATCACGCAGCTGATGGTAGACACCGCTCCAGCGACGTTCGATGCGCGGCATCTCCGGGCCAATGACGAGCCGGGCGGCCGCTTCGATGATGTCCATTGGACGATCCAGTGTCTCAAAGAGTCCGGGCGTCTCGGGTTCGTGGGTGTCGCCAATCGTCAGTCCTCCATGGAGACGCTGTTGGCAAAGCAGTTGGATGGCGTAGTCCGCGGCGAGCGGCGGTTGCCGCTCGAGGAATTCGTTCGCGAACGCGGCGAATCCCGGATAGTAACGGAACGAGTCACCATTGGCGATTGATGTCGTCAAGGTCCGACCGAGTGGTTCCGTCTCGGCCATGTAGAGGCGGACTCTTCGAAGTGGTTCGTCCTCGAAAAGTTCCGCGGCGAAGCCGCTCAGGGTTGCGCCTAAACACAGGATGACGTGGTCGCCACCGTGATGGATACCTCGATGATCGACAACGCCGTTGTCCTCAATGCCCACGAGTTCGCGTCCCGGCAGGTAGTCGTAGTGTCCAGTCTGCTCCATGAAGGAGCGAAGCGCTCCAAGTGCCGTTCGCGACTCCACGGCTGCGTCGCGACTGCAGAACAGCCCCGACACGAACACACCCTGCAGCGCGGGATTTCGCTTGACAACTGCGTCGCGGTCGAGCAACTCGAACCCTCGCGCGTGCGCGTCGTCGCGAAGGAGTGCCTTCTCCACCACCTGAAGTTCGTGGAGGTTGTTCACCAACGTGATCGACCCATTGGCCCGAAATCCGATGTCCGGCACGTCGAGCGCGATGTGCTCCCAAAGGTCCCGGGCGCGTTGCGCCAGAGCGAGCTCTTGTCCGACCGCGCGACCACTCACCCAGATGAGACCGAAGTTGCGCACCGTGGCGCCGCTCGGCACCAGGTCGCGCTCGAGGTGCACCACACTCGCTCCGCGTGCGAGTGCAAACAGCGCGTGCATCGTGCCCAGCACGCCCGCGCCGACGACGACGACTCGCTGTCCATCCAATGTCTGGTCGATTTCATGCAACACGACGCGAAGTTATGTCGCGTACGTTTCACCTCGGTGACGATTACGTGTCGTCCGGTGAACACTTTTCTCGTCGACTTACGTGGGACGGCGCTCTTGGAAGAACGACTGCAGGAGCTCGCTCGACTCGTCCGCCAAGACGCCGTAGGTGATCGACGCTTCGTGCAACAGACGTGGATCGCTCAAGAGGTTGTAACGAGATCCGACGGCGCCGGCCTTTTCGTCGAGCGCGCCGATCACGACCCGTTCAACGCGGGCGTTCAGCAGTGCGCCCGCGCACATCACGCACGGCTCCAACGTGACGTACGCCGTAACACTCTCCATCCGCCACGTGGAGCGCGAGAGTGCCGCGTCGCGTAGCGCGACCATTTCGGCGTGCGCCGTGGGGTCATGGTCGCGCTCTCGGCGATTCTCCCCGACGCCAATGACGACGCCGTGCTCTACGAGAACGCAACCAACCGGCACCTCGTCGTGCGTCGCGGCCACAACCGCGAGATCGAGTGCCGTACGCATGAACAGTTCGTCATCGTCCGTCTTCCCCATGAAGTCGAATCGTAGATGGTCGCGCAACGGCGTTTCGCCGCCCAGAGTCCCCGCAAGTCGACGTTGTAGGCTGTTCGACGGAGGGGTGCGAGAGCGGCCGAATCGGGCAGTCTCGAAAACTGCTGTGTCTACGGGCACCGTGGGTTCAAATCCCACCTCCTCCGCCAGCGGACAACGGGTGACTTCGGTCACCCGTTTCCGTACTCTGGCAAGGTCACTAAGAAGTGGCGGTACGATTGGAACTGTCTGGCGCAAGCCGACGTAACCCAGGAGCACATCATGGTCTCTTCAATCGATTCTTCCGTCGGTACCGAACGAAACGTCGTCACCGAACTGCCCGGACCAAAGTCGCGGGCGCTCCACGAGCGCCGCAAGGCCGTCGTGAGCGCCGGTCTCACCCAAGGCTTCCCCATATATATTGAGCGCGCCGAGGGTGCAATCCTGGTCGACATCGACGGCAACCGGATACTGGACCTCAGTTCCGGCATCGCCGTTACCTCAATTGGCCACGCCGTGCCCGAGCTCATCGACGCCGTGAGCGACCAAGTGGCCGCCTTCACGCACACCTGTTTCATGGTCACGCCCTACGAGAGCTACGTGGAGGTCTGTGAGGAACTCGCTTCACTCACGCCCGGCTCGCACGCGAAGACGTCCGCTCTGTTCAACTCCGGCGCTGAGGCCATCGAGAACGCCGTCAAGGTCGCGCGACTCGCGACTGGCCGTGAGGCAATCATCGTCTTTGACCACGCCTACCATGGCCGCACCAACTTGACGATGGCGCTCACCGCCAAGAACATGCCCTACAAGGACCGCTTCGGTCCCTTCGCGCCAGAGATCTACCGAGTCCCGATGAGCTACCCGTTCCTCGATGGACTCAGCGGAGCGGAGGCCGCCGCGTTGGCCATCAAGTTGATTGAGACCCAGGTCGGTGCACACAACGTCGCGGCGCTCCTGATCGAACCGATCCAAGGTGAGGGCGGATTCATCGTCCCCGCTGACGGCTTCTTGCCGGCGCTGTCTGAGTGGACGACCAAGAACGGCGTCGTGTTCATTGCCGATGAGATTCAGAGCGGATTCTGTCGCACTGGCGACTGGTTCGCCGTCGACCACGAAGATGTCGTACCCGATATCGTCACCACCGCCAAGGGCCTCGCCGGTGGCATGCCGCTAGCGGGTGTCACTGGTCGTGCCGAGTTGATGAACGCCGTGCACGAAGGCGGCCTCGGTGGCACCTACGGGGGCAACCCCGTCGCGTGCGCCGCGGCGCTGGCAACTATCAAGACACTGCGGGACCGGAACCTGGTGGCGCGCGCGCGTGAGATTGGAGAGATTCTCTTCGCCAATCTTCGCTCATTGCAGCAGGACGTCGCCATCATCGGCGACGTCCGAGGTCGAGGCGCGATGGTGGCCATGGAGTTCGTCAACCCCGGCACCAAAGAGCCCAACGCCGCGGCGGCCAAGGCGATCGTCACCTACTGCAACCAGCAGGGCGTGCTCGCAATCTCGTGTGGCACCTACGGCAACGTCGTGCGCCTCTTGCCGCCGTTGGTCATCAGCGACGAGCAGTTGGCCGACGGGCTGAGTGTCCTTGCGGCGGCCGTACGCTCGGCGAGTTAACTCACACAACTTTTCGTTGACGCAGAGCCGCTCGCCGGTGTCCGTGCCAGATCGTGCTCCACGGTTGTGGCGGGGATGGCGTACGCCGTCGAAGACTGACTGAGTGACTTAGAGAACAAGACGCCGGCCACGTGCTCGTTCACGATCACTGGACTTCCCGAGTTGCCCGGATCGACATTGGCGTACAGGACGAGCACGGTTCGATTAAAGAGATTCTGGTCATAGATGTCTCGTGATTGGGCGGTGATCTCACCGCTGATGACGCTCGGACTGAGTGTTCGCGACCCGTCCAGTGGGAAACCAACGACCGAGGCCTCCGAGCCCGACGTCGGTACGGAAGCGAGAAATCGCATCGGCACGAGGTTGAGTGAGGGAACGCGCAGGATCGCGATGTCATTTACCGGGTCGAAAGAGGCGACAATGGCCTTCGCTCCATCGACGGTAACGCTGGTCGCCCCGGCCACCACGTGCGCGTTCGTTACCGCAACGTGACGCTGAATGAAGAACGCGGTGCCTTGGTGCGTGTCAGTGCATCCAGTGGCGAGCACCTTCACGACGTCACTTGGCCCACCGCGAGCGAGGGTGTTTGCCTTCAGCGTGGGAGCAGAACCGGCCGAGGGCACACTCGGTGCGACGACGCTCGCGAACACACTTGGAAAGTTCGCGTTGTGCAGGAGCGTCTGCAACTTCGCCTCAAAGGAGGGCACGGGAGGTAGCGCGCCGTCAAGTGCCTTCACGACTCTTGAACTCTGGACGCCGGCGGCGACCGTGGTCCACGGCGTCGCAACCAGCAGCGCCGCGAGGAGCCAACACGTGAGCAATGCACCCGCAACGCCCACGGCGACACCTAGACCCGAGTCGACGAAGCCCAGCTTGATCATTTTGATCGACCTGCGAATGGTCGAGCCGACGATATGCCCGGCGAAGTGACCGATGTAGGCGACCACGATGACGATGGCAATGGCGAGAATTGGCCGCCACGCCGCATGAGTGATTCGAGTCGACAGGGACGGGGCGACGGCCGACCCCACGAGGAAGCCGGCGACGAAGCCCAACCAACCAAGAGCCTGGCGGATCGCCCCTTGGTACCACCCTCGAATCGCCGCAACGATAACGATGGCCACGATGAGGATGTCGACCCAGTTCACGCCCCAAGGGTAGACGTGCAGCTCTTCGCAGCACAGTTGAAGGAGGACATCGGCTCGGTAACATCAACGCAGGGACAACCGTCGTTCGGATGACAAGGAATCCATGAGCCGAGAATCAGCCAACGTGCGCTCATGGGCGCGTGTCGCCGTCGCGAGCACCATCGCTGCACTGATCTTGGCGTCGTGCGGCACGCCAGCCGTTGCGCCAACTCCTCTCGTCTCGGGCGTACCGTCGACAAGCATTTCGGTGCCGCTCACGTCGGTGGGCTGCACGACCAACACGTGCGTCGCCATCGGCACGTCGATAACGGACGTCGCATCGATATCAGTGGGGGAAGTGCGCGGTGCGAGTGGTGGCTGGAAAGTTATCGATACCCCGATGCTCACGAGCACGGTCAATATCCAAGGGTCATCGTGTTGGACCGACACGTGCCTGTTCGTTGGTCAAGATTCCAGTGGCGACGTCATATGGCGCTATGAAGCGTCGACGGACTCGGTGTCGCAAGTGAATACTCCAACTGGTGGCATCGCGGTGGACGCGGTGAGTTGCTACGCACCGCTCTCGTGCGCGACGATTGACGACGCTACAGGATCTGGCCCGCGATTCGAAACAACCAGCGACGGCGGCGACACGTGGTCGACGCCCGTGGCACTACCCCAAACTGGTGACAATGTCCGTTCTTTGGCCTGCGGCTCCTCACTTGACTGCATCGTCGTAACGGCATCGTCGAACGACGCCGTCGACATCTACGCAACCATCGACGGCGGCGCCACGTGGACACTGCGTACGTCGTCCACCGCCACGTGGGAGACCCTGACGCCGTTGACCTGTCGAAAGCTCGTGTGTGTCGGTCTCGCCGAACTGCAGACGGGGTGGCACATTGTTCGTACCGCCGCGCTCGGTCGAACCTGGTCGGTGAAGTCAGCCTTCAGTGTCGCCGTCAATACGGCGCCGACGTTCGCCTGTGCGACCCTGACGCACTGCGTGGTCGGGGGCACCAAGGACGGGTCGACACCGTGGCTCGCCACCTACACCAATGGGGCGCTGAAGACGCGGAAACTGAAGTACGTACCGTCACCGATTCTTCAACTGGCCTGCGGTCCCAAGGTCTGCGCCGGCATCGGCGTCACGACCCTGTTGACGTTGAGCTCCTAGCCCTTTCGCGACGCCGCGATAAGGCCTAGGAACGCAACTTCGCCCAGGGGGGATTGCCCTCAAAGGCGAGCAACGTACGCATGACGACCCCGGCGTTCCTATTCGTCGCGAACCACGCCGGTGCGGACTTCGCCACGAATGAACCGCGGACGACGGACCTTTGAGGACGAGCGAAGAGGTAGGCGTATCCCACGGAACCACTCCCCGGCGGAATGTCAGTGATTGGGTCTCCGGGTAATGCACCCCACGTCGTCGACGCCAAGGCGTAACTCATCGCGTGCCACAGAGTGACGCCGATCGCGCCGTAGCGAAGATCGGCGACAGCGGCATCGATTGCCGACTCGTCGAGCACGGCGTAGGCCTGATTCCCCGAAGTTGGGACCGGCTCCTCGAGTCTGGCTCACGTTGCTACCCCCCACTGGTTATATGCGAGGCTGGTTCCGTGATGTTGAGCACGTCCGAAGTTCCCATGGGCTGGTATCCCGATCCCTCGGGTGAACGTCAATGGCGTTGGTGGACCGGTGGTGCGTGGGCGGCGTCAACCATTCCCTACGGCGATCCGATGCCACCCGTGAGCATTGTTTCGGACATTGCACTCATACAGGCGTTGCACCGACTCGTCCGTTACGGGATCGCAATGTTCTTCATCGGACTGGCAACGCTTGTCAGTGTCCAGGCCCATTGGCCGGGCAGCGCCCGACCGGTCTCCGAAACGTTTGCCGTGACATTGAGCAATCTTGCGGTCGCACTGGTGCTGTTCGGCTCCGTCTGCTTTGCCTTCGCCGCCCGGGAACTCGTAGGGCGGTGGAAATGGTGGGCGTTCGTCCCCCTCATTAATCTTTTCGCCGTCCTGAGTGTCGTCACTCGACGTCTCGGCGGTCGGCCCCTTCAACGCGTCGGCGCCGACGTGTTCTTGCTGGTGCTGTTCGTTGTCCAGTTCCACCACGAAATGTGGCTCTGCGTTGCGCCGGTCATTCTGGCGGTTGGCGAGTCGACGTGGGTCGCCGCCTTGATTGAAAAACTGCTAAGCGCGCCGTCGGCGACCTCATCGCCCGCCCTTTAGGATGACGGGCACGTCGACAAGGTCAATGAGTATCAGGAGACAGCACCGTGGCAAATGAACTGTGGGGACCGTTGGCAGGTCTCATTGGAACCTGGGAGTCGGACTGGGGCGGCCTCGACGTGGCGTTTCACAACGACCAGGGAAAGATCCACGAGACGCCCTATCGAGAAAGGACGACCTTCAAGCCATTTGGCCCGGTCGACAACGGTGAGCAGTACCTCTACGGCCTGGACTACCGCACCGCGGCGTGGCGCGAAGGCGAAGAGAACCCCTTCCACACCGAGGTCGGCTACTGGATGTGGGACGCCAAGAACAAACAGGTCACCCGTTGCTTTGTGATTCCCCGAGCCCAGGCGTTGATCGCGGGTGCCACGGTCGAGCCCGACGCGACGTCCTTCCGCCTCGAGGCGCGCATTGGCTCCAACACCTATGGCATCTTGTCGAATCAGCACATTGACGAGGTCGCCCACTCGACCCGCTTTGACGTCACCGTCTCGTACACCGATGACTCGTTTACGTACGATGAGACGACCGAGATTGAGCACAAGAAGTACCCCTCGGTCGTCATGCACACCGATCGCAACACTTTGAAGCTCGTTAGTCGCGAGGAGTAGTTCGTGTACGACTGGTCGGAGGAACAACAGGCCATCATCGCCGTCGTGCGTCGATTCGTCGACGAGGAGATTCGTCCTCACCTCGACGATCTCGAGCACAACGGCGTACCGCCGTACGAGATTCTGCGAAAGATGTACGTCACCTTCGGTCTAAGAGAGATGGCGCAAGAGAACTTCGCTCGACAGCTCAAGCGAAAGATTTCCGGTGAGGACGCGACGCGCGAGAACCGAAGCTCAGACCCCGCAGCCCAACTCATCTCGACGATCGAACTCTGTCGCGTGAGCCCGGGACTCCTCACGTCGCTCGGGGTCTCCACCGGTCTCGCCGCCGGCACCATCAACAAGCTCGGCACGCCCGCACAGATGGAACGCTGGTCACTTGACCTCATGACCCTCGACAAGATTGGTGCCTGGGCCATCACCGAGCCCGATTCGGGTTCGGACGCGTTGGGCGGCATGCGTACCAGCGCCAAGCGTGACGGCGACGAATACGTGATCAACGGACAGAAGACCTGGATCACCAATGGGCCCTACGCCGACACGATTGTCCTCTACGCCAAGCTCGATGACGGCAGCGGTGAAGAGATGCGAAACCGCAAGGTTCTGACCTTCGTGCTCGACAAGGGAATGCCCGGTCTCGAGCAGGCCAAACCGATGCGAAAGATGGGCCAGCATGGTTCCCCGACCGGCGAGGTGTTCCTCAGTGACGTGCGCGTGGGCCGTGACCGTCTGCTCGGCGAGAGCGAGGCGACAAAGGGCGGCGGTCGTCAGAGTGCCAAGGACAACTTCGTGGCCGAGCGTGCCGGCGTCGCCGCGATGTCGCTCGGCATCATTGAGGAGTGCGTCAAGCTCTCCATTGACTACGCCAAGCACCGTCGTCTCTGGGGCACCGCAATCGCGGACTTCCAGCTCATCCAACTAAAACTGGCTCAGATGGAAGTCGCTCGGATCAACGTTCGCAATATGGTCTTCGCCCATATCGAGCGCTCCGCCGCCGGCGCGGTACCGACCCTCGCCGAGGCCTCGGCCATGAAGCTCTACGCTGCGCAGGCTGCCTGCCAGGTCGCCGATGACGCAATCCAGATCTTCGGGGGCAACGGCTACATCGCCGAATACCGAGTCGAGCAGCTCAGTCGCGACGCACGCGTACTGCGCATCTACGCCGGTACCGACGAAATGCAGGTTGTCGCGATTGCGAAGGACCTCGTCCGCGACTAGTCACGTTGCGCTGAGCGACTCGCGCAGGCGGTCCGCCACACCTCGCCACCCTTTGTACTCGAGCATCGCGTCGGGCGCCGTGTCGAGATTGAGCAGGAGCGTCTCCCCGAACGCCGCGTCCGCGTCACACAAATTACGCGCCGACGTGACGTAGTTTCGAATCGTGAAGATGATCGCGTCGCTGTGGGGAAGGCGTCGAAGAGTCTGTCGCTCGACACGGAAATACCAGTTGTCGAGGTCACCGTCGGGACTGTGGCGAGCGCTCGTTGGCTGATGCAGTGCGGGATTGTCGATCAGGGTCCAGTTGAGCCGCCAGAACGAGCGCTCCGGCTTGAGCCGCTCGAAGAATGCATTGGTCGGACGACTGAGTTCCACGTCGTAGCCCGGCACCGGCCGATGAATGTCGTCAAGCGTCGTGCCCAATTTTGACGCAAGGTTCCAGCGCGAAGGAAAGCAGACGCACGCAGCCTGGAGTCGCCACGCGTCACTTCGTACGAGAACACACAGGTCCTCTTGGACCACTCGTGACGCCGCGACGATCGGGTGGTCGTCAGGTGACGTCACCGTCGTGAAGTTCGAGAAGTGCGTCGCCAAGAACGCCGTGACGTCAGAGAGCAGCTCGGCGCTGCCCTCGTCCCCCGCGGGATTCGTTGCCACGACGGCGTCGTACTTCGACGCCAAGAGTTGTCGCTTCTCCTCGAGCTCGACGTCGCGGCGTTCGTCGACCTCGAGCCATTGGTCCATATCGAGGGGCCGAAGACCCATCGCCATGCGCCAGCCCTTCGCCTCGAGCGGGACGTAAGGGAATGCCCTCATTTCGAACCGTCCCTTCGCCGCACGATGATGAACCAGTAGAGGAAGGCGAACGTGAGGGGCACACCGAGCACAATGATCCGCGCCGCGGGAAGAATCGATCCACGATGCACGCTCGAGGTCGTCAAAGCCCCAACAATGGAAACCACGTACTACCTCCACTCTTAGCTGACGCGTGTTCGCTCCCAATGCCGCGCGACGTTTGACTAGGGCAACTTCTTCTCTTGTTGAGCCATCAATGCCTCGAGACGCTCGAGGATGTTCGAAATCGCGGTGTCCTGCGCCAACAGGTGCTTCTGGATCTCCTCGGACTCTTTCAACACGGCCTCCGCGTCCTTATACGTGTCCTCAGATCGCTTGTCCGCCGCTCGCGCCTGAATGTTCTGTCCCACAATGATGACCGGCAGTAGTACGAGTTGCAGGAATGAACTCGACAGCCACACGATGATGAAGTACGTGCCTTGCTTGATGGCGTCGGGCAACGCGAACAGCGCGATCACCGTGAACACGTATGCGGCCCACATGGTGCCGACAACGAGCGTGACCCGAAGACCAAATCGCGCGTTAAAGCGGATGAAGACATTCGGATGGTCGAGCCGACGCAGATCGCGGGTCTTCGTCGGGCCAGATAATTGCAGTTCTTCCGCTCGGGGATGACGCACGTATTCATAAATATTCGGCATCTTCGAATTCTCACACGTTTTGGCGTCGGCGCCACTGCGTGCGCACGGCGCAAATCTCTCAAACGCCGTCGAAGTCAAGCCGACCGGGCTGCACAAACCAATGAACAACGTGCTCAATGTGGTCATGGAAAGTCGTTGCCCGGATGCGTTCGAGCACCACCGCTGTAGCGCGGGGTGCAGCGTCGCGCATGAGCGCAATGGTTTCCTCAGCGCTCATTCCGTGCCGCCAAGATGGTGAATCAGCCAACCAGGTCCGGTGACGTCTCCATACCCTTGCGCCAGACGGAACGGGCAATGATCTTGCTCGTGTCGGCGCGGTCCTTGTACTTGTGCGCCACGTCGCGAATCTCTTCGAGCATCCCCTCCGAGAGATACGTCGGGTCGAGGCCGAGTGCCAGGAACTGATCGCGGCTCACGTTCAAGTCGTTCTCGACGGCTTCGCGACGGGGATTGGGCAGGTTTGCGATTTCGACGCCGGTCTCCTTGGAGATCAACTCGGCCAGGTCGCGAACGCGGTACACCTCGGTGACCTGATTGAAGACCTTGACCTTTTCGCCGCGCTGCGGAGGATTCTCCAGGGCGATCTGGATGCAGCGAACCGTGTCACGAATGTGAATGAACGCGCGGGTCTGACCCCCGGTGCCGTGCACGGTGAGAGGGTGGCCAATCGCCGCCTGCATCAAGAACCGGTTGAGCACGGTGCCGTAGTCCCCGTCGTAGTCGAAGCGGTTGATGAGTCGCTCGTCGAGCGCGGTCTGGGGGGTTTGCGTGCCCCACACGATGCCCTGGTGCAGGTCGGTGATGCGTAGTTGGTCGTTCGCACAGTAGAAGGCGAAGAGCAGCTGGTCCAGCGTTTTGGTCATGTGATACACCGAGCCGGGGTTCGCGGGGTGGAGAATCTCGCGCTCAATTTCACCGTCGGGGGTGGGCACCATCACGGTGAGGTAGCCCTCAGGAATCGGCGCAGAGCCAGACCATCCGTAGCCGTAGACACCCATGGTGCCCAGGTGCACGAGGGCGATGTCGAGTCCACTCGCGACGATCGCCGTCAGGACATTGTGCGTGCCGCGGACGTTGTTGTCCACCGTGTAGCGCTTCGCCGCGGTGCTGCGCATCGAATACGGAGCGGCGCGCTGTTCGCCGAAGTGCACGATTGCGTCCGGACGGACTTCTTTCAACAGCGATTCAAAGCGGTCGTACTCTTCGGCCAGGTCGAGGTGGACGAAGTCGATGACGTTGCCCGTGAGCTCCTTCCACACGCGCAGGCGTTCCCCCATCGGACGAATCGGTGTGAGCGAATCGGTCTCGAGTTCGAGGTCAATCTCACGTCGGCTGAGGTTGTCAACGATCGTGACTTCGTGCCCCAGGTCCGAGAGGTGCAGCGACGTCGGCCAACCGCAGAACCCGTCACCGCCGAGTACCAATACCTTCATACAATCTCCTCAGTCGAGGCCGACTCGTCGGCCATTACTGCGCAACAAACGCCGTTTTCGGGTCAATCGCAACCTAACGACCTTACCAGCGCGCCTTACGCGTCCCCTTGGTGGAGAGAGGACCAAGGGCCCAAGCAATCACTTCGTCTTTGATGCGCCGAAACTTCTCGGCACGACGGTGGGACCGCTGACGTTACGACTTAGCCGTGGTGGAGTCGATCATCGCGGGGATGATTGTCTCCCCATAGGCCTCGAGCGTCGTCGACTTCGCGTCGTGCTGCAAATAGAGCGCGAACTGGTCGACACCGATACTGCGAAGTTCCTCGAGTCGCGCAATGTGTTGCGCTGGGGGGCCTAAGAGACAGAACCGGTCAATCACTTCATCGGGCACGAAGTCGGCGTGCGTGTTGCCCGCACGCCCGTGCTCGTTATAGTCATAGCCCTTGCGTTCCTTGATGTAGTCGGTCAGCGTTTCCGGTATCGCTGCGTTGGGATCGTTCCCGTAGCGCTCAACAATGTCCGCAACGTGATTGCCCACCATGCCACCGAACCAACGACACTGGTCGCGTTGATGCTCGAGATCGTTTCCCACGTACGCCGGCGCCGCGACGCAAAACGTCAACTCCGCGGGGTCGCGTCCAACATTGGCTGCCGCTTCACGAACCGTCGTGATCATCCAACGCGCGATGTCGGGGTCAGCGAGTTGCAAGATGAAGCCATCGCCGACTTCGCCGGCCAGCTGTAACGCCTTGGGCCCGTAGGCCGCGACCCAAACCTCGAGCGAACTCTTCTCGCCCCACGGGAAACGAAGTGTCGAGCCGTGGTAGTCGACTGGTCGGCCATTGGCGAGTTCACGTATTACTTCAATCGAATCGCGCAGGGTGGCGAGCGTCGTTGGTTTGCCGTTGGTCACGCGAACGGCAGAGTCGCCGCGGCCAATTCCACAGACCGTGCGGTTCCCGTACATCTCATTGAGCGTGGCGAAGAGACTGGCCGTCACTGTCCAATCACGGGTCGCGGGGTTCGTGACCATTGGTCCGACTTTGATCTTCCTCGTCGATGCCAGGATCGCGCTGTAGATCACAAAGGGTTCTTCCCACAGGATGTGCGAATCAAACGTCCATACGTAGTGAAAACCGAGTTGCTCGGCACGCGTGGCGAGGTCGACGACGCGCGACGCCGGCGGATTGGTCTGTAAGACGATGCCGAACTCCACTATCACTCCCCTCGCTTGCGCCTCTGGTACACATTCACGACGATCTACAACAGATACTGGCTGAGTCCGCGTCGAAGGAACTTCCCGTGACCGACGGCACCAGTGAAGGTCTTGTTCTCGATGATGACTCGACCGCGTGAGAGCACCGTCTCCACACGTCCGTCAACGTGCATGCCTTCGTAGGCCGAACGGTCCATGTTCATGTGGTGCGTCTTCACACTGATGTCCGTCGTGCCCTTGGCGTCATAGATGACAATGTCGGCGTCACTACCCGGAGCGATCACCCCCTTCTTCGGATAGAGGCCAAACATCCGCGCGGGCGTCGTCGACGCCAACTCGACCCAGCGCGCGAGTCCGATCTCACCGGTAACGACACCCTGGTAGAGCAGGTCCATCCGGTGCTCGACGGAACCGATGCCGTTAGGAATCTTGGAGAAGTTCCCGAGGCCGAGTTCCTTCTGATCCTTCATGCAAAATGGGCAGTGGTCGGTACTCACGACCGAAAGGTCGTTCGTGCGAAGCGCCTGCCACAGTGAGTCTTGGTGGCCCTCGGCCCGAGAGCGCAGCGGCGTTGAACAGACGTACGCCGCACCTTCGAAGCCCGGCTTGGAGAGGTGCTCCTCGAGGCTCAGGTACAAGTACTGAGGGCAGGTTTCGGCGAAGACGTTGGCGCCCATGCCGCGCGCGCGAGCAATCGTTTCAACCGCTTCTCGCGCACTGACGTGCACGATGTAGAGGGGGCAGTTGGCGACCTTGGCGAGCATGATGGCACGGTGCGTCGCCTCTTCTTCCAGCTCGACGGGACGCGTGAGCGAGTGGTACCGGGGATCAGTCTCGCCACGCTCGAGCGCTTGGGTGACCAACACGTCAATCGCCGGACCATTCTCCGCGTGCATCATGATCGTCGCACCGAGATCTGCCGCGGTCTGCATCGCGCGAAGGATTTGCCCGTCGTCGGAGTAAAAGACACCGGGGTAGGCCATAAACAGCTTGAAGCTCGTCACACCCTCGTTGTTCGTGAGATCGGCCATTGCCTCTAACGCAGCGTCGTCGACACCGCCCATGATCTGGTGAAATCCGTAGTCGATCGCGCAGTTACCGTCGGCCTTCAAGTGCCACGCCGCAAGTCCGTCGTGGACGTCCTCGCCGGTTCGCTGGACCGCAAAGTCGACGATCGATGTCGTCCCGCCGAACGCCGCCGCGATGGTGCCAGTTTCGAATGTGTCCGATGCCGCGGTGCCACCAAATGGCAGCTCCATGTGCGTGTGCACGTCGACACCGCCGGGCAGTACGTACTTTCCACGCGCGTCGAGCACACGGTCGCAGGTCGGCATTACGTCGCCGAAGTAGCCCGGCGCTCCCAACGCCGCAATCTCGTCGCCCTCAACCAATACGTCAGTGCGCTGCGAGCCCGTCGCGGAGATGACTTCACCGCCAGTGATGAGGATCCGTGCCATTTCGTTACCACTCCGTGAGGGGCTCGTACATGTCGGGACGACGATCGCGATAAAAAGCCCACTGTTCGCGGACCTCTTTCAGTTCATCCATGTCGAGGTCGCGAACGACGAGCTCGGCGTCGGTGGTACTGGCGACCTCACCCACGAACTGACCGCGTGGGCTGACGAAGTAACTCTGCCCGTAGAAATCGTTGGTGCCGAGCTCCTCGACACCAACACGGTTGATCGCGCCAACGAAGTATTCGTTCGCGACCGCCGACGCGGGTTGCTCGAGCTGCCACAGGTAGGCCGACAGTCCCCGACTGGTCGCCGACGGATTGAAGACGATCTTGGCGCCGGCGAGGCCCAGCGCACGCCACCCTTCAGGAAAGTGTCGGTCGTAACAGATGTACACGCCAATGCGCCCAACGGCGGTGTCGAAGATCGGGTAGCCGAGGTTGCCCGGGCGGAAGTAGAACTTCTCCCAGAANNACTTGCCCAAATACGTGCCGTCGGCATCGATCACGGCCGCCGTGTTGTAGAGCACGCCCTCCTGCTCCATCTCGTACACCGGTAGCACCATCACCATGTTCAGCTCTGCGGCGAGCGCCATGAAACGCTGCACCGTCGGTCCTTCCGGGACGGCCTCGGCGTAGTCGTAGTACAGCGCGTCCTGCACCTGGCAGAAGTACGGTCCGTAGAAGAGTTCTTGAAAGCAAATCACCTGCGCCCCCTGCGACGCCGCTTCGCGCGCATAGTGCTCATGAAGATCGGTCATCGACGCCTTGTCACCGGTCCAGGCGGTTTGCACGAGCGCTGCTCTGACTACATCAGCCACGATGTCTCCTCTCATCCGGTCGATGTGACCGCTTACGAACAACGAATAAGTGAACCCTAGACAAAGTGACGAAGCCGAGACCACGTCGAATCGAACCGGCGAACGGCTGGCCGCGGCTATAGCCTCTGCCCATTAAATCGTAGATGAGGAGCGGTGATGCGAAGCTTCGGAGATCCCGAAGTCCTTNNTGAGACCTAAACCTTCAGCAGCCCCCTATGGTGATGCCCCCTAGTGATTACCAACACGACGAGTGCCAGCCGCATGAACACTCCACGTGCTCGTTGCACACCGTGAACAGTGCTCCAAAACCTACTTATTAATAGGCACCCACCACACGTGCCGATGTCCACCGGTTACGGTCGTCACGAGACTCAAATGGTAGAAGTGGTGATGGATGAAAAGGGCAGTGACCGAGCGACCTTCAGCGTTGTAATAAAACGTGATATCGCCAGTGTGACCCTTCGCCAGCGTGAACTTCTCGGTCGAGAGAACAACTTCCCTAGTAGCAGGAGTTCGCACGCCGTGAACGTAGGGCCGCGGTATTTCAAGTTTTGCAACGATGTGACACGTCGCGACAGACGTACACCTGAACCGTTGCGGAACACTCACCTTCGTGGTCGGGCCGAGGACCTTGACGAAGATCAACACTGGCACTTTACGCGGCGGTGGCGGCCGTGTTGTTGTNNTGGTGGGCAGACTTGGTCACCGTATCCGTATCCAAACACGTGATTCAGTCCGTAGCCGTAGCCAAATGCGAACCCCGTTCCGTAGCCAAAACCTCCGGCGTTGGAGTTGTAGCCGTACCCGCAGCCCACGTAGTAGTCAGCTTGTGCGCTTGGCGTAGAAAGCAGGCTAACGAGAACTCCAGAGAGCAACGAGAGCGCAATGAGGGACGGCACAATCCTTTTACGGTGGCTGGAGATTTTTCCCTGGATTTGCTTTACCATTTAATCCTCCAATGGGCCGACTTCACATTTTCCCAATAGTTCATTTCTATCAGGGGCCGTATAATCCCGAGCGTCCCTATGCACCTTTCCCAAAATCTGTAAGTGCGGCTGGAGGGATTTGAACCCC
>PLZP01000113.1 GCA_003152215.1 Acidimicrobiaceae bacterium | reverse complement strand
AGGGACTCTGACATCATGCGTGTATAACAGCACCCGCAAACTGCATTGACGGTACGTTGTACTTGGCCCCCCTCCCAATTCCGACATGTCGGTACTAGTCGCTATGATGCGACTATGACCTCTGACTTTCGTTCTGATCCAATGGAATCCCCCGAGGGCCAGGGGATCGCCAAGAAGGCGTGGAAGGCCTACGTGAAAGCGGTCGATAGACGCACTCCTCCGTTCGTCAAGTCCCGAGTGCAGACGGCGTTGGAGCCTCTGGGCAGTCAACTGGTCGAGGACCTGATCGGCTTCTGGGTGATGTGGCATCTCTACGGCGGCTTCGAGGGCCTTCAGGACTTTGGGATGCACAAGTCCACCATTTGGCGCAAAGTCGCGCGCTTTCGCAGGATCACCGGCGAGCACCCTGACGTGTTCGTCATGCCCGGAATCGCCATCGATCCCAAGGCCTACTGGGCCTCTGGCGTAACCAAGGTGGGACGGCCACCCAAAAAGTAAGAGCAATTCTTACAGTCGCCATCTTGCGAGTGTGACACCAGTGTAATTACACTTGCAACTATGCAACTAGATTCCGTCGTCGAACTTACCTCCGGGGTGGACGCTCTCTACCTGTCTGGCCGCGCTGCCCTGAGCACTAATTTCCTCGACCATTTGAACTCCCTGCGCCTCCTTGCTGATGAGCAAGAGGGGCCTGTCGAGATCGTGTTCGGTGGGTTGGTGATGCAAATGCAGCCGCGCAAGTGGGGCCTCTACCGCTACTGCCTCGACCACCCCTACGCCCGTTTTGGCTTCTCTCCGAAGGAGAGGATTCCCGCCATTCGTGTGCAGCCTCGTGCGGAGTTCTTGCACGGCTTCGGTGTCGAGAACGTGGTGGAGTGGACTCGCGATCTACTCGAATTGGAGTGCGGTGCGGTGTTGCTCGAAGTGAGTCGTATCGACCTCTTCGCTGATTTCCAGGGCTGGAAGGTGACGGGTGACGATCGTCGAGAGTTTCTCTGTCGCGCCGTCGCTCGCAACCTCTTTGAGAACGCCGAGGAGTTCAATGGTCTCAAGATTGGAAAACGTGAGTCAGGCACCATCTCGGCTCGCCTCTATGACAAGACCATCGAGTCCGCGAAGTCGGGCACCGCATATTGGAAGGAACTTTGGGGCGAGAAGTTCGACCCTGCATCGTCAGTGCTGCGCGTTGAGTTCGAGCTACACCGCGAGGTCCTTCGCCAATTCGGTGTCACGACTCCCGACGAAGTACTCGCGGCGACCGGCGCCATGTGGCACTACCTGACCCACGAGTGGCTCACTCACCGCGTACCCACCAGTGACGTAACGAGGTCACGCTGGCCGATTTCGGGACCCTGGCAGGCCATGCAGCGTGCTCGCATCTCGGGAGGGTCGCTCGGCATCGAACGTGCCTACGGGGCCAAACAAGCCGGTGTCCTCGCGAACCTGATGCCCTCGCTCGTGGGGCATCTGGCGAACTTCGGAGCCTTGACCGGCGCGTCATCGATGATCGATCTCATCCCGAACCTGGAGCGGCAACTGAACTACTACTCGCGCACTTCGGGGCGTGCCATGTCGTCGCGGATCACCGAGAAAAAAGAGAAGTACGGGCTGCCATGATGGTGCCACCCGACTACGAAGCCGTGGCCTCGGTGCTCGTGGGCATTGCCATGCGTATCGTGAACAAGAACACCGGACCCAAAGGAGGACTACGTGCTAACCCTGGCGTACTGCCGAGTGTCAACGGAGGAACAAGCGGAAGAGGGCTACTCGATCGAGGGCCAAGCGGACCGCCTACGGACTTATGCGGACTTCCGCGACCTCGGGAATGTGACAGTCATCTCCGACCTTGGCATATCAGGCAAGAACATGTCGCGTCCGGGCTTGCAGCAATTGCTCGCCGCCTGCGAGGCGGGTCACGTCACCCATGTCCTGGTCTGGCGTCTTGACCGGCTCTCGCGTAGTCTCGCCGATCTGATTCAACTCGCCGACAAATTCAGCACACTGGGCATCTCGCTGCACTCGGTCCAGGAGAACCTCGACCTGGGTTCGGCCTCGGGACGCATGTACTACCACATCGTCGGAACTTTCGCCCAGTACTACCGCGAGCAACTCGCCGAGAATGTGCGCATGGGCAACGCTCGTGCGCGAAAAGAGGGGCGCCATCTGAATCGTCCCAAGTTTGGCTACGACCTCGTAGACAAGTATCTCGTGCCCAATCACGACGCCCTTATCGTGCGTGAAATCTTTCGTCTGCGTCGCGACGGCGTTAGTTACGTGGGCATCGAGCAAGTGACCGGAGTGAAGGCCTCGACGGTGAAGACCATCGTTGAGTCGAGGGTCTACCTGGGTGAAATCGTGTTCAAAAAGCAGTGGTCCCCTGGCGTGCACGAGCCGATTATCACCGAAGACGAATGGCAGGCGGCCCAGCGTGCTCACACTACGGGCGTGCGTCGCTCGAAGGACCCGCTCTCGGGCAGGGTCATCTGTGGATCGTGCCTGCGAAAGATGTCCGTTATGCAGAACGGTCAAGGCTCGGTGTCCTACCGTTGCTGGCATCGCGGTAAGGGTTGCAAACTGGCGAGCAAGAGCACGCGCGGAATCGGACGAGCAGCCGTCATGGGACTGGCGCTGATTGGTCGCGACGACGGACTTCGAGAGGCTATTCGCCGGAGGTTGGCCGGTCGGGGATCGGACGCGGCGGCGCCGCGCCGGACCCGACGGGCAACGCCGGGGGTGACTCTCAAGGCTCTCAGTGACGACCGACGCAAACTCCTCGACCTCTACTACAAGGGCAAGATCAGTGAGGACCTCTTCCACGAGGAAGAAACTCGACTCGGTATCGCCATTGAGGCTGTGCGCCATGAGGCCGCTGCACTGAGTGAACAGGCCAAGTCTCAGACGGACCTAGAGACCCGATTCGAAGAGGTCGCGGCAGTCCTGGCCAACTTCGACATTGAAACGCTCTGGGAAGCCGCAGACGACCGCGAGCGACGCGTCCTCATCGAGAACATGGTCGAGTCGGTGACAGTGTTTCCCGATCACTTGGAAGTGAAAGCGGTAGGTAGTCCCGCGCTTCACGTGCTTTACTCGGAGGTCGGTCTCAAGGGATCGGAGAACGTGCAAGTCGGTGGGCCGACGTGAACCCGCACTCCC
>PLZP01000027.1 GCA_003152215.1 Acidimicrobiaceae bacterium | reverse complement strand
CGGACTTGGCACTCGGTGGCGAGCAATGTCGACATGACGTCGCTCTACAATGCGCAGAGCGCGCTCCCTACGGCGGTCGACTTCGTGAGTGCCAAGGTGGGGTGGCTCACCGGTTCCACGCTTTGGCGAAGTGTCAATGGCGGAGTGACGTGGACGCGTCTTCGGATTCCAACACTCGCAAAGTGAGTGGTTTGTGACCGCCGCGTCAACGCAACAGTCCAAGTGTGTGGCTACAAGGTTGCCAACAGCCCCGGCAACTCTCGCATCTCGCGAAAGACCGTGACGCCGTCTTGCGTGAGTTCGCTGGCGCCAGTGACCCCACCGGCGAAGGCGAAGACCGTCATTCCTGCCGCGAGCCCAGCCAGTACTCCGTTCACGCTGTCTTCTATGACGGCACAACGATCGGGCACGACGTCAAGTTGACTCGCCGCGAAAAGGAACACATCGGGTGCCGGTTTGGCGTGCTCGACGTCATTGGAGCTGAAGAGTCGGCCGTGGAACCTTTCGAGCAATCCCGTAAGCCCAAGCTTGAATTCAAGACTGCTGTGGCTGCTGCTCGAGGCGACACAAGTGGGCGTTGCTATTGCGTCCAGTGCGTCCTTCACACCATCGATAGGTGTCAATTCGCTCTCGCAGATGATTCGAAACGGCTCTTCAAACTCTGTCCACCAGTCAATGCTTCGACCAATTTCGTCTTCGATTTGACCTTTCATATAGGCCGACGACCGCCCAACGAAGCGTTGGATCACCTCGACCTCGGAGAGCGGCCAGCCAATCTCGGTAAGTATCCGCGACTCCATCACCACAGCGAGTCGTTCACTGTCAACCAGTACGCCGTCGCAGTCAAATATCACAAGGTCGTACCGAGACATCATTGAATTCTACGAAGCCCGTCGCCGAGCCCTCGACGTCGGGCGACTACTCGATCTCCTTCGAGATCTCCCATATGAAGCCGTCAGGGTCGCGAAAGTGCGCGGTGCGACGTCCCCACGCGCGGTCCTGGGGCTCAAGGAGAAAGTCCACGCCCGCCTCGGTGAGTCGGGAAAACCACGCATCAACGTCGTCGACGAACAGGTTGAAAACACCCATGGGTGCTCGACCCTTGGGTGAACCCGTCGCACCGCCCACGAGGAGGTCCTTCGCCGCATCAGGGTCGAGGAGCATGAGCATGTCACCACCGAGTTGGAGTCCGACAGAGTTCTCGTCTTCGAACAAGACGGTGAGCGTCAGGATGTCGCAGTAAAAGTGCTTTGATCGTTCGAGGTCAGTGACGAACAGCACGGGTGGTCCCAATCTCGCGGCAGACTCCTCCATTGATGTCCTCCGGTCAGTAGTAGTGCTGTTGAGTGTAATGACGCTCAGCAGTGCAGCGTGGTGATCTCCACGCAGCGCGCAATATGGCTCGCGCCATCGCACACGTGCCACGCGACACGTCGTTGAGTTTCGAGCGGCGCGGATGCACGACGAGACTTTTGGACGGGTCGGTCACTCTCTGCGCCGCCAGCGACTCGTTCGTATCAGGTCGATTTCGTTACGACGTCACACCCGCGCAGGTGGCGAGACCTGCGAACGGCTCGCCAGCGGCGAGCGTCGTGCCCGACGTTGTTGCCGAACCTGCGGGCGACTGAATGTTCAGCACGCCGGCGACAAAGTAGAAGTCGTAGTGAGGTGGATTGTCCGGCCATGACGGGAGGTACGGACCTTCATACGCTCCACCTCGTGTCAATAAAATGGACTCGCTTACCGTCGTGCCGGGGTATTGCGCTTTGACCGACGAGATGGCGTTCGAGATTTTGGTTCCGTCGGTCTGACAGGCGGCGGACATCGAATTCTCGTTCAGGTGGCCGAGCGCCATGGCGGCGACCGTGGATACCACGCCAATGACCACGACTACGGTGAGCAGTTCAATCAACGTGAAACCTCGCCACTCTTGGTTGAGTTGACGATTCCCTTCACGGCGAGAGAAGAGGAGAGAGATATTGCGTCGCATCATGACATTGGCTCCAGGTAGGGGTTGAGTTCGTTGCCCCGGCGAAAGCGACGATCTCGTCTCGCCGAGGATTCGATGAAGAAGATTCGTCGTCGCATCAAGTGAGGTTGGCGCAGGTGCCAGCACCGTGGTACATCTCGACACCCGTGCCCGTGGGTGAGGTTGACGGCCATCCAGTCTCCCCGTTGGTCCAGAGGTCGGTAGACGGGATCTGAATGGCCAGTTGGCCGTCAGTCGTCAACGCGAACTCGTAGTGCGGGTCGTTCGACGGCCACGATTGAATGTACGCCGTGTTCTTGTCTGCAGGGGTGCCGTAGAGCAAACCGCTCTCCGTCGGAATGACGCTCGGGTTCTGCGTAGTGAACGCCTGAATGGCGGTAGAGACAATGGAGCCATCCGCCTGACATGCAGAAGTGGCGCTGTGGCCAGTGATACCCCCCAGTGCGGCGATGATCACCGCGGCCAAGATTCCCAGGACGACAATGACAATCAAAAGTTCGAACATCGTAAACCCGTTGATTTCATCGAGCTCTCGGCGTCGCCGCAGTCGTCGATAGTTGGCCAGAAAATTCAAAATTCCTCCTTGAATGGAAAAACGGAATCGGAACTGTCTGCCCTTGCTATCTTCGACGCAAATATCAAAGAATTCACAAACATTAAGCAACAGATGCACAATTTGCAAACGGGTTTGTGATAAAGGACCGACTGGCTCAAAACCGCTGTATCCATAGGGAAACTGGAACTTTGTGCGGTGTAACGCTCGCCGACGGACGTCGAGGGGTGATCATTTTGTCGTTTCCATCATTTCTGTCGTCCGAGCCTGATCGCTCCTCGCGGAGGTGTCCGATCGCCCTCTCGAGGTGACGAGGTGCTCTCGAAGGGACCCACGCGCGACAACTCTTCGACAATCCCAGGTGTCTCGTCGAGCCCACCAGGTAGAACGGATGCGTGGCCCCCTCCGCTCGTGTGCTCGCGATACGCCACCGAGCATCGACGCTCCTCGCCGCCGTTTCTGTCGTGGTGGCAACAATGAGCATCGCGTCGAGCGTGGCATCCGCGGTGGGACGGCCAACTGCGTCGTCTTCAGCACACTCGAGCGTCGCGGGCCAGATGCTGCCGGGGACGCACTGTCCGGTGTTCCCTTCCAACAACGTGTGGAATACTCCGATCACGGGACTGCCCGTGAACGCGAACAGCGCGGTCTGGCTCGCGTCCATGTCATCCTCGACCACGTTCTTGCATCCCGACTACGGCCCGTCCGGGAACCCTCGCGCGCCCTACGGCATTCCTTGGGTTGCCGTGCGCAAGGCGACGACGTTTACGCGACTGACGTTCCAATACGCCTCCGAAAGCGATCGACGTCCCTACCCGCTCACCGCCTCGACGCCGATCGAGGGCGGTTCGGACCGCCACGCGCTGATGGTCGACCCGTATAAGTCGGCGTCGTCTCCGGCGTGTTCGCTCTTTGAGACGTACGACACCTACTTTCATCCGTCGGGCAGATCGACTGCCGGTTCCGGCGCGATCTGGAATCTCAACTCCAACGCGCTTCGTCCCGCCGGATTCACCTCGGCTGATGCGGCGGGCCTTCCGATCCTGCCCGGTCTCGTCAACTACAACGAGGTGGCGTCAAGGGACCTGGACCACGCACTTCGCTTCACTGCGGACTGTTCACAGGAGAGTTACCTCTGGCCCGCCCGGCACGAAGACGGCCAATCCAACACTGACTGCCCGCCGATGGGTGCACGGTTTCGACTCAACGCATCGTTCACACTGCCTGCATCGCAGTGCGCCTCGTTCTGTCAGACAGTGCTGACAACCATGAAAACCTATGGTCTCATCCTCGCCGACAACGGAAGCAACTGGTACTTCCAGGGCACCGCAGATCGACGATGGACCTACACCGAGGTGGACCAGCTGAAGCAGATCCCCGCCATTCAATTCGTTGCCGTCGACGAGTCGTGTTTGATGGTCAGCGCCAACTCTGGCCAGGCGCTCCAACCCGGCACGCCGGTGTATCAAGCAAGCTGTTCATAAGTGCATCGTTGACAATGTGCTGAGTTGTTTCCACGTTGAGGTCTACGACAGGGTCCTGCTCTAACATTTCCTCGAGCGAATACCAACAAAGGTGGTTCATAGTGTCATCCACGCAGTGTCGTCGCCGTCGCAGACCTCGCGGGTGGAGCGACGGACCCGAACGGGGATCTTCGCTGCTCGGTATCTTGAGCGTCGTCGCAACACTCGGCATACTCGCGGTCATTGTGCTGACCCTCAACTTCGGTTCATCGCCTTCGCCCGCGGGCACGACGACGCCCGGGTCATCACAAACGACGACAACTACAGCGCCGCAGGACATTGCGAGCGAACAGCAGGTGGCCGAGCGGGCAGCCTGCCAATCCAATTTCACGGTGATCATTACCGCCGTCGCCGACTACCGGTCGCTGAACGGTTCCAATCCACCCCCCGGCATCGCGTGGGCCACGTCGACGAGCGCGGGCGGTCCCTATCTACAGACGTGGCCGTCGGGCGCGCCCGCGTACACTCTCACGTGGAACGGCACCACCTTGAGTGTGGTGCCCACAGAGGGACGTGCGTCGCACGGTTCGCCCGGGACAGTGTCGCCCGCGACCGGCTGCTTCGCGTAGTGCGCCGCGCTCTTCGAAGTGACTGAGTTCCGGGCGACTTGTTGCCGTTACAGCCGACGCGTACTCTGAGGGGGATTTCTTTCAACTCATGAATTGGAGACGACCATGACGACACTCAAGGATCGAACAAATACCGCGCTTCTCGTCATCGACGTGCAAAATGGCGTTGTCGCGAGCGCCCATAACCGCGACGGCGTCATCGCCAACATCAACACGCTGGTCGACAAGGCGCGCCAGGAGGACGTCCCCGTCGTCTGGGTGCAGCACAACGACGAAGGTCTGGTTCGCGACAGTGAGGAATGGGCGTACGTACCGGAGCTGGTTCGTCGTGACTCAGAACCACTGGTGCATAAGAACTACGGTGATTCATTTGAGGACACTGAGCTCGAGACCTTGCTGGCCGATCGTGGCGTCGGGCGCGTCGTCATCACCGGGGCGCAAACCGACGCCTGCATTCGTTCGACGCTGCACGGCGCGTTCACTCGCGGCTACGACGTGACGTTGGTGGGCGATGCCCACACAACCGAGGACATCAGCCAATACGGCGCGCCAACGCCGGACCTGGTCATCGCGCACACCAATCTCTACTGGGATGGTCAGGACGCGCCGGGACGTCGTGGCGACACGGTAGAGACCGTCGACGTGACTTTTGGAGTCGACGTCGTCGACTGAGTCACTCGCGACCGCTCGATCGGGCTTGCACTCCTAATGGGTCGCGCTGGGGGCATCTCGCAACGCAATACTCTCGTTCAGTCGATTGAAGTGCTGCACAATGTCGTTGAGGTCATTTCGGTCGCTTACCGAATCTCGCGAACTGGATAGCACCATCTCACCTTGACGCAGCAGCGCTTCGCGTTGAGATGATGACGTTGTGGCGTCGACCACCGCATCGAGGGAATCGAGAATGCGAATGATGACGGCTGGCATGCCACGGGCCGCTTGACGTATTTTGTCAAACGCACGGTTCACCATTTTTTGGTAGGACCAATCAGCCCCGATGAGGCGGATGCGGCCTTCGTCGTCGCGGTAAACACGTTCCGAGAAATCTCGACCCGAGATTCGACTGAGGCCTGAGGAGATCCAGTCAAGACAAGTCATCGCCGTGAAAGTGTCATTGACCGCCGGTGAGAGCGCTCGAATCGCGATTTCCACCAACTGGTCGATGGCGAATACTGGATCCTGCATCAGGGTGCGGTGCGGTCCGGTTACGTGTGCCTTGGCGAGGGCCTTCTCAACTTGCTTCGCAGCACCTTGGGGAAAAACCTTGGCAACTGGTCTGCCAGCGACAATGAAATGACCGGGTCGATATTCGAGGCGAATGACGGCATCCATCAGTTTGGCTATTTTGGCGAGTTGCGCGTAACCAACGAATTGAAGGTAACCGCTCTTGGACGCGAGAACGACCCCACCCCGATCCTCAATCGTTGTCAACAGTTGCGCCGGCTTTTCAAACGGGGGGAACCTATCGCGGGCGTTCGCTTCTCTAGAATCAGCAATATTCAAAATTGGGAACTCAGTGTCGATTGCCGAATCGAGATCTCGAGCAATACCCGCAATTACTTCAGGAAGTTGGATGGATGCAGCGATGTGATTAATGAAATAAATGAGAACCGCGAGATCCACGAGAAGTAGGGCTTCAGCCACAGTGATGCTCAGGTGTGGCACGAAATTGCCGTGGGGGTACACCGTAATTGAACCAAGCGCTAGCACTGAGTACACAAAAGTAGCCACGAAGACGCCCAATGTGACTTGATTACCAACGTCACGAACGAAATTTCGCATCATTCGAGGACCGAACTGCTGGGAGGCCAGGGTGAGGGCGAGGATCGTAATTGAAAAGACCACGCCGACGACCGTGATGATTGCAGCCGCGATGGCAATTAATACTTCCCGGCCCGACGCGGAATTTCCGCTTCGAAGCCACGTCGGAAGTTGAATGTGGTGGAAGTGGGCAGCCACGTCGATTTTGAACGTCATCAGGAACACCAATATCCCGATGACGATGAGAACCGTCGGTACGAACCACAATGTTGTTCTCAGTGCCTCCCATCGCCAACTGGGAAGCTTCTTGCGTCGGCTCATTGTTGGAGTGCGAGCCATGGAGTACTTGGAATGAAGCCCTTCACACTGTTTGAATTCATGTTCAGGTTGGCGAGCCGAGCACCACCGCAGAGAAAACAATGATCAATGGCAATGGTTTCGTCTAAATCACGACGCCACCCGCCGTGAGGACGTTCGGAAACACTGATCATCGACATACTCCCTGCCGCCGACCAGGCTTCCCGGCACACCCTTGAGACGTGAATAGATAGTAGCCCACGGCGTTTGAAAGCTGGTCCGGCATGGGCGGGGAGTACTCGAGTAATGCCTAAGAGCCAAGTCGTGAACAAAAGGTTGTCCGTCGCGTTGATCCAGCACAGTGATCGCGAAACTTTAGCCACTGGCCGCGTAGGGCTTGCTAAGCCGATCGGGTGTCTCACTAGATTTGTCGCACTAGTTGCCAATTCTCGACGCCCCCTCATCGGTGCCTGGCAATGTTTCGACACCTATCAGAATGAAAGACTGTCGCAATGGTCGAACGAATGGAAGTTTCGAGGGCGATAGCCGCGACGCCGAGTGAGATATTTTCACTGCTCTGCGTACCAGAGAGCCACGTCGCAATCGACAGCTCGGGGATGCTTATGAGCTCGTCGGGCCAGCAGGTTCGTCAAGTCGGCGACGCCTTTGTCGTACACATGGACCGAGAGTCGCTGAACGACTATCCCCTGGGCCTCTATGACGTGACCGTGAAAATAGTGACATTTGCTCTCGACGAAGAGATTGCGTGGGTGATCGAAGGAAACTTGAACCTCGGGCACGTCTATGGCTACAGACTTGCGCCGATCGAAGGTGGCACCCTCGTTACGTCGTATTACGACTGGTCTGGCATTGAACAGTCGTGGAAGGACGCGAACATCTTTCCCGTGATCCCCGAGAGCGCGCTGCGCGCAACGCTCGGTATCCTGGCTCGAACCGTCGCCCCAGGGCGCTCACGTCCAATGTTCGACGTCGTGGACGAAAATATCGACTGACGATGCGAGACGTTGTGATCTGATTGACATTCGTGGCGATCGCACAGCAATAATTCGCAGTTAGTGCAATCGGCGATGTTCACTGGTTGCGTTGTGATGAGGGCTTTCCGCACTGTGTTGGAATGTGTGTATGGAAGCGTTCACCAGAGCCCTGTTGGATCGGGTGAGGAGTCTGGTCGGAAGCGTACTGCTTGGTGTTCGCTACTACGACGCTCCCTCCGAAATGACGGAGAAGCCTCGTTGGGATTCCGGGGTAGCGCACACCACCCACTACGGCGTTGATCTGATCTTCGATCGTGATGTTGTGGGCGTTATATCGTCCGACGAGTTTACCGACGGTACGAACGAACTTTCCCTCGCGGTAGGACCGGTATCCGAACGGCAAGGTGAACCCGACATCACGCAAATGAATGACGAGTTGCCGTGGAATGAACTGATTGGCCACAAGATCGTGTCATCGAAGATTCATTGGGTTGACTCTCCCTACGTAGATCTACCGAAACGCCGCAAGGCCTTCAGCTCCCACCATTACGACCCCGACGGCGCAATGCCCTTTTCCGGTCCTCAGGCGCCATTGGCGTTGGAACTCCATTTTGACAACGGCGGTCGAGTCCTCCTCGTATCGGGTAGTTGGAAGGGCGTCGACCAACACATAGTTGAAACAGGTTCGGGGATTTCAGTCCTCTGGGACGCCGACACATTCGCATCACTTGTCCCAAGAATCGCGAAGGAACTCAAGAAGTCTTGGTGAGTCTGTCAACCACCCATCTGCGTGGCGTGGTCCCTGGGCGGATGACCCTAATCTCCCGATCCAAGGACTTCATGTTGGTGGACTTGGAGCTGTTATGTGCTGGCTATGACATAATCGCCCCATGACGGGTAATGAATTGAACGAAGGACACCCATCCATCGCTTCGCGACTACGCAAGGTTTTTGCGCCGATTGATCATCGCGCACATGAATCAAAGCAGTTCAAGATGCTCCTCGGCGAATCTGAATTGGCGAGCTATGGACTCGCGTTTGCAGGTGAGCAATCGTGGACAATAGGGAACAGGGGATTCGCGGGACCTGAGATTGAGCGGGCCCGGGAAAGGGGGAATCTCAATGTGTGGCGTCGCTTTGCGAATAAATCAGAGAAGACATCCCTTTGGATTCAAATTGGTGAATTTGTCTCGGCATCCGACGCTACGTCCTTTGCGCCGCAACTGTTCGATTCCGTTCTTCAACGTCCCGGCGTCGCGACTGAGTTGATTGACGTCACTGAGAAAGTTGACGTCACGGGACTGTTGTCGACACTCACTGGCGACGAACGATCCCCCTATCACGATGGATTTCGAAGAACTCGCGTGATTGTTGGAACGATCGATCAGTGGATCATTTCGAGTGGCTTCTCCTCGACGAACGAGGTGTGGTCGTGGGATGACATCGCGTCAATAGTTTCCGCTCAGGTTGTAAAATTGGGCAGTAGGTCCGTGTGAAGTCAACGCTCGGCACGTTTACATTCCGAATGGCCCGCGTCAGCGGAGCGAATGAAGGTCGAAGATGGCAGCAACCCTGAAGTTGACGCATAAATCAATCGGCATCGAAGTCCGACGCGGCACGTACGACATCGAGGTTGACGGCCAGCGTGCTGGATCGCTCGAAATGAACGACACGATCGAGATACCAGTCGAATCTGGACAGCACACTCTGCAAGTTCGCAGTGGACGAAACTCCAGCCGAACCCGGACCTTCACGGCCGCGGAAGGCCAAACCGTCGCCTTCCGATGTACCGGAAAGAGTTTTCTGCCGATCTTCCTCGCGTCCTTCGTCGTCCCCAGCCTGGCGCTCCGGCTCCGCCGTGAAGTCGACGATCGCTGAGTTCGACTCTAACGATGCTCTGGCGCCGGACACACCCCCTGCGAGGAGCTACATCGGGCGCGTAAGGAACGCACCCACCCGCAACATAAGAATCTCCACGCGGCGAATGGTCAACATTCAATGCGCGGAGGCGTTCACTGCGGATCGTGCGGTCGTGGACTCGTTGGCAACGAGAGCAACGACGTGCCACAAATGTTGAAGATCAAAAGGCTTGGTGATGTAGTCAACCGCACCAGCCGCGAGGCAGCTCGCAATGACGTCCCGGTGCGCTTCAGCCGACACCATCACGACGGGAATATTACGAGTCAGCAAGTCTTCACCTAGTTGAAACAAGACGTCGAGCCCGTCCATGTCAGGAAGTCGGAGGTCCAGAACAATCAGGTCCGGCAGTAGTTCTTTTGCGCGGGCCAAACCACTTCGACCATCCTCCGCGGAAGCCAGTTGGTACAGCCCGCCGATTTGAAGTGTCTTCTTAATGAGCTCTCGGCAATCACGATTGTCGTCGATGTGAAGGATTGATGGGCGAATTGAGCCTTGAGGGAAGTTCACTTCATCGAAACTAAGCACTTTGACCGACATCGTGAAAGGGCCCAAGGTCACATTCCCTTTGGCCGCCGGCGCCGAAGGTGGACAAATGTCGATGAGAATCCTGGTCGAGTCCGAATCAAAGCCAAAGAATGGACCAATTGCGTTGCGTCCAACCTTGGCCCGCCTCGACACTTAGAGGTACTTGCTAGGTCGAATGCCCGTCGCGCCATGTTGAAATCGAAAGCCACACCGCGATTGTGCCGAGCACGATTGTTGCAGCGGCGTCTGCCCAATTCCAACCTAACCAGCGTTCGACGATGGTACCCACCAACGTCACGGCGGCCAACATCGCACCAACGGCGGAAAGATGACCATCCGAGCGGAGGGCTTCACTTGAGATTCGACGTGCGACTTGCAACTTCTTGCCCGATAGGACGAGCAGAACGACGAACGATACGCCGGCCAACACCACACCCGCATCCGAAGATCCCCGAGAGCTATTGAGCACCAATCTGATCACGCCGCCTAGAACCGCAGCGCTGCCAACCACGAGCAAGCCGATCAAGACAATTCGATGAGACAGACCCTCAAGCCTCTCGGACAGCCGACCGTGCTGCAAGCCGCGCAGGAAGTGATAGGTGAGAGTGGCCGAACCAATCGCATCAACCACCCCGACGGCTCCAAATGCGACAAGGACCGACGTCCGACTACGAATACCGATGATGATGGCGAACACACTCGAAACGAGCGTCCAGACCAGGCTGAGCATCGAGACGCGCAGCGCGGCATGCACATGGGGTCGATTCATCCCGTCTCCCATATCGCGTGGTCCCGTTTTGTTGCGCATCGTGTTATCTCCTGCGGACCAGGCTTCCCGGCGCACCAAACTTGAACCCATAATCTTACAATCCGATTCGCTCGAACCGGCGCGAAAGCCCTCGCACCGGAGTCGCACGATGTTGCGCCGAAAATCCGTGGACGAAAAGTGCCGCGTTAGCCGACTGACTGTCCCGTTCGAAGCCATTCGTGATGAGTGGTATTCAAGACATAGATGGCGTAACTTCCCTTTGGCAGATTCCCGTCAGGGAATGGACGTATGCGCAGTCCAATGCCACCGTTGACAGCTTGGGCACTGAATATCCAGTCACTGGCGGTATTCAAGTACTGGTACCACTGTCGTCCTTCGTCGGTCGTGACATCGATAACGGCGTTACTGACCATCACCACCGATGACTGTCCTTCCGAAATCACTTTGCTGACGAAGTAGATACCTCCGCCTGCCCAATCAGTCGCAAGTTGGGGCCCCGCCGCCATCCAATGAACGCCGCCGTCGATGCTGCGAACTGGAAACTGTCCGGCATCGCCAATTTCTCTCCATACGCCCCATTCGTCGATCGGTCCCGACGACTTGATTGTGACCGATCGCGACTGCGCGGCGCTAAGGACTGTCCCCCAAGGAAGAGCTCGATTATCACCCGCGTCGTAAAGTCCGCGCCGCATCTCGAGCGTCGCGGGATAGGGCGATGATTTAGCGCCCGCAACGGACCTCGGTTCGGTACTGACCGGGGTCTTCGCACTCTTTGTCGGACCATGGTTACCGGCTGCGAGCAAGCCTGTCAGCGACACCACCAGTACAGCAATCACCACCGCAATGATGCGTCGTCGGCGACGACGAGAAGCAGCGCGAGCTTCTTTAATGAGGAGTTCACCGGGCTCCGTTATCTCACCGAATTCGGGCTGACGGGTTGGAGTGATGGTCATTGGCCTCCCTTTCTCGGTAATACTTATGATACTATTCTCAGTAGTTCTATGCAAATATCAAAAGTGAACAAAAGTGAACCAGTCGCGTTACACGATCAGGTCGTCGCGGAAATTCGAAGGGCTATCGCCGACGGTGAGGCCGTGCAAGGCGAACGCCTTCCCCCGGCGGTCGACTTGGCAACGGTTCTAGGAGTGAACAAGAACACCGTGATCCGAGCACTGCACATCCTTCGTGACGAAGGACTCCTGGATTTCACACGAGGTCGAGGCGTGCGCGTGGTGGGTACGCCCCAGCGCGGCGCGGTGATGACGCGGATCGATGAATTAATCGCCTTTGCGCGGACCCAGGGATACCGACAAGAAGAGGTCGTCGCTCTGATCCGAGCTCGCTCTTGAAATAGTTCAAACGCAATAAACAATTCGCGCAGGAATGTGAAGTCCTTGAAGGATGACTGGAAGGGGAGTACTGATGTCGATAGCACCACCGGATAGCACCCTTTCTCACGATGTCCCCGACCCCATCGAACTGCTCATCAAAGAAGCCCAGCGCGCGTCGCGAAGGCGAAGACTCCGAAACGGTCTCGTTCTTGGTGCCGTGTTGCTTTTCGTCGTCGGTGCAATCGCGTATCAAATTGAGCGGGGTCGCTCAGTCACGCCACACATCGGTACGGGCGCGCCAAAGGGAAGTCAGGCCGTAGCGCCGGAGTGTTCACTCAAACAACTCTCCGTCACCTCGAACGGTCAGGCGGGTGCGGGGGGCACAGATGGTGGCGTTCTCTTGTTCCGCAACGTCTCATCACACGCCTGCTCACTCACCGGCTACCCGAATGTCGTTGCCATCGGGAAGACAAAAGGGTCGACGATAACTGCAACTGATCAGTTGAATGGGATGCTCGGCGGTTGGGACTGGACTGGGAATTCGCCAGCTCCGAAACCACCGACCGTCGTCCTGGCGAACAAGAACGAGGTCGCCTCTGACTGGTACCAGTATTCCGAGAATGGACCGGCGGGCTACACCCTCTTCCACGCCAAGACTCTTCGCGTCGGACTCTCGGGTTCGAGGTCCGTCGTTCAAGTAAATGGTTCGGTTGATGCGGCCGAAGGAAAAATGTGGGTCACCCCATTTGTTCGTGGTAAGTCGGGCACCGCCGAACCGAGAGCCAAGACTTCGAATTAGGTCTCGTCGCTGGGACCAAACCAGCGTTGGTGGCCGACGAATCTTGTTTGAAGATCTCGTTGCCTCAATCAACAACTTTCCGGACCAATTGACAGTCCAGATCCTCGGCGCAACACCGACTCAATTTATGGGTCGCCGGAAGTAGTGAATGATCTCGTTCGTTCTACTTCCCGAATGCGGCGATTTATGTACGTTCTGCTGTGGCACGAGACGCTGTGCACATTTTCCAACAGTTGCTGTACCGTTGGACACAGGGACCGAGAGATTGGCGGTGAGTGTGCGTCGAATCACTTGGAGAGTCGCTGTCCTCACAGTCGCTGCGACAACGGCATTCACCCTTTCTCCAGTTTTCTTGTCCAATGCAAGCACCCTCGCGACGCCTCCGAATTCGACCTCACTCTTCTCCGTCAGCCGAATCCTCAAACTGGACACTGACGGCTCCGGCCCGAGCATCGTGGCGACGGGGACCGATTCGATGTTCGTAGTCGGAACTTTTGACCGCTCGAAGGGCGCGGTTGATGACCTCATCCGAATCGATCTGAAGACTTGGCGAATCGCGGCCGCAGCGAGGTTCCCTAACGTGACCAGCGTCGCGTTCGGTGACGGCGCCCTCTGGTGGGCAACGGGCCAAAATGCTTTCGATATTCCAGCGCCGGATAATGGGCGAGTTCTGCTCAAGATTGATCCGGGGAATTTGCATCGAGAGAGCACCTACATCCTTCCCGGTCGGACCGTCCTGGTAACTGTTGCCGGGTCGTCACTATGGGTGGCGACACCCACGATGCTCATCCGACTCGACCCTCAGTCCGGGCGCGTCCTAGTGAAGGTCCCCGTGGATTTCTCACCGACGGAGATGTCATCATCCGAACAGGGCAGGTCCCTGGACGTGCTCGGCGCAATCGGGTCAAAAGAGTTCGTCACGACGTACGACGCGACCTCGGGCCGAAGGCTTGTGCAGCGTCTGCTTCCTGGTGCGACCGGTCAGCCGCTCACCACGACCGCCCAAGGAGTATGGGTGGCCGTCGACAACCTCAACAACAAGACGGCCACTGCTCGCTACTACGAAGGCGACCGACTTGTTCCATCCGCGGCGCGAGGTGGTTATCCATTCGACACTTCGCTGTACCCCGGGGTCGGCGTGATCTGGTTGGTCGACTCCGCAGGTCAGGGGTCGACCGAGTGTCTCGCCCAGTCAACCGGTCACGTCCGAGCATCGGGAGGCCCACTGGGGGTCTGGGGGTCCGTCGCGACGTACGCGGGACGAACGTACGTGCTCTTCGAACGCGATCTCACGGACTATTTTCTTCGCGTCCAGCCGTCGAAGAGTTGTAGTTGATGTCCAGACGTTCGTGCAGCAGCCGCATACACGCGACCAGACTCAGCTTCTCCAATCGACCCAGAGACTGTGCCGACGGTGGCCCGACGCAACGATTCTGCAATCAGCCACTGGCGGATTGAAGTGTGAGACTCGTGATGAAAGAAGAGTAGATAGACCTGCAACCCCGCATTGGCGCCTTGAAATGTCAGCCCTGAACGCACCCGCCCTTACTTCGACAATATTCCTAATGTCCGCTAGGAGATCTTCGAGAACTCCAGTCACATGCACTTCATCGAAGGGCCCGAGCGTTACTTCGACGTCGTCGGGTCATTCGTCGCCGAGCACGACCAGTCGATCGAGCGACGAGCCTTTGGTGAAAGGACCAATTGCCCGTTATGGGCTGACTTCACGGACCTACGGTGGGAACAGCGGGAAGTTGACGAAAGGAAGCCATCGTGAAGGCTTTGCAATATCGAACTATTGGATCTGCGCCAGAAGTGGTCGAGATCGACACGCCGGTTCCGGGCCCCGGGCAGTTGCGACTGAAGGTCACCGCCGCAGGAGTCTGTCACTCCGACGCCTTTCTCATGAGCCTGCCGGCCGAGGCCTACACGTTCGGGTTGCCCCTGACGCTCGGTCACGAGGGCGCTGGAATCATCGACATGGTGGGTGAGGGAGTCGACGGTCGCCATCTCGGCGTTGAGGTCGCCGTGTACGGTCCTTGGGGATGTGGCCAGTGCTACGCCTGTGCGCAGGGGCACGAAAACTATTGTGAGCGAGCCGCCGCCGAGGGCATCGTGCCACCGGGGCTGGGTGCGCCCGGCTCGATAGCCGAGTACATGATCATCGACGATCTTCGTCACGTTGTGCCTCTGGACGGGCTCGATGCGGTCAAGACCGTGAGTCTCACCGACGCTGGGCTGACTCCGTATCATGCGATCAAGGGCTCGCTGGCGAAGCTCGTGCCCGGCTCAACGGCCGTGGTGATCGGCGTCGGCGGCCTCGGTCACGTGGCGGTGCAGTTGTTGCGCGCGCTGAGTCCGGCGACGGTGATCGCGCTTGACGTGGACGACGCGAAGCTGGCTCTGGCCACTGAGGTAGGTGCACATCACGCGATGCGTTCCGACGCCGCCGCGTTCGAGGCGATCAAGGCGTTGACCAACGGACTGGGGGCGACGGCGGTCTTCGACTTCGTCGCCGCGCAGGCCACTATGGATCTGGCCAAGGCGGTTGTTCGCGTTGAAGGTGACGCGGTACTGGTCGGGGTCGGGGCCGGCGTGTTGCCGGTGGGTGTGCTCGCGGGGTCCTACGACTCGTCCATCCGCGCTCCGTATTGGGGCACGCGTTCCGAGTTGTTCGAGGTGCTCGAACTAGCGCGGCGCGGTCAGGTGCACGTCGAGACCGAGGTGTTCTCGCTTGACGCCGCCCCCACTGCGTACGAGAGGCTGCACGAGGGTTCACTGCGCGGTCGAGCAGTCATCGTTCCGTAGTTTCGCGCGCCTGGGCGGCTTTGGCGACTGACGGCGCTGCCCACGCGTCGCTTGCCGGGTTCGCTCAGTGACTGCGTTCGTGAGCCACGCCCGCGTCCACTTCGATCATTCGTGTGATCACGACCGCGTCGAGCAGGCGTCAATCGTGTGACACCGCTTTACAGCACCCGCAGGCCGCATCGTATGGGACTAGGAACCCTAATAGTTGTTTGATCGCCACCGCTACGGAGCAGGAGATCGTTGGCGCCGAAGGCCCGACGCAGCAGTTTTGCCACCTTGCACTGGCTGTGAGAAGAATGTTGGTGTCGTCGAGTCGGGTCTGACCTCTTGATACGGGACTTCCCACGACAAATGTCAACGACTGATATCGGCGAACCTTCGCGATCCGCGAACTTCCTGAACCGTCGACACCAATTGTGCGACGCCCACCCGATCCGCAGCATCACCGACCAATGCACGCTCAACCCATATGTGCGATGCTTCGATCAAGGTCTCAACGAACGAGGGGCATGCAATGTTTGCAGTTTTCGGAAAAGCCAGTTTGGATTCCAGCCGAATGGACGAGATAGTCGAACTTCAGAATTCAATCGCAGTTCCTATGGCGAAAGCTCAGGCAGGTCATGTCACAACATATATCTCTCACAGCGCCGACGGCTCACATGGTGCGTCGATCTACGTCTTCGAAACCAAGGAGCAGGCCGAGGCATTTGCTGCTTCTTTGAAGGTCCCCGCGGGAGCTCCAGTAACGATTGAGAGTCTTGAGGTCTTCGAAGTCACCGCTCACGGCTGAATTTGCGAATCGCATTCGTGATCTGACACCACGCTGGTGTCGCACCTCGCCACAGAATAAAAATCAGGATCAGGTGCCAAGTGTCGGAGGGCCGACGTCAACAATCTCCGACTGGCGAGTGGAGGAGTGGATCCCAAATGTTCTATCGAAGGGCGCGCCACAAGCCCCGTGCGTTTCCTACTGATGTCAATTCCGCGACGACTCTTTGGCCGTCGCTTCAACCTCAAAACCGTGGACGAGTGACGCCACCGTTTCGGCCATCACCTGGTAATGATCGATGTTTAGCAACCGAATCCAACTTTGTTGACCCATGGTCAAAGCTATGAAACATGCCAATTCAACCATTTCTTCCTCAGAGAAGTGCGAATGCAGTCGATCCCAAAAGTTGTCATCTGGGTCGAGACGCCACGTGATTGCCTCTGCGTAAGAAAGTGCGGCGCGCTCGCGCTCAGAGAAACGAGTCGATGTCTCAAAATTCATCAGTTCATCCAGCTTGCCTTCCGACAGCCCGGTCGACCGCGCCGCTTCGCTTCGTTGATTGCCGCAATACTCACATTTGACCGAACGCGACACGTAAACTCGACACAGTTCTTTGATTGCGTGAGCAACCACACCGGTGCGAAACAATCTCTCCCAAGCTTCGTCAAAAGCCCAGAACGCTGCGGGCGAATGAGCGCGAACAGCAGAACTCTCGGGACGGGGCGTACCTTCTTCGGCGCAGCGTTTCATCACCGCCAACATCCGGTCATCCATCTGCGACAACGGAAAATATGAGATCCTCTGCTTCGACCCGGACATCACGTTCCTCTCGCTTGCATTGTCTACCTGTGGAGCATCGTGGACACAGAAATGACACAAGGACCATGACCATTTCCCGCGCTCGCTTCAGGTCATCAATCTACCCCGACGCTGGAACTGCGACTTGAAGTATTACGGGCCTTGCTTTGAAACCTAAAGATGGGCGATCATGGTATCGAGGGGCCGAAGTGAACCCGCACTCGTTTGTTGGGCCACTCGAATTATTTAATTAAGAATCTTTTCGTCGACCAATTTCGCAGCTTCAAGGACTTCTTCCGGCACAACGGTGCCCGGTCGATTTGATGGGTCGCTCGCGAGGAACCGACCAAGTACTGGTAACTCGGTTAAGGACTCAGCGCGCAAAACTGCTGCCCCGACGGGAACAAAACTCTCGGCGGCGGGGTAAATGAGGTACCGTGGCAACCATGTTGGGTGGTACTTGGCGTTGAACGTCCAGAGCGACTCAATCGGGAAGATGCCTGACAGTCGTTTCAACGCCCAGCGCTCGACACGAGTGAACGTTCCTTCGCCACGTTCTCCTTCGAGCACAGAGCGAAAGGCGGCGAAGTTGAGGCTCAGTCCTCGCGCACCGTTCTCACGTAGATGTTCGATCGTTGAGCAGAGCGCGTAGTCAATGAGCCCGTTGGGGTGGTCGCCGGGATCGCGACGCATCAGGTCGAGCGAGTAACCGTTGATTGCTGGTGAGGGTACGAACTGACATACGGCGACGGGTCGCCCATCGGGTCCATGCACGATCGTCAACAACAGACCCTTGTCCTTTGGATTGAACAAGCGGCCGAGCATCATCGAGAAGCCACGTTCTGCTTCGCCGCGTCGAAGCATCGAGATGAGTTCAACGATGTCAGTGACCCGACTCGGTTCGATGTTCGCCGGATCCAAGAATTCGACGGTGTAGCCGTGGCGGGCGAGACGAGTGCAGGCCTGACGAAGGCCTTTCATCTTTCCGCCGGCGAGATTGAAGGTCTGACAATCAACGATTGCCTCGTCGCCGATATAGAGGTGATGCAGTCCGGCAGTGCCGTAGATCGGGAGCCACTCTTCGCTGGCTCCGATGACGCCCACGGTCCACCCTCGACCTTCGGCGTAGGCGCGGTACGCGCTGAATGCTTCGGATCGTTCCGCTACGGGGCCAATGGGATCTGGGGAAATGAGCGCGACGCCACCGTAGACCGCGTAGGCCACAAGCGAGTCGCGGAAGAAGAAGAACTGCTTGTCGTCGCGAAGCGCGAAGTAGTCGAGCGTTCCTCGACCGTGTCGTCGAACAATTTCACGTGCGCGCAACTCAGCCAAACGTCGTTCGCTCGATCGACCCGACGTTGAGAGACGGCGATCGACGACCGGTCGCGTTAAGAGGTACAACGTCGAGACGAACAGCGAAATTCCAACGGCGAGCATCGCTGGATCGACGAAGTCGCCTGCGGCGTCGGGCAGGGCGATGTAGTTCTGTCCGACGAACCGTTCGAGACAGGCCATCAGGATGATGCCCAGTGATGGTAAATGGTGTCGGCCTGAGGAGACTTCAACGCCAACGGTGGCGGCAACGACTGCGACCAGGGCAATCAATCCCAGCCGGGGAAGCGCCGTGCGTGCACTTGAGCGGTCGGTCGTTGCTTGGAAGTAGCGGCGTTCGATTACCAAGAGGCCCAAAATTGTGGCCGCGATGATGGACGCGACCAAGGTGCCACCTCGTGCGATGTGTGCGATCACCGTGATGGCGAGCACCACACACGCTACGAACCACGCCCGACGTTGACCCCGTCGGATACCGCGCGCCATCATAATCATCGCAATACCGGCAACTGCAGTGAGAACCGCTGCCGACTGCGCAACGCCAAGGGGAAGAATCTCCTGCACAGTGTGCAGGCGACTTCGAAGCGGTGGCGACACGGTGACGATGACGTTGATCAGCCCGTCGAGGAAGAGCAAGCCGCTGGCCCCACGGCGAATCGTCCGCTGCCGGCGTTGCTCGCGTAACCGTTCGACCGTGACGGGGAAGGGATTACCGGTCGGCCACGACCCAACGGTGGTGGTGACGCCCGATGGCGCTGGCTGCACGTAGGTATTCGCAACGAGGCGTTCCAGCAGTCGCCCACCGGCTCGTCGTGATTCTCCGGCGTACAGACGGACCTGCACGGTGCTGGCCGCTTCAATCTCCACGACCCCGAGTCGGTCGACCGAAGTGAAGACCGGCGGCAAGCCGAATCGGCCGCGGCGTTCGACGACGACCGTGCGCGATGGTCCGGGCGCCGCGCATACGCCCTGGTCGAGGAAGGCGAGGGCCGGTCGTGGTGCGCCGCCGATGACGGCTCCCGCGCCCGTTCGCTCGGCGTTTCGCCGCGCGAACTCTAAGGAGTCGACGTCGTCGACGAATGTCAATGACAGTGGTTCACTGAGTTCCGGTGCCGAACGACGAGCATCGCGGTCGAATCGGCGACGAACGATGAGTCCAGCGCAACAGACCACCACGAACTCGACGCCCGCGAGTATCAGAAGATTAAGTAGGAGATTGTTCCAGAAGTTCCCCGTTTGGGGCGTGTGGACCCGAAGGTGGTGGTGCGTGAAGTGAAACATGATGGCGTTGAGCGAGGTCAACAGGTCGACCAGCAAAAGTGCGACGAAAGGAAACCAGACCCACCCGGCGAGTCGACGGTAGAGGACCCTGGACGCCACGAATCGTGCCAAGGCATGGGGATCCTCGAGCCGATCGGCGTCAGAACGGTCGGCCACGTCAGCTCGTTCTGCGGCGACGTTGCAGTGACCGGCTGCGACCGCGAGGTCACGCACGCCGTCGGCGGTCGCAACTTGCAGTATCAGGTCATTGGCAAACGTGACGCCGAGCGCTTCGAGATGGTTGCGGGCCAACTGGTTGTGGGCGAGTTCATGGTCGGAGGTTCCAGGGAGCACAATGAAACGGTGGCGCGCTTTCTTCGTGAAGGCCGCGATCTGGTCACGCAAGGTTGGAAGGTGCTGGAGCGTGGCTCCGATGAAATTAGCGAGATCCGAGGTTGAATCGGGGTGAAAGAAGTTGCCCGCGACGACGACGACCGCGGCGTCATCGATATCGCCGAGCAGCGTGACCAGATCGACAACCGGACGGCTCTTTTCGTCCGAGGTGGGTGAGAGTGAGAGGTCGCTCACCACGTAAACGTGATGTCCGAACGGAATCGGTAGCGTCTGACGATCTGCACATCCCACGGCATCCATTCTCGCAGACATCGTTAGAGGGAGCGCCGTTAGCCTGAGTACACAGATGAGTCCGGACTACGTACGAGAAAACTGGCATTGGCGCGGTGACCCCCAATCCGGCGGTCCGGCGGTGATTTTCGATATCGACGGCGTCGTCGCCGACGCCGCGGGACGCCAGCACTACCTCGATTGGGGCGATTGGAAGAGTTTCTTCGATGCGTGCGGTGACGATCCCATCATCGAGGAGATAGAGCGACTGCTCGAACTCCTCGACCGGTCGCTGCAGATTGTGCTCTTAACGGGTCGACCACGCAGAGTGCAGCCGCACACGGTGGGTTGGCTTGAGCGCTACGGACTTCGCTGGGATCTACTCATCATGCGCGAGTACGGCGACTACTCAGGGGTCGACGACTTCAAGCGCGGCGCGCTGCGCGACCTCGTGAAAGAGGGCTTTGACATTCGTCTCGCGCTCGACGATGACCCGAAGAACCACGCGATGTACGTGAGCGAGGGCGTGCCGTGCATCTACATCCACTCCGGGTACTACCTCTGACCACTCAAAGCGCAACGTCGCGGGCCATGTCGAGCGCTTCACGTCCCGCTCGACGTCCAGAACCGATGCTCGCGGGAATTCCCACCCCGTCGTAGGCGTTGCCGCACAACGCAACACGAATCGTTGCGGCGGCCGCCTTCGCGTTCGTGACCATCACGTCGTGCCCGAGGTAGTACTGGGGGAGTCCGGCCGGCCAACGCTGCACGACTGAGGAGTAGGTATTTTCGAATCGCGGGAGTAACACCCGCATCTCGCTCGCGACCCGCTCGGTCAGCTCGTCATCGGACATCCGGGTCCAACGCTCGTCGTCGATGCGACCCACGTGAGCCCGCACGAGAACGTCATCATCGAGACGAAGATGGGCCCACTTTCGATCGAGGAACGTGAGCGCGGTCACCATCATGGAACCTTCACCGGTCCACGGAGTCCCGAGTGGCACGAGCACTCCGGTACCCGCGGCACTCAACGTGATGGCGTGACGCGGCGCACTAAAGGTGATGATCGCGGCGCCGGCACTCGGAATCGCGGACAGCCGCTCGAGGGCTGGGTCGAGGCTCCCGAGCAGGCGTGCGACTGTTGGCGCGGGGGTGGCCACTACCACGACGTCGGCCGGCGTCGTGGTCGTGGCAGTGTCGACCTCCCAGGGATAGTTGCCGGACGGCGTGCGGCGTAGCGCGGTGACCGCGACACCGGTGCGCAACACGACACCGCGACCGCGCAACTGCTCGGCGAGTTCGAGGGGAAGTGAGCCGACACCGTCGATGAGCGAGTTGAAGAGCGGACCGGTCGCCTCCGGGGCGCTCGCCGTCGCGGGGCGCAACGCCTTCATCAACGACCCACCCTTTTGCGCCGCCACCAGCAGAGCTGGGAAGACCGACTTCGCGGAAAGTTGATCGATGCGGCCGGCCTGTATTCCACCGACCATTGGTTCAATGAATTGGTAGGCGAGTTCACGTCCGAGCTTCGTGCGAACGATGTCGCCGATGGTGGCGTCGTCGCCGACGTTCATATGAACAGGCACGCGTTGATCACGCGCCGCGGCGAGCCTGGCGCGTAACGACAGTCCCTTTACCCCAGCCAACTGTCCTGATGAAGTAGGTATTCCCAGCACCAAACCAGTTGGCAATTCGTGGAGTGCTCCGCGTAGCCAGATGGAGGCGCCGCTCGCGTCGATCGCTTCGAGTTCGTTCGAGCGGCCCAACTCGCCGATCAGCTCGACGGCCTCGGGTCGACGGGCGAGGAAGCCGTCGGCACCGAGGTCGATTGTCCGACCGGCGAACTGCGTGGTTCGTAGCACCCCGCCGACGCGAGTGTCTGCTTCAATGATTTCGACTCGCGGGGAATATTCGTCGGGGCCATCTTTCGCGCCCGTTAGTTCCCACGCCGCACTGAGACCGGCGATGCCACCGCCGACAATGACGACGGACGCTCGACTCACGCGGACGCGGCCTCGATTACGACAGCCGCCAACATGGTCATGAATCGTTGGTCGTCATTCAGCGACGCCGTTCGAGCGAGATGGATCTTCACGTCACTCGCAACACCCTGTGCCTCGACGTCGATGTCGTAGAGCACTTCGAGATGGTCACTCACGAAGCCAATAGGACACGACACGATGTCCGTCACGCCTTCTTCTCGTTTTGTTCGAATCACCTGGAGGATGTCGGGACCGATCCACGGGTCGGCGGTGCGCCCCGCTGACTGCCATGCAATATCCCAGCGCGGCACGCCGGCAATCTCCGCCGCGCGCCGCGCGCTCTCGCGCAACTGGTCGGGATAGGTGTCGCCGCTCGCGAGAATCTTTTCGGGAAGGGAGTGGGCCGAAAAGATGACCTCGGTCGTCTCGCGATGTTCAGGGGGAATCGTCTCCAAGACGTTGGTCACACGTTGGGCGATGATCTCGAGGAATCCGGGAAACTCCCACCACGCGCCGATCCGCGTGAACGTAACGTCGTCGCCGAGTGCTTCGCCCGCGCGCGACATGTACTGGTCGGTTGACATCGAGGAGGAGTGCGGCGCGAGGACGAGTCCGATGACGTGGGTGAAGCCCTCGTCACGGAATGATGTGGCGGCTGTCTCGAGGAGTGGAGGTTCGTACTTCGATCCAAATCGAACGTCGAATTCGCCGGGCGCGACGTGGTCGAGGACTCGGGCGATACCCGCAACCTGGTCGGCCGTTCGTTGCGCGAGGGGAGAGGTGCCACCGATTGCGTCGTAGCGACGGGTGAGGTCGGCGAGGAGCTCGGGGGTCGGAGGGCGGCCGTGACGAATCCTCGTGTAGTACGCCTCAACATCATCTCGGGTCGTGGGTGTGCCGTAGGCCATGACCAGAACGCCGATCTTCATCGCACGCCAGCCCGTCCCTCGTCGTGCACGACCTGTACGACCGCTTGGAGGCACTTCGGATCGGTTGACGGCAGGACGCCATGTCCGAGATTGAAGATGTGGCCCGCGTCGGTACCGGCCTTCGCCAGTACCTCTCGCGCCGCTTCGACCGCCAGGTCGCTCCCCCCGAGACAACGCGCGGGATCGAGATTGCCCTGGACCGCGCGCGCGCCGACCCGTCGCCGACCCTCGTCCAAGTCCACGTGCCAGTCGATTCCCATGACCGTGCTCTGGGCGTCGCACATCAGGTCGAGCAGTTCACCGGTGCCGACGCCGAAAAGGATGGTAGGCACGCCGAGGTCGGCCACGCCGGCAATCACGCGCTCCGTCGCGGGAAGGGCGAATCGTCGATATTCGTCACGGGTGAGCGCCCCGGCCCACGAATCAAAGAGCTGGAGGGCGCGCGCACCGTGGGCCACTTGGGCGCGCAGGAAGGTGATCGTGATGTGGCAGAGTCGGTCCAACAAGAGGTCGAAGAGCAACGGCTCTCGGTGCATCATCGTCTTGATCAGCGCGAAGTCGCGAGTTGGTGCACCTTCCACGAGGTAGCTCGCGACAGTGAATGGTGCCCCGGCGAAGCCAATGAGTGGCGTGTCGGTCGTCGCGAGTTCCTTCACCACGAGGTCGACGGTCTGGGTGACGTGCGCGATGTCCACGTCGGTGAGGTCTCGGAGACGCTCGAGATCCGCGGCACTCGCGAAGGGTCGCTCGATGACGGGGCCCCGGCCGGGCACGATGTCCACGCCGAAACCAAGCGAGTGCAGGGGCACGACGATGTCGGAGAAGAGGATCGCCGCGTCCACGCCATAGCGACGAACGGGCTGCAGCGTAATCTCACAAGCGAGCGCCGGATCAGCGATGGCGTCGAGAATGGAGCCCTCGCCACGTAGTTCGCGGTACTCGGGCAGCGACCGTCCGGCCTGTCGCATGAACCAGACAGGCACGTGCTCGACGCTCTCGCCGCGACAGGCCCGAAGAAAAACCGGCTCGTTCACACCACTCCTTTTTATCAATCTCAATCTACGTGAGATGCGCCGAATGTCGTTTTGAGTCGATCTCTCAGTCGTGCCCTAGACTTGAAATTTGTCAATTTTGAGAGTGTGAGAGGACGCAATGGCGCACGAGCGTGAGATCAAGGAAGAACAGGTATTCCTCGATCTCGCCCTGCGGGCACTCGATCACATGCGTGACGAAGCCCGCTCGCTTCGCGACAGTGCGGCCGTTGCGAATATGCGCGGGGCCGGTGACCTCGTTGAGCGTGACGTTGTCATGGGGACGGCGCTGCATCGCCTCGATCAACTCGCCATCGGCGACCAACCATTGTTCTTCGGTCGTATTGACTACGCGCCCAATGAGATGGGTCAGAGCGACGACTATCACGTTGGTCGCTTGGCCGTTTCGGACGATCAACTGAACCCGCTCGTCATCGACTGGCGTGCGCCCGTTGCGGAGGCGTTCTACCGCGCGACCGGCGTTGAACCGCTCGGACTCTCGCGTCGTCGCCACGTCGCGATTAAGGGCCACGACGTCACCGGCGTCGAGGACGAGTACTTCGCCGATGCCAACGGCGAGCTCTCGTTGCCCGACGATGAGGTCCGCTCCGCGACCGACGAGGGCCTCGTCGATGGCGGCCTCGCGCTGGGTGGACCGGGTGCACTGCTTGCGGCCCTCGGACGCGCGCGCACCGGGCGAATGGGTGACATCGTCGCCACGATCCAAGGCGAGCAGGACCGCATCATCCGCAATCCCCTTGCCGGCGTCCTGCTCGTACAGGGCGGCCCGGGCACGGGTAAGACTGCAGTTGCCTTGCACCGCGCGGCCTACCTTCTCTTCACCCACCGTGCCACCTTGGAACGCCAGGGTGTTCTCGTCGTCGGCCCCAATCCACTCTTCTTGAACTACATCGAGAACGTCCTGCCCTCACTGGGCGAATCGGGTGTCACCCTTTCGACAATCTCGGGGCTCGTCACCAACGTCGAAATCCGCGGCCGTGACGCCGAGCCCGTCGACCAGCTCAAGGGCGACCTTCGCATGGCCCGACTACTTGCGCGGGCCCTTCGCACCCGCCAGCGACCGCTGAAGGAGGACGTCGAGATACCGGTGGGACGCGCCATCATCGTGTTGCGCGCGAAGTACACGCAAGAGACGGTCGACCGAGCCCGACGACGTCCCGGTAACCACAACCAGCGCCGCTCCGCCGTCGGGCGAGAGCTGGCAAACCGACTCGCGAACGAGTACTACGAGCGCTTCGTGCGTGAGGGCATTGACGAGGTCAACGCCGTGGGTGAACTGGCCGATCTCATTCGTTCGACGTCGCAGTTCAAGTACGTCCTCGGGCGGATCTGGCCCCGACTGTCGGGACAGGAACTGCTCCACGACCTCTTCGGCGCACCCGCACTACTGCGCGCTGCCGGTCAGGGATTCTTGAGCGACGAGGAACTTGAGCTGTTGTATCGACCGCGCTCGGCCTCGCTNNCGGCCGGTCGTGAAGTTCGCCGAAACGGGAATCCTTGACGGCATCGACCTCGACGCCTACGCCGGCGACGTTCGCGCGGCCGCTCTACGCGAAGCGCAGCGTCTCGCGCCGACCCAAAGCACGGAACTCGACGAGGCCGAGTTCGTGACGTACGGCCACATCGTGATCGATGAGGCACAAGACCTTTCGCCCATGGAACTACGGGTCCTCAAGCGCCGTGACCTCACCGGATCGATGACCATCGTCGGTGACATGGGCCAGGCCACCACCGCCTCATCGTCCGCGTCGTGGAATGCGGTCCTCGAGGTTCTCGAACCACGGCGAACGCCCACCCGCGTTGACTTGACGGTGAGTTACCGCACCCCCGAAGAGGTTCTCGACTTCGCCGCGCCCACCCTCTTCGCCGCGGCGCCCGAGATCGAGGCGCCGCGCCCCGTTCGCCGAGCTGGCCACGCGCCCACCATTGACCAGGTGAGCGCAAGTGAGTTCGCGGCCACGTTGGTGGAGATCACGCGTCGTGAAGTCGATGCAGTGTCGCCTGGTCGAGTCGCCGTCATCGTCGCTGGCGAGCGGGTCGAGGAAATCGTTGCGATTCTTCGTTCCAAAGGTCTTGACGCCATTGACCCGAGGGACCAGGAGTCCAGAGGACTGGGCGCCGACCTCGTGGTCCTGGCGGCCGAGGGCGCCAATGGCCTGGAGTTCGACGCCGTCGTGGTCGTGGAACCCTGCCAGATTGCGAGTCGCGGTGCGAAGGGCTGCCCGTCCGTTACGCCGCGTGGACTGCGCACCCTCTACGTCGCGATGACGCGTCCGACGCGCCGCCTCGCGATCGTCGCCTCCGAGGCGCTGCCCGACACACTCGGCTGAGCCTTTTCCGCCGCCTTGACGCACCAGGGTCTCGATTTCCGCTAGAAATGTAGCCGTGAGTCAGGCGATTTCCCCCAATAGCCTGGCGAAGCAAGAGAAGATCGTTCACGATCGTCCTCCAATGTTGGCTATTGGAGTCATGATCTGGCTCGGCAGCGAGCTGATGTTCTTCTCGGGACTCTTCGCCGCATTATTTACCATTCGCGCCCACCTGGCGGCGTGGCCTCCCGTCGGCACGCACCTGGACGTTCTGCAATCGGGCATCTTCACAATCATCCTCATCGCGTCGTCGTTCACCATGCAGTACGCGGTGTGGTTGATTGAGCATCGTCGTCGCGCCGAAGCGCGGCGCTGGATCATCATCACGATCATCATGGGTGCGCTGTTCGTCTCCAACCAGGCCTACGAGTGGACGCACCTCGCGACGAGGTGGTACACGAACTCTTACGGCTCGGTCTTCTTCATCACGACTGGTCTACACGGACTACACGTCATCTTGGGTCTCGTGGCCATGTCGTTCCTCCTTTTTCGCATGCGCGGGACCGAAGGCGACCCCGGTGAGTTGTCAACGTTCCAAGGGGTGAGCTATTACTGGCACTTCGTCGACGTCGTATGGATTGGGCTGTACTCGGCCCTCTTCTTGCTGAAGTAGGACGAGGCGTGATGTCCCCACTCTTCAAGCGCTGTTGCGCACTTGGCGTCGTCAGCCTTTTCGCCTTTGGTCCGGCGGTCCTCTTCGTTGGTGGCGCCCAGGCGTCGTCGAATAAGACCACGCCGTACCAAACAACACGCAAGAACGCCGGTACGCCGAACTCCGACGTCGTGAAGAAAAACAGCGACGGCGTCATCATCTCCTACGGTGACACCGCCATTACCTACAACGCACCCTCGGCCGCACTCGCAACACTGGGCGACGCGCTCTTCCAACAGAACTGCGCGTCATGCCACGGCACGCAGGCCAACGGCGTGCCCGCCAACGGCACGAACGGCGCGTACCCCGACCTCGTCGGTCTCGGTCCGGCGACGATTGACTTCTGGGTCGACTCGGGTCGCATGCCCGCGGCCAATCCCCGCTCCGTCGAGGCCGCTCGTCGTACTCCGCGACTTGATCCGCATCAGGCGCTGGCGATTGCTGCGTGGGTCAACTCACTTTCGTCGAGCTACCCGTACATTCCCGATCCGAATCTCAAGATCGCCAAGGTCTCGGACGGAGCGGCGCTCTTCGCCCTCAACTGCGCGTCGTGCCACACCATCGAAGGTGACGGCGACGCCTTAGCCCTCAGCACCTTCTCGCCATCACTACGCCAAGTCCCCGCCTTCCAAGTCGCCGAAGCCATTCGCACCGGTCCGGGGAACATGCCTCGCTTCACCGGCAACTTGAGCGACTACCAAGTGAACGACATTGTCAAGTACGTGACGACTGAAATCCAGCACCCCGACAATCCCGGTGGTTTCGGACTGGGCGGACTTGGTCCCGTCGCGGAGGGATTTGTTGGACTGGCGCTGGGCGTTGGCGTACTGGCCCTCGTGGGCTTCTGGGTAGGGGAGCGCGATTGAGCGACGAACACGAACTTCGTACCCCCGTCTCCCTTTCGGGACTTGCGGCCAATGACCCGCACCTCCAGCCGTCTGCGCGAAACCCGCAACTGGTGGAGCGCGTCATCTCGGTGTGCTTCGTCCTCGGTGCGCTCTGCTTCGCCGGCTTTGGGGCGTGCTACTGGATCAACGCGCAGGCCTGGAAGCTGGGCGCCACCATGGGCGGCGGTTTCTTCTTCGTCGGTGTCGGACTCGTCGCGTGGGGCAAGTACCTCATGCCACGGGGCCCCTTCGTCGAGGACCGCCACACGCTCGCGAACTCCGATGCCGATCGCGAAGCGTTCGCGGCCGTCATTGTCGAGCGGGGCGGCGGCGTCGTTCAGCGTCGCAAGATGCTCGGGGGACTCCTCGGAGGCGGCCTCGGCATTTTCGGTGTCGTCGCGCTCCTCCCACTGCTGCGAAGCCTCGGCCCCCTGCCAAAGACAACGCTCGACACCACCGACTGGAAGAAGGGTTCCTACGTGGTCGACCAGAGTGGGCGGCGCGTCATGGAAGGTGACCTCGCGGTCGGTTCGATCTCGACCGTCTTTCCCGAAGGAACCCAGAACACCGATCGCGGTCAGGCCGTCGACCAGACCGTGCTCATTCGCGTCTCGAATGAAGGATTCACGACCATGAAGGGTCGCGAATCGTGGGCACCGAAAGGCTACGTGGCCTACTCGAAAGTCTGCACGCACCTCGGTTGCCCGGTGGGCCTCTACGAGCAGCAGTTGCAGCTGCTCGTCTGCCCCTGTCACCAGTCGATGTTCAACGTGACCAACGGAGCGGTACCGCAGTTCGGACCGGCTCCTCGACCCCTTCCACAGCTCCCGCTCTACATCGACTCGTCGGGTTACTTGCGCAGTCAAAGTGGCTACCACGAGCCGGTCGGCCCGGGATTCTGGGAGCGCTCGTGAGCGACATCATCGACACCAAGCGCTCCAGGCAACAGGCCCTCGGCCCCTACGGCCGGGTTGGTAAGACCCTCAACGAGTTGGACGATCGCTTGGGCGTGGCGCGCGGCGGGCGCACGTTCATGGACAAGATCTTCCCCGACCACTGGTCGTTCATGCTGGGTGAGATTGCGTTGTACTCGTTCGTCATCCTCATGGTCACCGGTGTCTTCCTGACGCTGTACTTCATCCCGAGCTCGGCGATCGTCACGTACCACGGCGGTTACCTGCCCCTCGACGGACAGAAGATGACCCAGGCCTTCTCGTCGACGGTCAATCTCTCCTTCGCCGTGCGCGGTGGCCTGTTGATGCGACAGATGCACCACTGGGCCTGCGACATCTTCGTGGGCGCGATTGTCGTGCACATGGCGCGCGTGTTCTTCACCGGCGCNNAACTTCCCGGGCACCGAGATCATTCCGCGGTTCTTCATCCTGCACTGTTTGATCGTGCCGTTGATCATTATCGGGTTGGTCAGCGCGCACCTCTTCTTGCTCGTTCGTCAAAAGCACACGCAGTTCCCGGGCGAGGGCCGTACCGAGAAAAACGTCGTCGGCTCGCCGATGTTCCCGGTCTTCATGGCCAAGACGACGGGATTCTTATTCATCGTCGCTGGCGTCACGGCGTTGTTGGGTGCCTTCGCGCAGGTCAACCCAATCTGGCAGTTCGGACCGTACGATGCGTCGCGCATCTCCTACGCCGTGCAACCGGACTGGTACATGGGCTTCCTCGACGGCGCACTTCGAATATGGCCCTCGTGGTCGTTCCATAGTTGGGGCTATACGATCCCGTTCGAGGTCTTGATACCGGCCGTCATCCTGCCGGGGATCATCTTCAATATCGCGTACCTGTGGCCGGCAATCGAGCGGCGATTCACGAAGGACAACGAGATCCATCATCTCCTGGACCGCCCGAGCAATCGGCCCAAGCGCACGGCCGCGGGTGTCGCGATGTTGGCCCTCCTCGGCATGCTCTTCATCGCGAGTTCCACCGACGTGCTGGCGAACTTCTTCCACGTGTCGCTCAACACGGTCTTGATTTCCATGCGAATCTTGGTGATTCTCTCTCCCTTCGTCGCGTACCCGATCACGTACAAGATCTGCAAGGAACTCCAAGCGGTCAAGGGCGGCGGGAAACGCAAGACCCCGAACGTCGTGTCGCGCACCGCCTATGGGGAGTACACCGCCGTACCGTCGCCGGTCTACGTCGACGACATGCACCAAGGTCTCGAGCCGACTGCGGTTCCGGCCTTCATCACGACGGACCCCGAGGAATCCAGCGATGACGGCGTGCGCATCGTCGATCGCTGAACACAACGACAACGTTCTCAAAACGATTCAACACCACCTCGACAATCGAGACGGACGCCGGTTCGAAGGCATAAGTCCTTGTCAAATGGCGTATGCGTAACATGGGCAACGTGGCGTATCCGAACGATCCCAACTGGCCATCGGCCGCCACCTTGCTCGCCAGTCGGCCCGTCGACGGCAAGCGAAACGTCGGGCTTCTGGGCGTCTCGACCTTCGCCACCTCGGTCTCGCCCCGCTCTTCTGCGAGTACACCCAAGGCCGTGCGCGCCGCGCTCGAGCGATACTCGACGTGGTCCTTCTCCGACGCCCTAGACATTGCCGAGCACGTGGCCCTCGTTGATTACGGCGACGTGGACGATCCGGACGGCGCGGGTGGTGACGAAAGGGTGGCCAACGCACTCGCGAGGTGGGCTCCCGAGGTGGCGTTGCGACTCATCCTTGGTGGCGACAACGCCGCCACCTGGCACGTGTTGCACGCGCTCGCCGGAGGCGACTATTCGAACTTCGGACTCGTCACGCTCGACGCCCATCTCGACATGCGTGACGGCGTCTCCAACGGATCACCGGTGCGACAACTCCTCGATGACGGCTTCGACGGACATCACGTGGTGCAAGTCGGCTTGGCCGACTTCTCCAACTCTGCGGTCTACGCGCAACGGGCCCACGACGCGGGCGTCACGGTGATCCCTCGCGACGTCCTGCATCACGAACCGGTGGAGGAAGTGGCGCGCCGCGCCGTTGCGCTAGCGGGTTCGGGTGGCCGACGGGTGTACGTCGACATTGACATGGACGCGGCGGACCGGGTGGCCGTGCCCGGTTGCCCCGCCGCCGCACCCGGCGGACTGAGTGCGGACGAGATGCGCCGCTTCGTGCGCGAGGTCGCGGGGCAACATGCGGTGTGCGCCATCGACTTCACGGAGATCGATGTCGAACGTGACACCGAGGACGAACGAACGGTTCGCCTGGCGGCACTGTTGCTGCTCGAAGCGCTCGCGGGTGTACGAAGGAGAGTCCAATGGCGATAGTTATCGGCATGGAGCCGATGTCACGAGAGGAACTCATCTCGGTAGCCCGAGGTTTCGAGACGATCGCCCTCGGCGATGACGTGCTGGCGCGCATCGACCGACAACGCGCGGCAATCGACGCACTCGTCGAAGGTGGCTCACCGATCTACGGTCTCTCAACGGGGTTCGGTTCCCTCGCGACGACTTTCATATCGCCCGAGGAACGCCGTGACCTGCAACGCTCGCTCATTCGCAGCCACGCGGCGGGCGTCGGACCCGAAGTTGAGACTGAAGTGGTCCGAGCGATGATGGTCTCTCGACTCACGAACCTTTGCAGCGGTGTCTCGGGCATTCGTCGAAGCACTGCCGAGGCGTACTGTGCGTTGCTCAACGCCGGCATCACAGCCATCGTGCACGAATTCGGATCACTGGGCTGTTCGGGCGACCTCGCGCCACTCGCGCACGTGGCGCTGGCACTCATGGGCGAAGGTGACGTTCGAGACCGCGGCGGTCAACGCCTCCTCGCAAAGGATGCACTGCAAGCCAACGGCCTCGCGCCCGTCGTGCTCGCCGAGAAGGAGGGGCTTGCCCTGATCAACGGCACTGACGGCATGCTCGGCCAACTGATCCTCGCGATCGCGGACGGGAACGCGCTCATGGAGTTGATGGACGTGGCCGCGGCGATCTCAATCCAGGCACTACGCGGAACTGACCAGGTGTTCCTGGATGAGATTCACGCGCTCCGCCCCCATGTCGGTCAACGGATCAGTGCATCGAATCTCGCCGCGCTCCTCGCGAACTCCGAGATTGTGAACTCGCACCTGGACGACGTCACGCAGGTGCAGGACGCCTATTCCCTTCGTTGTGCGCCACAAGTGCACGGCGCCGCCCGCGATACCTTCACGTACGCCACGCACGTGGCTGACGTTGAACTGGCGTCGGCCATCGACAATCCCTCGGTCCTCGCCGACGGCACGTTGGCCTCCAATGGCAACTTCCACGGTGCGCCGGTGGGCTACGCCCTCGATTTCCTGGCCATCGTGCTGGCCGATGTCGCATCGATGTCGGAACGCCGCACCGATCGGATGCTCGACGAGAATCGCAGCTTTGGTCTCCCACCGTTCCTCGCCGAACAGGCCGGCGTTGATTCGGGTCTCATGATCGCCCAGTACGCCCAGGCCGGACTGGTCTCGGAGATGAAGCGACTGGCGTCACCCGCGAGCGTTGACTCGATTCCCTCGTCGGGAATGCAAGAAGACCATGTCTCCATGGGGTGGCACGCCGCGAGGAAGCTTCGCAAGTCCCTCGATGCCTTCGCGGACGTGTTGGCCATTGAACTGCTGGCCGGCGCACGCGCACTCGCCTTGCGGATGCCGCTCACGCCCTCTGCCGTAACCGGCGCGGTGAGCGAGCGGGTAAACGCCGTATCCGGTGGGCCTGGTCACGATCGCTGGCTCTCGCCCGAGATCGCCGCCGTCGGCGAACTGGTGCGAAACGGTGAACTACTCGATATCGTCCGTCGTTTCGTCACGCTGAAGTAGGAGAGCAACATGGAAGGTGCGCGTCCCGTTCGAGCCGACCGCGGCTCAACACTCTCCACCCTCGGCTGGGGTCAAGAGGGCGCCCTTCGAATGCTCCAAAACAACCTCGACCCCGAGGTCGCCGAACGACCTGATGACCTCGTCGTCTACGGCGGCACCGGGCGTGCCGCGCGCGACTGGCGAAGTTTCGACGCGCTCGTGCGCACGCTGCGTTCGCTCAAGGGCGACGAGACAATGTTGGTGCAATCCGGTCGACCAGTCGGCGTCTTCCAAACGCACGAGTGGGCGCCGCGCGTGCTCATCGCGAACTCCAACTTGGTCGGCGACTGGGCAACGTGGCCCGAGTTTCGCCGACTCGAAGCGCTCGGTCTCACCATGTATGGACAGATGACGGCCGGTTCGTGGATTTACATCGGCACGCAGGGGATCCTTCAGGGCACCTACGAGACATTTTCGGCCGTCGCCAATCGTCACTTCAACGGAACGCTCGCGGGCACGTTGACGCTCACTGGCGGGTGCGGTGGGATGGGCGGAGCCCAGCCGCTGGCCGTCACGATGAACGACGGTGTCTGCCTCTGCGTCGACGTTGACCCTTCGCGACTCCAACGACGCGTCGATCAGCGCTACCTCGATGAGTGGACCGCGAACGTTGACGAGGCCGTCGCGCGCGTCGAGTCGGCCAAGCACGACCGAGTGGCGTTGAGCGTCGGACTCGTTGGCAACGCGGCGACGATCTTCGCCGAACTGCTCGCGCGCGGTGTCGAGATCGACATCGTGACGGACCAGACGTCGGCCCATGACCCGCTCAGCTACTTGCCCGAGGGCATCGATCTCGCCGACTGGCACGACTACGCGGAGAAGAAGCCCGAGGAGTTCACCGACCGTGCTCGCCAGTCAATGGCGAAGCAGGTCGAGGCGATGGTCGGTTTCAAGGACGCCGGCGCCGAAGTCTTCGACTACGGCAACTCCATTCGCGGTGAAGCGCAACTCGGTGGCTACGAGCGGGCATTCGAGTTTCCCGGATTCGTGCCCGAGTACCTGCGGCCGCTCTTCTGTGAGGGTAGGGGGCCGTTTCGTTGGGCGGCTCTGTCGGGGGACCCCAAGGACATCGCGCGCACCGATCAAGCCGTGCTCGACCTCTTCCCCGAGAACGACGCATTGCGTCGATGGATCACCAAGGCGCAGGAGCGTGTGGCCTTCCAGGGACTGCCCGCGAGGATCTGCTGGCTCGGCTACGGGGAGCGCGACAAGGCCGGTCTCGCCTTCAACGAACTGGTCGCCCGCGGCGAGGTCGCGGCGCCGATTGTCATCGGTCGTGATCACCTCGACAGTGGTTCGGTCGCCTCGCCGTACCGCGAGACCGAATCGATGCTCGACGGATCGGACGCGATTGCCGACTGGCCGTTGCTCAACGCGCTCGTCAACACCGCCTCGGGTGCAACGTGGGTCTCGATTCACCATGGTGGCGGCGTGGGCATTGGTCGCTCCATCCACGCCGGACAAGTCTGCGTGGCTGACGGGACGGAACTGTCCGCGCAGAAACTGGCTCGCGTGCTCTCGAACGATCCGGGCATGGGCGTCATTCGACACGTCGACGCCGGCTACGAGATCGCCGAACAGACGGCCGAGGAGCGCGGGGTGCGCATTCCGATGCGCGAACGCTGATGACCACCCGCGTCATCATCAACATTGCGGAACTGACGACGAACGACGCGGCGCTCGGCGACGGATCACCAGCGGGACGACTCTTCAACGCGGCGATGGTGCTTGACGAACAGCAGGTGTTGTGGGTGGGCGCCAATGCCGATGCGCCCGACGCCGACGAACGAATCGACGCGCAGGACTGCGCCGTCATTCCGGGCTTTGTCGACTCGCACACCCACCTCGTCTTCGCGGGTGAACGCTCGGACGAGTTTGAGGCGCGCATGGCCGGCGAGCCCTACGACGGTGGTGGCATCGCGAGAACCGTCGCGGCGACACGAGCGGCGTCCAGTGAAGATCTGCGTAGGACCACGCAACAACGCGTTGACGCACTACGGGCCGGCGGGGTCACCACCATCGAGATCAAGTCAGGCTACGAGTTGACGGTCGAAGGAGAGAAACGACTGGTAGGTCTCGCGAAGGAATGGAGTGACGACGTCACCTTTCTCGGTGCCCACGTCGTCCCCGCGGAGTTCTCACACGACCGCGACGCCTACGTCGAGCTGGTGGGAGGAGCGATGCTCGCGTCGTGCGCACCGAAGTGTCGCTGGGCCGACGTGTTCTGTGACGCCGGCGCGTTCAGCGTCGACGAAGCGCGATCGATTCTGCTGCGCGCCCGCAACGCCGGACTCGGTCTTCGCGTTCACGGCAACCAACTCGGCGACACCGGCGGCGTCGCGTTGGCCGTTGAACTCGGCGCCTCGAGCGTCGATCACTGTTCCCACGTGAATGACGGTGACCTAGAAGCGCTCGCTGCGTCGTCGACCGTGGCCACGCTGTTGCCGGGTGCGGAGTTCTCTACGAAGTCGCCGTACCCATCGGCGCGGCGACTGCTCGACGCGGGCGTCACCGTCGCGCTCGCCACTGACTGCAATCCCGGAACGTCGTACATCACGAACATGGGCGTCGTGATCGCCCTCGCCGTTCGCGAAATGGGCATGTCCGTCGATGAAGCGATCTGGGCGGCGACACTCGGTGGAGCGCTCGCCCTCCAGCGCGACGACATTGGGCATTTGTCACCGGGAGCTCGAGCCCACCTGGTGATCCTTGACGCGCCACGCAGCGCGCACGTGGCCTATCGAGTGGGAAGCACGCTGGTTCGTCAAGTCCTGCGAGACTGACGCCAATCCGTTCCACGTCGCATCGTTGCTTGGTGCGACTTACTTTGTGTGACAGCATTGCTCGGTGAGCGCCCAGCCCGTCACCATAAGAGCGATTGAGGACGCCGACTGGCCCAATGTCTACGCCATCTTCCGGGACATCATCGCGGAGGGCGAGACGTACGTCTACACCCACACGCTGAGGCCTGACGTAGCCAAAGCGCTGTGGATCGTAGGTCCGCCTGGCGAGACAGTCGTCGCGCTGGTCGATGGTGTGATCCTCGGGGCGGCCACGTTCGGACCGAATCGACCGGGACGCGGTGCGCACGTGTCGACGGCGAGTTTCATTGTCGCGAGTGAGGCGCGTGGACAAGGCATCGGGCGCGCGCTGTGCGAATTCGCGATCTCGCGAATGAAGGAGCGCGGCTTCGCGGGTATGCAATTCAACGCCGTCGTCTCTACGAACTCGAACGCGATCGCGCTCTACCTGACGTTGGGCTTCGTAACCATTGGCACCGTCCCTGGCGCGTTCGACTCGGCCTCTCAGGGTCGTGTCGGCCTCGACGTCATGTACCTCGAGTTCTGATGGAGTCGCCGGATCGATTCGTGAACCGCGATCAGGCGTACCTGCGCGATGTTGCGTACGTGAACGGCGACAAACTGCGCGCCCGGACCCAGCTACATACGAATTACGCGACGCAGAGCGTCCCGTGGCAGGTTTGGCTGCAACGTCTCGTGGAGATACCCAAGGGTGGCGAAATACTCGAGGTCGGATGTGGCACCGGGCTCCTCTGGACGATTGGATGGACGAGCGAGGAGAGTGACTTCTCGCTCACGTTGACGGATCTCTCCGCCGGCATGGTGGCCGAGACCACACCGTTGGTGCGGCGAACGATCCGTGACGTCAAGGGACTCGCTGTCGACGCGCAAGAACTTCCTTTCGCGGACAACTCGTTCGACGTCGTCGTTGCGAATCAGATGCTCTATCACGTGCCCGATCCGTCGCTGGCGTTGCGCGAGTTCGCCCGAGTCCTTCGTCGCGGTGGCGTGCTGATGGCGTCGACCGTGGGCGCGGGTCACCTCCGCGAACTCTTCAGAATCGAGGCGTCCGTTTTTGGTCCTACTCGGGTCCTTCGCCACCACGAGGTCTTTGGCGCGCAGAGTGGCGGGGACCTTCTCGCCGAAATCTTTGACGGTGTCGCGTGGCACCCCTACGACGATCGATTGCTCTGCACCGACGTCGACGACGTTATTGAATACATCTGTTCGACACCACCCGGTGAAGATGCCTCGCGTGACCAAGTGGCGCAACTGCGCCACTTGGTCGAAGACCAGATGGCCGCACACGACGGCGTACTGGTCGTCACCAAGGACGTCGGCGCCTTCATCGCGCACCGGTAGTTGCGTCGACTCGGTCTCCGGTCACGAATGTTGCGGGGGCCGCGCGCTTGCGACAAAATGGGCGAGCACGACAGCCATTTGTCAACCCTTAAAGTGGCCTCATGGCCACCCCCCTCGCACCCACCGACCTTCCCACCACGCTTGGAACACTGCGGGCGTCGAGTTACGTGCCCAAGTCAGTTCGTGAGGAGATTCGCGCCAATCTTGAACAGCGACTCAGCGATGGCCTACCGCTGACCTCGGACGTCCTCGGTTACGAGGACACGGTGCTGCCCCAACTCGAGACCGCGCTGTTGGCCGGTCACGACATCATCATGCTGGGTGAGCGCGGACAGGCCAAGACGCGGATGATTCGTTCGCTCGTCGGACTGCTCGACGAGTGGCTACCCATTGTTGAGGGTTCGGAGATTCGTGACGACCCCTTCGCGCCAATCTCGGCCTACGCCATTGACCTCGTTGCGCAAAAGGGCGAAGACACTCCGGTCGCGTGGATCCACCGCAGTCAGCGCTTCGCCGAGAAGTTGGCGTCGCCCGACACGTCAATGGCCGACCTGATTGGCGAGGTTGACCCCATCAAAGTGGCTGGCGGACTGTTCCTTGACGACCCCAAGGCTCTTTCCTACGGTCTCGTGCCCAAGTCCAACCGCGGCATCTTCGCCATGAACGAACTGCCCGACTTGGCCGAGCGAATTCAAGTCGGCCTCCTCAACGTCCTTGAAGAGCGCGACGTGCAGATCCGTGGCCACCTCGTTCGCCTCGATCTCGACGTCATGGTGGTCGCCACGGCGAACCCGGAGGACTACACCAACCGCGGTCGCCTCATCACACCGCTGAAGGACCGCTTCGGATCACAGATTCGCACCCACTACCCCTACGAACTGACAACTGAGATTGCGATCGTGCACCAGGAGGCCAAGCTGCCGACGTCGCCGGTCCCGATCAAGGTGCCGTGGTTCATTGACGACATCGTCGCGCGCGTCAGCCACGTCGCGCGAAAGAGCCACGTCATCTCGCAGAGCTCGGGCGTGTCGGTGCGTCTGTCCATTGCGAACTACGAGATCGTCGTCGCCAACGCGCTACGTCGTGCGCTTCGGACGCACGATACGTCGGTTGTCCCGCGCGTGAGCGACCTCAGTGCCATGGTGCAATCGACCCAGGGAAAACTCGAGTTCGACACGATGGACGACAGCGACTCGGATCAGGTCATCGCGGCTCTGGTGTCACTCTCAGTGCGCCAATGTTTCGCCGAGCACGTCTTGTTGGAAGAGGCGCCGGAAATCGTCGACGCATTCAACACCGAAGCGCTCGTCCACACCGGCGATGATTTACCTGACCGCGACTATCTTGCCGTGTTGGCGGCCATGCCGGCCCTCGACGCCCCCGCGCGACGAATTGCGGGCCCATCGCCAACCGATGGTGAACTGGCGTCGGCCGTTGAGTTCGTGCTCGAAGGACTCTATTTGACGAAGCGACTGGCGAAGGACGCCTCGGGCGCGCGAGCACTCTATCGCTCGAGGAACCGTTAGTGGCCGTTCGCTACGGCTTTCGTCGCTTCGGTGAGGATGACGACTTCGACGATCTCGATGTCGAAGAGATGCTGCGAATGCTCGCCGATGACTTCATGGAGAACGGCGACCTCGAAGAGGCGATGGACCGTTTGCTCCGAGAGGGATTCACTACCGCCGACGGTGAGCGGGTCGAAGGACTTCGCGACCTCCTCGAACAGGCCCGGGCCAAGCGCCGGGAACTCGAGCAGCAGGCCGACCCCGATGGCGAGATGCAGCGCTATCGCGACTGGTTGGACGAGATTGAAGCGACCGAGAACGTCGAACTTGACACGTTGCTCGCTGAAGCAGAAGCGAGCGACGACGACCGTCGAAAAGACGTCACGCGCGACCTCGTTGAGCAGAAGAAGATGCAACAGGAGTTGATGAGCGACCGCCTCAGCGAACGACTCGGCAACTTTCGAAACTACGAGTTCGTTTCTTCCGAAGCGCGCGAACAGTTCGACGAACTCATGGCCGAACTCGAACGTGACGTGCTGGACACATACTTTGAGAAGAGCAAGGAGATGATGGGCCGCCCCGACCCCGAGGAGTTGGCCCGGACGCGCGACATGATGGACGCGCTCTCGACGATGATCGAGCAGGACCGTCGTGGCGAGGACCTCGATCCAACGTTCGAAGAGTTCATGGAGAAGTTCGGCGATTTCTTTCCCGGCGCGGAGAACCTTGACGACGTCGTGCGAATGATGGCGGAACGTGCCGCGGCGGCCGAAGCAATGTTCAATTCGCTTTCGGCCGAGCAACAGGGCGAGTTGCGCAACATGTTCTCCCAAATGATGGAGAACATGGAGTTGAACTTCTCACTCAACCGACTCGTGTCCAATCTGCGTATGGCGACGCCGGACATCGATTGGAATAGGGCGCACCGGATGCGCGGCGACGACGGCGGACCCTTCGCTCAAAGCGCCTCGATCGCTGAGCAACTGGGACAGTTGAAGGGTCTCGAAGAGTTCCTCGGACAGTCCAGCGCCGCACAGGGATTGCCCGAAGTGGACATCGAATCGGTGCGACGCAACCTCGGGGACGACGCGGCGCGCCACGTCGTTCGCCTGCAGAAGGCCCTCCAAGGATTGAAGGACCAAGGGTTCGTCGACCGTCAGGGGCAGCAACTTCATCTGACGCCCAAGGGCGTCCGACAGATTGGACAACAGGCCCTCCGCGATCTCTTCGCCCAACTGCGCGACTCACCGACGATCGGCATGCACCGCGTGGCGACCATCTCGCGTGGGGGAGACCGTGAAGAGACGTCCAAGCCCTGGGCGCCGGGCGAACCCTTTGCGTTGAATCTTCCCAAGACACTGCGCAACGCGGTGCTGCGCCAAGGACCGGGTACGCCCGTCAAACTGCACGCCGACGATTTCGAAGTGGAGGAGTTCGAGTCGACGCGCCGTTCGGCCACGGTCTTCGCGATAGACCTCTCGCTTTCCATGGCGATGCGCAGCAACCTGGTGCCCGCCAAGAAGATGGTCCTGGCGCTGACGTCGCTTATTCGCTCCAAGTTCCCGCGCGACTTCGTGGCGGTGGTCGGCTTCGGTGAGATGGCCCAGGAGCTCAAGATTGAGGACGTTCCTGCGCTCACGATCGATTACGCCTACGGCACGAATCTCCAACACGCGTTGGCGCTCAGTCGCCACCTCATGCGCAACGAACGAGGGGAGCGCCAGATCGTGGTGGTGACCGATGGGGAGCCGACGGCCCACCTGCTCGCCAATGGCGAGCCGTTTTTCGCGTGGCCGCCGGTGCACGAGACGTTGGAGAAGACCATGGCCGAAGTACTTCGTTGCACGAAGGCCAATATCACGATCAATACCTTCGCCCTGGACATCGAGCGGAGTCAGTTTCCCTTCGTCGAACAGATCGCGAAAGTCAACGGTGGACGACTGTTCTACACCGACGTCGATGAACTCGGTAGCTACGCGCTCGACGATTTCGTTCGGCACCGCCGCGCCGGTTAATCGCAAAACCATTCCCATCAGGAATTTTAATATTTCCATTTGCTTTTTGTCACGTTACCCATAACAATGACACCGTTGTAATTACATCAGTGGCGATCACCGCTGTGGGGAAGGAATACAACGTGGAAATCGTGGAACTGATGAGCGGCATGGAAGATCGAGGTTGGCAGGCGCGGGCGAACTGCATGGGTGTCGACCCTGACCTCTTCTTCCCCGAGCGCGGCGCGTCAACCCGTGAAGCGAAGGAAGTGTGCCGAGGGTGTGTCGCGCGTGAGGACTGCCTGGAGTACGCGCTCGACAACGGCGAGAAGTTCGGCATCTGGGGGGGGATGAGCGAGCGCGAGCGTCGCCGACTTCGCCGGGCCCGGGCGATTGAGCGCCGAGCCCAGGCGAGCTGATTCTCTAGCCGGACTGGTATTCAATCGTTCGCTGTTCACTGAGGTCGAGTTGGGACCACCGTGTGCGGTCCTCCATCGCCAACAGTGCCCTCGGCGCAAGTCCCACCAGTTCAGCACGCGCAACTGTTCCTCGCGCGGGCAGCAAAGAGGTCACCCGATCAAAGACGGCTGAGGTACCAACGAGCAGTGGTGCCACCAGGTTGCAACTGACCTGGACCTGGTCACCAACTTGAAACGCCAACGCGCGCACCTCGAGTGAACGGATCGCTCGAGCGATTGCCCGGGCCTCATTCAGAGTGACGCCGCTCAGCCACAGGTTCCACGCCACGAGGAGGCCGCGCACCCCGACGGCGCTCGCGCCGAGCGTCGCGTGCGCACTTTCGGGCCCTTTATCGGGCTTCAGGGTCCGAAAAGCCATTCTTCTGACCTCGGGCAGCGTACGAATGGCACCGTCGACCGGCCCGTAGAGGAACACGGGGACGTTGAAGGAGTCGGCAATCCACTGGGCAGTCTCGTCACGAAGTGCAACCGCCTCGTTTGGGTCTTCGGGTTCGAGGGCGACGAAGGGAACGACGTCGACAACCCCGAAACGTGGATGGACGCCTTCGTGACGAGTGAGGTCCAGGGACGTGAACGCTGCACCCAACAGTGCGCGGACGTCTCTGGCGAGCTGGCTCGCATCGTTGATCAGCGTGAAGACGCTGCGGTTATGGAATGCGTCAGCGTGCAGATCACGAAGTGATCCCCCGGCAGTCGCACGGAGTTCATCTAAGAGTGGCGCGTCTCGACCCTCGGAGAGGTTGATGACACACTCGAACACGCGAGAGTGAAGTTACGAAGCGTCGGTGTTGAAGATACGTCGACGACGGCGCTCACGCAGGATGCGACGCCGTTCACGTTCGCTGCAGCCGCCCCAGATCCCGTGATCAACGTGATTCTCGAGGGCGTACTCTAAGCACTGACTTGTGACGGGGCACGTGGCACAGATGTGTTGGGCGATGATGACGCCAACTCCATCACGGGGGAAGAATGTTCCCGCTGGGTATTCGCGGCACTTGCCATCTGCCATCCACTCTGAACTCATGCTCACCCCCCACAAATGGTCTCTGGTGTCACAGTAGTGACTGTTTGTGTGACAAAACGATAACGGCAGGCTCTTTTATTCACGAGCCGTTGGTTACCATACTCCTCTAAACCTCCTCGCAGACTGTTCTAAGGAATGCGACGGCGAAGGGCTCAAAATCAAGGTTGTAGAATGGCTGTTCAGCAGTAGAAAAGAACACCGAAGGAGCATTGTGAGCCAGGTTCCCACCATCGAGTCCACCGAGGTCGTCGACCCAGTCGGACACGTCCAAGTGATATACCTCGGCCCGGTGGCACCCCACTGGGAGTGCCGGATGGTCTTTGGTGACGAGGAGCAGATTCAGGCATTCGTTGACCGCGTAGACGCCCGTCTGCGCTTCCTGCCGCCGCACGACCCGCAGTTTCGTCGCAATCGCGAGCGTGTGAATCGCGACGCCGAGCGTGAGAACCTACTGGTTGAGTGGAACCTCGGGTACGACGAAGAGAGTTAGGCGAGCGGCGAGTTCGTCACTCGCTCGATCCACGCGTCAGGGTTGAGGAGTTCGTCGGCACTTGGTAGTCCATCAACTCGAAGCAGCGCGTCGAACGCACCCAAGGTGTGCCCGTTCTTAATCGCTGACACGAAGGCCGCCGCCTGTTCGTGATGCTCGCCCTGGGTCGAGATACCAAAGAGCGCGGCGGCGGCGTCCTCGCCGCGCGCGTCACTACGACGGTGCCTGGCGTACGCCTCAACCAGAATTGGGCGCGGTCCGAGGATCGCTTCAGTGATCGCGTGCGCCGCCGCTTCGAAGAATGCCAGCAGGACACTGGCCGCAGCGTTGATGGCGCGCGTCGCGTCAGTTTCGTCGGGCATTTCAATGCCATCAAGCAGCGACTCGGGGTTCTCCATAATTCCCGCAATGTCGTCGGGGTTGATCATCGACTGCAGTTTCGTCAGGAGGTCGCCCTGGGCTTTGGTCGACTCACGAACCGAGTCGATCAGCAGCGCACGCAGCGCGTCCCCCGTTCCCGGCTGGGTCAGGACCAGTGACGCGAGGAACTCCTGGGCCAGGGCGAAGACGTACACCTCGTCGCGCTCCAGGGACCACGCTTCGGCGAAGCTCGCGAGGTTGTTCACGACGAGAAGTCGTCGCGCGTCGAGACGAGGGAGCGGCAGCGCCGCGAGGGACCAGGCGCGCTCGGAGAAGTGACCGGCAACCGAGCCCATTTGAAAACCGGCGAAGAGTGGCCCCAACGTCGCCGCCATTTGGGCCATCATCGCGTTGTCGCCTAGGTCGAGGCCGTCGCCGATTGTCGTGGTACTCGCGACCATTGGTTCCATGAGGGGACGCCACTGTTCGAGGGCGGCGAGGGTCAGGGCGGAACGATTGACCGCGACGACGTCCGCCCCGCGCGCTACGCCGAGAAGGCTGTCCACGTGTCGAGCGACCAGCGGCGCCAGCTCTTCGAGACGTTGGCGTTCGATGGGTAGAGGATTGGGATCGTCGTCGGTGCCGCGTGCGATGTTGAGGGCCAACTGGCTGGCCGTCGTGTACCAGGCGTCGGGCCCCTGCTGGCCGAGCATGGAGAAGATGTCGCCGAACATGCCGCCGAAGGGATTATCACTCACGGCTACGACTTTAAAGTGCGCAGGCGAGGGTCATGACGGCGTGGTGCACCTTGGATGCGCGTACGAACGTCACCTGTGCCTTGGTGTAGGCGGGGGTCAAATAGAGGGCCGTGTCGAGGGCGTCGAAGGTGTCGGTTTCCTTCCCGTTGAGCGCGGTGATGACATCGCCCTTCTTCAAGCGGTACTGCGATGGGCTCTTTGGAATCACGCGCGCGACGGTCACACCGCCGCCCTGGGCGGTCGCGCCGACGACGCCCAAACTCGCGTGACAGCCGCGGCCGGTGGCCACGATGTAGGCAATACGCGCGACGAACTGGGCCGAGTACCAAAGGTGATTGATCGAGAGGACTGCTACGACCTGGCCGCTCTGGTTCACCGCGATGGCGTCAATGAAGCTGTCGAGGTTCGCGTCGGACTTCGTGGAGAGATAGCTGATGACGCCGGTCGCGTCAATCTGGGGGTCGCCAAGAATCGTGTTCGCCCACGCGTACTGCGGGGGAGCAGTCGAACTCTTCAAAATCGGCGAGACCGCGACGACCCACTTGCTCGATGGCAAGGGCGCAAAGGTGAGGGCGGGGATATGAACACCCAATCGCACGATGGAGAAACCCATCACTTTGTCACGGCCGACCCACGTCACATGGAAGTTCACGTGTCCCGGTGTCGAGCCCGTGATGATGGCGTCGGCGGGAATTTGGGTCGTTGTTACTGCGAGGTCGTGCGGTAACGCCATCGCGGCAACGACTTCCACGTGACCGGGCGTCGCGATGGAGAGGTCGATTGTGTGGTCGGCAGCAGTTCGGCTGTCGGCTGGCAACTGGGAGAGCGCGCTCGCATGGTGCGGTGTCGGCGTTGGATTCGTCGCTCTGGTGAGGTAGAGCCCGACCGATCCCACGACGAGGGCGATTGCCATGACGCCGACCACAACGCGAGCCGCCGGCGACTTTATTGGCCAATTCGGGTGGGTTCGCAGTTTCTCGAAACTGGGTAATTCGCTCGGGTGGACCCACTCACGGCCGTCCCGTGGCGGCGGCTTGGCGTTCGTGCGCCGTCGACGCCACCAGTTCGTTTGTCCCCCGCTCTCCACCCAGTGAAGGCTAGTAACCACAAGCGTTGCGCCACGGTCGGGTTAGCCTCATTATCCATGGCTTTGGACGTTGCGCTCGATATTGGAACCTCCAACACGCGTCTCGCGACCTCGCAACGAGGAATTGTCTTCAATGAGCCGACCATGGTGGCGATCGATACCAACACGGGCAGCGTCGTGGAGGTTGGTTTCGGCGCCCTCGACATGGTCGCGAGAACCCCTCGGCACGTCGTTGTCTTTCGGCCCCTCGCGCAGGGCGCAACCGTGGACTTCGACGTCACCGCTCGACTCATCCACGGTCTCTTCGACCGGGCGGGCGTCTCTAAGTTGAGCCGCGCGCGTGTGGTCATGAGTGTGCCTTCGCTCGCCACCAGCATCGAGCGAAGGGCGCTACGTCAGGCGGCCATTCAGGCTGGCGCGCGCGAGGCAACGCTGATTGAAGCTCCGATCGCCGCCGCCATTGGCATGGGACTACCAGTGCAGGACCCCGTCGGATCCGCAGTGACGGTCCTCGGTGCGGGAGCATCAGAGGCGGCCATCATTTCGCTCGGTGGCATTGTCACCGGCAGTGCACGACGACAGGGTGGCAACGACCTCGATGCGGCAATTGCAACGTCACTTCGAATCCAGCTCGGCGTCGTGGTGGCACCGTTGGTACTTGAGAGTCTGAAACTCTCGCTCGCTTCGGCGCTCGGAAGAACTCGAGGGAAGTCCGAGGTCGTGCTGGCGCGAACCGTTGACCGCGGTGACCTCGTTGAAGTTGACGTCGACGCGGAATTGGTCAACACCGCGGCCAACGACCTCGTCACCGCAACGGTGCGCATGATTCAGGAGTGCCTCGGTGATGCGCCGCCGGACCTCTCACAAGACGTCAGTGCGAGGGGACTGACCTTGACCGGCGGGCACGCGTTGCTTTCGGACTTCGCCGAGTTGATTGCGACCAACACCGGCGTCGAAGTGAATATCGCCGAACATCCTGAAACCGCCGTGATCGAGGGCCTGGCACTTTGTCTCGAAGAGATGTCGAACCTGCATGCGCTCTACCGCGGCGCCGATCGCTAATCCTCGTCTCGCCCCAACTGATTGACAGCCGCGCGGACCTGCCAGTCTCGATCCTCACGTGCGCGCTCGAGCGCGGCGTCAATGTCGGGTCCTTCAAAGTTCGAGAGTGCCACGATCGCGCGACGACGGACCGGTGGCTTGTCGTTGAGCGCCGCCAAGACCGCGGGCCGGGCCCGGTCGTCGCCAATCGCGCCGAGGGCCGCGATCGCCGATTCGCGACAGCGTGCGTCGTCGTGCGACGTCGCGATCACGCACAGTTGGTCGACGGCACCGACGTAAAGATGTTCGCCCAACGCAAAGATTGCGCCGTCGACAACCAACGCGTCCTCGTCGTGCAGACGTCGCAGCATTGCCCCGAAGAGTTCGTCGTCAACCTGATCAACATGGGCAATCAGGTTGAGCGCTTCTCGTCGGACATCGACGTCCCGGTCATCAATCGCGGACAACCACTCGTCATCAGTGACGAGCCCTTGACGAACCATTCCTCGAAGCGCGAGAACTCGACGTCGCGCGATGTCGCTAACCAGGTTGGTGCGCAGTATCGCAACGTAGTCAGCGCCAATGGCGAAACCGGCGCGAAGAAGAGCTTCGTCAGGGCTCTCCGCTAGCGTTGGTTCATCACTTTTCATCAACCCATCTCACCACCCCCACGGCCCCACCGCAGGTCCGTTGCTTTCCTTTGTACCCTGCTCGTCATTCTGCTGGCGATCGTTGCTTTGCACAGTTGGAACCTCCGCGAGTACGCCCTCACGCCTGGCGATGCGACACCGGTCGCGCCACTCGTGAAGGTCGAGGGGGTCGCCACGACTTCGCATCAGGGCAAGATCATGCTGACCGACGTCTATCTCTCTTCGCTGAACGCCTGGCAGTGGTTGATGCTGCACTTCTCGAGTCATGTGCAGTTTGTTGGTGCCGATGAACTCGTTGAACCCGGTGTGCCCACCGACGAACTCGGGGCGCAGGGCTACCTCGAAATGAGTGACTCGAAGCAGGCGGCGGAGGTATCCGCTTTCAATGCGCTCGGGTGGAAAACACCGGTGACGCCCACGGGCGCAATCGTCAACTCGGTCGTCGCGCCGTCGCCGGCGCGAACCGCAGGTATTCACGTGGCCGACGAGATCGTCGCGGTGAACGGAACTGCCGTTACGTCGTCCTGCGCGCTCGTTCGCGCGCTGCACGGCTTTGCGCCCGGCACAACGGAGCACCTCACCATTGACCGGGCCAGGATCTCACCTTCGGGGACCATCACCTACCGAGCGCCTTCGAGCGTCATATTGATTGCCGGCGTCACGCCGAGCAATGAGGGCGCGTCAGGCTGCGCCGGTGTGTCGGGGCCGTCCAAATCTTGGCTTGGTGTCGAACTCGAAGACGGCAACACCTACGCGCTGCCGGCCAAGGTCATGATCAATACGCAAGACATTGGAGGACCTTCCGCGGGACTCGCCATGACCCTGACGTTGATCGACAAGCTCAGTAAGAATTCGATCTCTGGCAACCAACCGATCGCGGCGACGGGGACGATGGACGTGCACGGCAATGTGGGCGACGTCGGTGGCGTGGCCGAGAAGACCGTCGCCGTGCAGCGCGCGGGCGCGAAGTACTTCTTCGTGCCCCAGGTGGAGGTCGCGACCGCGAGATCGGCGGCCTCTCCCGGTCTCACCATCGTCGGCGTGACAACACTGCAACAGGCACTTCACGACCTTCGAAAGATCGGTGGCGAGCCCCCAGAGCCCATTACCAAGCCTCACTAAGCCGTTTTTTTCGATGGCAACGCCGTAGTCTTGAAGGAATGGACGATCGCCGAATCCTTTCAACCACGCGCCAAACTTCGGCTGAAATCGCCCGAATGAACTTCACGACGTTGCGCAAGGGGGGCTACGACCCGAGCGAAGTGCGAGTCCAACTCGAAGCCATCGCACGTGAAATGGGTCATCTCGAGGCCCGGATTCGAGAACTCCAGGACCAACTGAGCGAAGCCCAGCGGCGCGCAGCCAATCCGACGTTTGATGAGGCGACCCTGGCGAGCGCACTGGGGGCCCAGAGCGCCGCGATCCTTCGTTCGGCGCACGAAGAGGCGGGGCGCGTCACCGCCGAAGCCCAGGAACGAAGTGCCCAGGTCTTCACGGAGAGCCAGCAACGCGGCGCCACCCATCTGATGGAAGCCCAAGAGCGCGCGACATCCTTGATTACGGAGGCGGAGAATACCGCTGCCACGATTGACCACGATGCCCGTTTGGCCGCCGAGCGCCTCGTCGATTCGGCGAAAGTCAACGGTGAAGCGCTCGTCGAAGGCGGACGGGAACAGGGCCGCGCAATTCTCGAACAGGCGTACGAAGCGCGCAAGGCCGTCTTGAACGATCTCGCGGTGAAGCGCAAAGCGTTGCACATGCAGATCGATCAACTTCGGGCCGCGCGCGACACGTTGGCGACGTTCGTGACTTCGATTCAGGACCAGGTTGAGACCGTGCTCACGGGAATCAACAACTCAGATGACGTTGCGCGAAACGCCGCCCTCGAAGCACTGCGACTGCGTCCGCCGGGCGCCGAACCGACCGAAGAGGAATTGCTCGCCGGCACGCCGCTACGCAACGTCGCTGAACCCCAGATGCGCGAAGCCGAGGCCCCGGAAGAGGCGAAACCCAGGGTTCCGCGACCGACCAAGGCGCCCGCGCCGTCCGAAGTTCCAATGACGACGGTCCTCGACGACGCCACCGGAACTGACGTCGTGAACGAGATTTTCGCGCGCCTTCGAAAGGCAACGCTCGAAGAACGTGGCGCGACGGCCCAGGCGCCTCGAAAGGCACCGGCACCGGCAGCGTCGAAGCCCGAGACGCCCACTGGCGAACTCTTCCGGCGTCGCGATGAAGCCCTCGAAGAGTCGTTGGCTGTTCTCACGCGCAAGGTCAAGCGGGCGCTCCAGGACGATCAGAACGTCATGCTCGAACGTCTGCGTGACGTGAAGGCGATGATTACGACCGAGCTCGAGGACGAGCACGAACAACGCGCGCGCTACGCCAACGCCGCCATCGATGCACTGACTGACGCCGCGGCCGCGGGCGTGCAGTTCGCCAAAGATGAAGCGGGAGTGCCGGGTGGTCCCGTTAACGCGGCGGATCTCAACGATTGCGCGGCCGACCTGGCGGTCACCATCGTCTTGGCGCTTCGAAAGCGGATTCTCGCCGACGGAAGTGGCGACGGGCCCGACCGGGCGAACGCCGCGTACAAGGAGTGGCGCGGTGCGCGCGTCGAGCGACTTTGCACCGACGCGGCGCGCCGGGCGTTCGAAGTCGGTGTTCTCGCGGCCTCGCAGGGTCGAAACGTCCGCTTTTACGTTGCACCAAACGACGCACCGTGTGACGTGTGCGCGCTTGATGCGGCATCGGGTGAGCGTCTCGCAGGGCAGGCGTTTCCCAGCGGTTCAAGCCACCCGCCACTGCACGCGGGTTGCGCGTGCGCCGTAATTCCCGTTTGAAAATCGGCCTAGGCTCGACTCGTGCGTAGTCCGACTGACATCCCCTCACGTCCTCGTCGGCTGGGACGTTTCTCCCGCAGATTCTGGTTTGGCCTCATCTTTGTCGTTCTGCTGATCGGCTTCCTCTCGCTACGTAACCTGGCCGTGCTCTGGACTGATCAGATGTGGTTCTCATCGGTCGGCCTCGGCAAAGTGTTCTCAACGCTGTTGATGGTCAAGGTTGGATTGGGACTCACTTTTGGTGCCATTTTCTTCTTCATCATGTGGGGCAACCTGCTGCTCACGGACCGATTTGGTGCGCGTGATCTCTCCTTTGATCCCGAGGACGAGATCGTTCGTCGATTCCAAAACGTGGTGCGCCCCTACGCGAAACGGATTTACGCGGCGATTGCCCTCGTCATGGGCCTTATCGCGGGGCTGAACGCGACCGGTCAATGGCAGAAGTACCTGTTGTGGGCGAACAGTCAGCCCTTCCACGTCAAGGACGCCCTCTTCCACAAGGACCTGAGCTTCTACATTTTCACGCTGCCGTTCATCTCGTTCGTCGTTACCTGGTTGCTCGTGGCACTGATTGTGGCGTTACTCGTCACGACCGGATTCCACTACCTCAATGGCGGGATTCGCGCGACGAGGGTCACGCCTCGCGTCGCGCCCAAGGTCAAGGCCCACCTGTCGGTCATCGGAGCGGGCATCGCGCTCATGAAGGCCGCGGGGTACGTCATTGCGAAGTGGGAGCTAGTCAATTCGACGAACGGCTACGTCCAGGGCGCCGGCTACACCGACGTCCACGCTCGGATGCCCGCGCTGACCATCCTCTTCTTTCTCTCGGTGGCCGCCGCGCTCATTTTGCTGTCGAACGTCCGCCTGCGCGGTTGGTCGCTACCGGCGGTCGCCGTGGGACTCTGGCTCTTCGTGGCGCTGGTGATCGGCGTGCTCTACCCGACGATTCTCCAGGCCCTCAAGGTGAGCCCGAATCAGGACTCGCTCGAGGCGCCCTACATCCAACGCAACATTGAAGCGACGAGAGCGGCCTTCGGACTCGACAAGGTGACCTACAGCACCTTCGCCGGTGCGACGACCATTTCGAACGCGACCATCAAGGCCGACTCCGCGACGCTCGACAACATTCGACTCTGGGACCCCGCCCAGGCCATCGCGCTCACGACCGTGACGAGGCGTCAGTCGATACGCGGGTACTACACCTTCAGCACGTTGGGCGTCGACCGCTACTTCATCAACGGCAAATTGACGCCGGTCCTCATTGGCGCGCGACAGGTCGACGCCGCGAACCTGTCGTCACCCAGCTGGGTGAACACTCACCTGCAGTACACGCACGGCATCGGCGCGGCAGTACTCGCCGCGAACTCGGTCGACTACACGACGGGCAACCCGAATTTCGTCGTGTCGAATGTTCCGCCGCAGTCCACCAACGGAATGCCCGTGTTGACCCAACCCGATATCTACTTCGGCATTCACGATCCCGGCTGGGTCGTCGCCAATACGAAGCAGCCCGAACTCGACTACCAGGTGAACACTGGGCCTAATGCCGGAAGTTCGGTTGAGGTGCACTATGCCAGCACCGGCGGCGTGGCGGTCGGGGGGCTCTTCAGTCGCATGGCACTCGCGCTGCGCCTGGGCGACTTCAACTTTCTCATCTCGAACCAGATCACCTCCAAGAGCCGAGTTATGTTCGTTCGCGACGTCCAGCAGATGGCCCAGAAGGCCGCGCCCTTCCTGAGCTTCGACTCCAACCCCTACGCCGTCATTTCGAACGGTGAGGTGCAGTACGTGCTCGACGGCTACACCACGACCGACCAGTACCCCTACAGCCAGAACGCCTCGGGCCTGAATGTCAACCAGGGCGGCCTTCCCTACAGCTTCAACTACGCGCGCAATTCCGTAAAGGTGGTCGTCAACGCCTACACCGGAGCGATGACGTTCTACGCGAACGACCCCAATGACCCGATCTTGAAGGCCTACCGATCCGCCTTCCCGACCATGTTCCACCCCATGAGCCAGATGCCCGAGGCAGTCCGCACCCACCTGCGCTACCCGACCGACCTGTTCTCGGTGCAGGCGGCGACGCTGGGCCGCTACCACATCGCGACCGCGAGCGCCTTCTACACCGCGTCGGACCGCTGGGAGATTTCACCCACCACCGGTTCGGGCACACCGCGTCAGTCGCTCGCGCGCACGACCGTCACCAACAACGCGGGCAACGTCGTCTCGACGGAACTCTCGCCAATGAGCCCGGTCTACCAAGTCGGCTCGCTGCCCTTTGCGAACCATCAACAACTCCTCCAGACGATTGCCTACGTACCAGCCGGTAACTCGAACACGGTCCAGGGGCTCACTGCCTTCATGATTGCGACGAGTGATCCCCACGACTACGGACAACTGCACGTCTACGTCACACCGCGTGGCACGTCGGTGACCGGTCCGGTGCAGGCCGACTCCGAGATTCAACAGAACAGCAAGGCCGCGCAGATCACGACGCTGCTCGACCAACATGGATCAAGCGTGTTGCTCGGCAACAACTTGATGGTGCCGCTCGACCAGAGCGTCCTCTACATCCGACCGCTGTACGTGACGAGCACGTCGAACCCGTTGCCGCAGCTTCGTTACGTCATCGCCGTCTTCAACCAAGACGTCGCAATCGAGCCAACCCTCGCGGGCGCCCTCTCCGACGTCCTCGGCGCCAACATTTCGACGGGCCCGGGTGGCACAACGAAACCTGGTGGTGGCGGCACGCAGACAGGAAAGAGCGCTTCGTACTATCTCACCCAAGCGGTCGCCGATGGCGCCGCCGCCAAGAAAGCACTCAGTGCGGGGAACCTCGGCGGGTACCAGGCGGATGTGAACGCCATGTACCGCGAGTCGCAATTGGCCCAGACGGCCCTGACTGGTACCGCGTCGACTACGTCGACCACCACGACCACAACGACCACACCCAAGTCCAAGACCAAAACCGGTTAATCTGACGGGCGTTGCTGGGCGATTCATCGTTTTTCCCGTATTCGCTCGGTGGCGTAATAAAGATAAAGAAATGGTCAGAAAGTTTTGCCGATCACCACTTTCGACCTCACCCCCGCGCCTACCATCTGGATGACGTAGGCCGTAGTCAGTTCGGGGGCATCCATGGGTCGCAGTTCCACCGCTTTACGTTCGGCACGTTTCGCGCACCGTCGCGCCACAGTGAGCACACTGGTCCTGACACTGGTCGCGGCGCTCGGCGTTTTTTCCACGCTTCCCGCCTACGGCGCGGGCAGTGGTGCATCCCCGACGCCGTCGTGGGTCAACGGCTTCTGGCACCACCAAGGTCCCAACGGTGAGAGCGACGTCAACGTGTGCTCCTACTCGGTGTCCGTCGGCACCGCGCACTGCAACGCGCACATCGTTACGAACTTCGGCAAGGACGCCTTAGCGGCGGCACCGTCGCAACCGTCGAGCTCCACCTGCACGTCGAGCGACAACAACGTGCCTTCGGGGGTCAGCACCTCCGGCACGGGTGCGTACGACCCGTGCTACCTCGACTCCGCCTACAACGTCGCGTCGGCCGCCGCGACGCACGGTGGCGGGGTCGGACAGATCGTGGCGATCGTCGACGCGTACAGCGACCCGAATGTCACGGCCAACCTCGCGTCGTACCGTTCGTTCTTCGGTCTCAGCACCTGCCCGACGGGCGCTGTCACGCACAGCGCGAGCACCTGCATCTTTGACGTCGTGAACCAGAACGGTTCGTCGACGTCACTGCCGGCCGGCAACAGCGGGTGGGGCGAGGAGATATCGCTCGACGTTGAGATGGTGAGCGCGATCTGTCAGAACTGCCAGATCTTGCTCGTCGAAGCCTCCTCGTCCTCTATGGCGAACCTAGGCACCGGCGTCAATACGGCGGTCGCCATGGGCGCCAACGTCGTCTCCAACAGCTACGGAGGTTCTGAGTACTCGAGTGAGGTGAACGACAGCAACGCGTACTTCAACCACCCTGGTGTCGCGATCGTCGCGGCGACCGGTGACAACGGCTTTGGCGTGGAGTTCCCAGCCGCGTCGCCGACGGTGACCGCGGTCGGCGGTACGAGCCTCTTGCAGTCGACCGACACCGGCGCACGCGCCGCGAACGCGACCGAGACCGTCTGGAGCGGCGCGGGCGCCGGTTGCAGCGCGTACGAACCAAAGCCCTCGTGGCAGAGCGATCCCGGTTGCGCCAAGCGCATGGTGGCCGACGTCTCGGCGATTGCCGACCCCAATACGGGCGTGTGGGTCTACGACACGTACGGCACGGGCTTTACGTGGGGCGCCTTTGGCGGTACGAGCGTCGCTACTCCCATCATTAGTTCGATGTACGCACTCGCCGGCAACAGCCTCGGTGCCGCGACGACACCCGCTTCCTACACCTACGCCAACCAGAGTTCGCTCTACAAGGTGACCTCGGGTACCGATGGATCCTGCTCGACGCTCTACTACTGCAACGCGGCCGACAGCGTCAGCGGTACCGGCTACAACGGTCCGACCGGTCTGGGCACGCCGGGCGCCACGGGAAGCATCGCGGCGTTCTCGGCCGTGGCCGCGCCCGCGACGAAGCCGGGCGCGCCGGCGCTGACCTCCGCTACCGCGGGCAATGGCGCGGTGGCGCTCGCGTGGAACGCGCCCACGAGCAACGGCGGCAGCGCGATCCTGGGTTACAACGTCTTTGAGGGATCGTCGCCGGGCGCCGAGTCCCCGACGCCGCTGAACGGTTCGACGTTGATCACCGGCACGAGTGATGCGCTGAGTGGGCTGACGAACGGTACCGCGTACTACTTCACCGTCCAAGCGGTGAATGGCGTCGGTTCGTCGGCGTCGTCCAATGAGCTCTCCTCAACGCCCAGCGCACCGACGGCTTCCAACGCCCCCACCTTGACGTCCGCCGCTGCGGGCAATGGCACGGTGACGCTCACGTGGAGTGCACCCACGAGTAACGGTGGCAGCGCGATCCAGGGCTACAACGTCTTCGTGGGCACGGGAGCGGGGGCGGAGTCCACGACGGCCACCAACACCTCACTGATAGCCGGGACATCCGACACGCTGGGTGGTCTCACCAATGGCACGACCTACTTCTTCACCGTCCAGGCGGTCAACGGCGTCGGCTCGTCCGTGTCGTCGAATGAGCGCTCGGCGACGCCCGTCGCGGTCACCGCGCCCGCAAGTCCGACGCTCACCACGGCGACGGGAGGGTCGACGTCGGTGACGCTCACGTGGAACGCACCGTCGAGCAATGGTGGGAGCGCGATCCAGGGCTACAACGTCTTCGTGGGTCTGACGTCGTCGGGCGAATCGGCGACGCCGTCCAATTCCACTTTGGTCACCGGCACGTCGTACACGGTCACGGGATTGGCGAGCGCGACGAAGTACTGGTTCACGGTGAAGGCGCTAAACGCCATCGGTCCGTCTACAGCGTCGAACGAACTCTCGGCCACCACGTCGACCCTCACGGTTCCGGGCGCTCCCACGTTGACCTCGGCTCAACCGGGTCGACGTCAAGTGACGCTCACCTATAGCGCCCCCTCGAACAACGGCGGCAGCTCCATCACCGGCTACTACATCTACATCGGTACGTCCGCCGGTGGTGTCTCGTCGACGCCACTCAACACCACGCCGATTAACTCCACGAGGGTAACCGTGACGGGTACGACCAAGGGCGTGACCTACTACTTCATCGTTCGAGCGGTCAACAAGAACGGCACCGGAGCGCCATCGAATGAGTTGTCGGCAACGTCGCAGTAGCGAGGCGCGTTTGCGTAGTTGAAGCTGGCCCTTGGCGTGCCTTGATTCGTCAGGTCCCCGGATCGGTGAGTGCGACGTTGAGATTACGGGGCGTTTCTATGACGTCGCAGTTCGTATCGACCTGAAGGGTGGCGTCGATGCCGCATACGTCACTTCAAAACTCACGAATATTGGCTCTGAGAGAGCCGCTAGGATGTTTCGTGCAACGCGGGGTGGAGCAGTCTGGTAGCTCGTCGGGCTCATAACCCGAAGGTCGCAAGTTCAAATCTTGCCCCCGCCACCAATATCGAAGCCCCAGGCGTTGCCTGGGGCTTCGTACCGTCTGGGACGGATTATGCCGAGCAATCAGCTGAAAGTGGTTCCCGTCGTCCGCATGGTTACTATGCGGCCACGCTCACGAGTTGGATGGCAACGTAGTCAACGGGCGTGAGGCCCACTTCACGTAAACCCCGGCTATCGAACTCGACGCCCAAGCCCTTTCGTAGTCGCCTAACTAATTTAGTTTGCTACTTGACTATGCCAGGTAACTGGTGTACTCTAGTCAAATGACTCCAACCCACGATCCGCAACTCTTGAAGGGCGTCTTGTCGTTGCTCCTCCTTCAGTTGCTCGCGCAACGCGAATCGTACGGCTACGAACTCGTACAGCGACTCCACGAGATCGGCCTCTCTGACATATCCGACGGCACGGTCTATCCAGCTCTGGCCAGGCTTGAACGCGAGTCCCGAGTGAGCGCTCGACTGGTTTCGTCGCACTCCGGTCCGGCCCGCAAGTACTACCGACCCACGGAGGCCGGCTACGCAACGCTCGCGGAGGGGGTCACAGGCTGGCTCGCTTTTGTCGACGTGACTAACCCGGTGCTGTCACAACCAATACCCACCCAACCTGCCCCACCTACCGAGGAAGTATGAAATGACTGAAACTTTGACCTTGACTTGGAAAGACCGTATGCGAATCGAGCGTGTGGTATGGACCCTCGACAGCTATCTGCGAAATATGCCACGAAAGTCTCGGATTGCTAAGCGGCGCGAACTGAGGGTCAACCTTCGAGCAGCGTCTGCCGACGTGGGCGCCAACGAAGCACTGCGGCGCTTGGGCAACGTTCGTACAATGGCGGCCGAATACGTAGTCGCTGAATACGGCGGACCGGGGCCTTCCTGGATCGTGGCTACCTATTTCTTGATTGCGGCGTTCTACTTCATGTTCTGGTTGTCAAACGCTCGAATCGACGCCTTTAGGAGTGGCGCGATCGCGGCCA
>PLZP01000106.1 GCA_003152215.1 Acidimicrobiaceae bacterium | reverse complement strand
CCGACGAGCCTCCTAACGAAGCCCGTGCACGCACGAACACGGCAGTTCCTCCAGCGCGTTGTCGATCGTTGATCGACGAAGCGAACGAACGTTGCACGTGGCTGAGTGGCCCCGCGGGGCAGCGCTTTCGAACCGCGCGTATGTTCTTCACGACACGGTCGAACACATGCCCTGGACAAAGTACCTCAGGCGGTAAGGTCGCTGAAGCGGATGTCGAGCGCTGGCCCTTGGCAACGTGAGGTGTAGAGGCGGCCGCGATATGCCCGGAAATCGTTCGAAAGGAGTTTGCGCGTGGTGGAAGAAGAAACTAAGAGCGTTGGGTCAATTCGAGCTGTTAACCGAGTAGTGGCAATCCTGGAATTGTTTCAGGAAAGCCAGGAACTGACCATGAGTGAGGTGGCGCGCGCGACCGGCTTGAGTGAGTCAACGGTGTTTCGCTACCTCGGAGCGCTGACGGGGCACGGATGGCTCGTGGCCGAGCGATCCGGTAGTTACCGCTTGGGAATCCGGCTTTTCCAGTTGGGTCAGAGCGCGGTGGCGAACCTCGACATCGGTCGGATTTCTCAGCCGTATATGGAGGCGTTACTGGGCGAATACGACGAGACCGTGAACTGCGCAATTTTTCAATCCGACGCCGTGATCGTGATCAAGTCGCTCGAGAGTTCGAGCGCAATCCGACGTGGCGCGAGTGTGGGGGAGCAGGACTATATGTTCAGTAGCGGCCTCGGAAAGGCGATCGCCGCGTGCTTGCCTACAGAAGAGGTTTTTCGCCTTCAGGCTCAAACCGAGATGAAACAGCTCACCGAGCGGAGCATCACATCCCTCGACGAACTACTAGAAGACCTCAGACGGGTGCGCGCGCGTGGCTATAGCCTCGACGACGAAGAATCGGAGTTGGGGTTGATGTGCGTCGCCGCGGCGAGTCAAGACTCCCTTGGTTTCCCCCGGTACGCCATTAGTGTCTCTGGACCCACCGACAGGATCCGGTTGGCGATTGAGCGCGGTCTTGGCGAAAGCGTTGCGCGCGCCGCCGCTGGACTCTCCAAGGAACTAGGAAACTTCACGGCATCGTCGTTGCACGTCTGACCATCATCTTCATGTCTGGAGGTAAATCCAGCCACGAAGATAAAGTCAACGTGGACCTCTAGATGCTCGATACGAAGGGACCGAGGTTCGTCTCATTCGATACCTCTGAGTAGACACCCGCGCCATTTGTTCCATGGACATCGACGCGCCGACCCGTCTTGTTTCGTAGCGACGCCGTGGTTGCGCGTTCGAGGGCTCGGTGTTAGCATTAAAAATGAAAGTCACTTTCATTTCATTAAATTCGCAGTGCTTTAGCCGGAATTGACTGTTCCTTGGTAGGAGCACGTTGTCATTCTGGCTAGTGAGTAACACGACGATAAGGCGATGAAAGTGATTGCGCTCGAGACACGACGAGTGCCTCACGAGAGGCAGTGCGTCACTTAACTGGAGGAGGCATCCATCAAAGCTCTGGTCTATCTGGGAAACCAGCAACTGGTGGTGCGCGAAGAGCCAGCGCCGACACCAGTCGATGGCGAAGCAATCATTCTGATGCGCGCCGCCGCAATTTGCGGCTCTGAACTTGGCGGCGTCAAGAACAATGACCCGAGTCGCAAGGTGCCCCTGATCATGGGTCACGAATTCGTAGGTGTTCGTGCCGACAGTGGTCAGTTAGTGGCCGTCAACCCACTTGTCACGTGTGGAACCTGTGACCGTTGCGTGGCCGGCCAGCAGAATTTGTGTCGTCACCGCGCGCTTATAGGAGTACATCGCAGTGGCGGCTTCGCCGAGGAAGTCGCCGTGCCAATCAAAAATATCCACGAACTTCCCGAGGGGACCTCAGTGCTCGCGGCGGTGCTCATTGAGCCGCTGGCGAACGCGTGGCACCTCTGGCAGTTGAGCGAGGCAACGCCGTCCTCGCGCATCGGGATTATCGGAGGAGGCGCGATTGGTCTCATGACCGCACTCGTCGCTCTGGACAGCGGGGCGCAACACGTAACACTCGCCGACGTCTCTGGAGCACGCCGCGGCACGGCTCTCGATGCGGGCGTCCCTATGGTGGTCGACTACCTTGACGGCGAATATGACGTGATCGTCGACGCCGTCGGTGCTCATGAAACGCGCGCAGCGAGTATCCGTCAGTTACGCCCTGGTGGGCGAGCGCTGTGGGAAGGTCTTCACGACGGGGACACTCCAATCGATGGTCGCGACCTTGCAAGGCGTGAGATCTCGGTTCTCGGTAGTTTCGCGTACGTCGATGACGCGTTCGCCAAGGCCGTCCAGACCGTCGGGCTCGTCGACGAGCGTTGGGTGAACGCGGTGCCGCTCGACGATGGTGAGCGCATTTTTCACCAGCTCATGGAATCACCAGACGCGTACGTCCGTACCGCGCTCATACCTTCTTCGTGACTTGCGCTGCGGGGGACTCATGACAGGTCTGCATGTGGAGACCGGTCGCCATGCGTCCGAGTGCACGGTGGAGCAGATTGACGCGGCCACTATTTTCATTAGTGAACGTGACCGCACATGACTGACACCACGCGCGTTCCTCCATTGGAATGGCCGGAATCTCTTGCTCGGTGGGAACGAGCGAAGAAGGTTTTGGGCGGAGGTGTAAGCACCGGACTCCGTGCCTCGATGCCCCCGCACCC